>FR895537.1 GCA_000434435.1 Firmicutes bacterium CAG:475
TTTTTCAACCGCAGCATTCGCCACATTGTTTTCAATCGTACCGTTTTGTTGGAGTTCGTTTTCAATGCCGAAAGCACCGGAGAGCGTGCCGGCAAAGACAAGGACAAACGTAATAGCAAGCAACAATGCGCCTGCGGTCAGCTTTATGTAATTTCTCAATTTCGTTTGTGTTTTTGTCCTTGAATTTCTCATGTTTTTCTCTCCGTGTATGCGCCCACGACGCATTGATTTATATATTTTATAATATATATACACTCAAATCAATCGTTTTATTGGACATTTTGAAAAATTAATTTGTTTTCGCTTTTTTGCATACTTTCCCTTGACAGTTTTTCGCCAAATGGTTTACCATAAATATACCCCCACAGGGTATATAACCCCCCCCTCGTTTGTCATTGCGAGGAGCAAGGCGACGCGGCAATCTCCGGGGACGGAATGAAAACAACAAGGACAATCTACAACATCAAAAGGAATATATCAAAATGGACGACAATCAACAATGCACGGCATGTTGCTCGTGCTGTTCGCATCAAAAGCACACTCCCCGAAGCGAAGAGCAGCTCAAATCTCTCAATTCACGGCTCAACCGCATCATCGGGCAACTTGGCGGCATAAAAAATATGCTTGAGGACAACCGCTATTGCGGCGACATACTCATACAGCTGTCGGCGGTGCAAAGCGCGCTTGAAAGTTTCGGCTACGAAATTCTCGGCGAACACTTGAAAACCTGCGTGGTTGAAAACGTGCAGTCGGGCAATACTCAAATACTGGACGAAGCCCTCGCCCTCATCAAGAAATTGAAATAGTTGTTACGTTTCGCTCCGCTAGATTGCCACGTCGCAACTCTCGTTGCTCCTCACAATGACAAAATGGAAGATTCCATTTTTTCCTTGTCATTCCGAGGGAACGCAGTGACCGTGGGAATCCAGCCCTCAGGCGCAATCGAATCGAGCGTGGGTGTCCCACCCCTCTGTCATTCCGAGCGTAAGCGTGGGAATCCAGCCCACAGGCGCATTTCGCTCCGCTAGATTGCCACGTCGCAACTCTCGTTGCTCCTCGCAATGACAAAAGGAAAAATTGAAAAACACACAAACAGGTAAAAATTATGGAAAAACAAAAATTCAACGTATCGGGCATGTCGTGTTCGGCGTGCTCGGCAAGAGTGGAAAAGGTCGTGGGCGCGCTTGACGGCGTAAAAAGCGTAAGCGTGAGCCTTCTCACCAACTCTATGGTGGTGGAATACGACGCTCCCCTCACCGCAAAAGACGTATCCAAAGCGGTTGCCGAAGCAGGCTACAAAGCCGCGCTCGCAAGCGATAAATCCGAAAAAAAGGATAAGATGAATCCCATTCTCGTCATGGTGATTCGCCTTGTTTTGTCCTTTGTGCTTCTCATACCGCTGATGTACGTTTCGATGGGTGTGGTGATGTGGGGCTGGCCGCTCTCGTTTGCGGACGATACAATGGCGATTGCCGTGTACGAACTCGTGCTTTCGCTTGTTATCATGGTTATCAACGGCAAGTTTTTTGTCAGCGGAACAAAGAGTCTTATCCACCGTGCGCCCAATATGGACACGCTTGTTTCTATGGGCAGCGCAATCTCCTTCATATACAGTGTTGCGCTGATGATACAAGCCGCAGTGCGCCCCGAGCATCTCGCCCACCTTGCGCACAACCTCTACTTTGAATCGGCGGCAATGATTCTTGCGCTGATCACTCTCGGCAAAACCCTCGAAGCATACAGCAAGGGCAAAACCACTTCCGCAATCAAAGGGCTTATGAACCTTGCCCCAAAAACCGTGCATGCGATTGTTGACGGCGTTGAAAAAGAAATTCCGGTATCCGATCTTCAAGAAAACGACTTGTTTGTCGTGCGTCCGGGCGAGAACTTTGCCGCCGACGGCGAAATAGTTTCGGGCGACACTTCGGTCAACGAATCTTCCGTCACGGGCGAGAGCATGCCCATTGACAAAGCCGTCGGATCGTCGGTCATATCCGGCACGACAAACATCAACGGATTCGTCACGGTCAAGGCTAAAAAAGTTGGCGAAAACACCACCCTTGCAGGCATCGTAAAACTTGTCGAAGACGCATCGTCATCAAAAGCTCCAATCGCAAAAACGGCAGATAAAGTGTCGGGAGTGTTCGTACCAACCGTCATTTTGGTTGCATTGCTTGTTTTTGTCGTGTGGATAAGCGTGACGAAAAATATCGAAATTTCACTCAAACACGCCATCAGCGTTTTGGTGATAAGTTGTCCTTGCGCGCTCGGACTTGCAACCCCCGTGGCAATCATGGTCGGCAACGGCAAAGGCGCAAAAGCAGGCATACTTTTCAAAACCGCAACCGCCCTCGAAGAAGCAGGCAAAGCGGATATAGCGGTGCTTGACAAGACAGGCACAATCACCAAAGGCATGCCCGTTGTGACAGATGTAAAAACGCTTTCGTCATATTCGGAAAACGAACTTGTTTTGCTTGCCGCACGACTTGAATCGGGCAGCGAACACCCCATCGCGTCGGCGGTTGTAAATCGCGCAAAAGAACTATACGGCGATGAAATCCTGCCTGCCGACAGCTTTGAAAACTTGTCCGGACACGGCGTAAAAGGCACCCTCGACGGTCTTGACGCCCTCATAGGAAACGCAACTTTAATGCAAAAAAACGACATGCTTTCGCCCGAAGCGCAAGAGGTCGGCAACGAGTTTTCAAAGCAAGGCAAAACTCCTCTCTTCTTTGCTTTGGACGGTAAAATCGTAGGTATAATTGCCGTTGCGGACGAGATAAAACCCGACAGTGCGCAAGCGATTTCCGCTCTCAAAAAACAAGGTTTGCGCGTGATTATGCTCACAGGCGACAACGCATTGAGCGCAAAAGCAGTTGCAGAAAAATGCAGTGTCGACGCGGTCATTTCCGATGTTTTGCCGAGCGACAAAGACAACGTTTTGTCTGCTCTCAAAAAGTACGGCAAGGTCATAATGGTGGGCGACGGAATCAATGACGCACCCGCACTCTCCCGCGCCGACATCGGAATTGCGATAGGCGCAGGCACGGACATCGCAATCGACAGCGCGGACATTGTGCTTATGAAGTCATCTCTTTCCGATGTCGCAAAAGCAATCAACCTTTCAAGACGCACCCTTCTCAACATCAAAGAAAACTTGTTCTGGGCGTTTATTTACAATGTTATATGCATCCCGATCGCAGCCGGTGTGCTGTCTTTCGATCCTGTCAACATAACGCTCAATCCGATGATAGGAGCAGCGGCTATGAGCTTGTCAAGCGTATGCGTCGTCCTCAATGCGTTGAGGCTGAATTTGGCGAATCTGAACAAGGAATCCAAGCGCAAAAAACCGCCCGTAGACGTGGACGTAGAAGAGGTAAAAGCCGTCGTAAAAAATCGCAAAAATCAAAGCGAATCCGTAGCGACTTCACCGCAATCAACACAAACGGAAACCGCAATCGACTTCGCAAATGGCAATTGCTCAACAGACGAAAGCAACCGTCCCGACACGTGCGACGCCGCTCAAATCGAAACGGAAACAGACAAAAATAAAGGAGAATATATTATGCAAAAAACAATTTCAATCGAAGGCATGATGTGCATGCACTGCGTCAAACATGTAAACGAAGCACTCTCAAAAGTGGACGGAGTATCTCTTGTCGAGGTGTCGCTCGAAAACAAAAACGCAATCGTAACGCTCACAAAAGACGTTTCCGATTCCGCTCTCAAAGCCGCCGTCGAAACCGAAGGCTACGACGTGACGGAAATAAGATAATTTTTTCAACAACAAGCAAATTTTACCCAACAAAAAAACGACGCCTTCCGCGTCGTTTTTTTTGCTAAAATCATCCGCAACCGCAACATAATTAAATATATTTGTTCCGCCTCTACAAGAGTGTTAGACATATACCTTAATTGCAATGTCCCCCTTCCTCACGTGTTTGGACT
>FR895538.1 GCA_000434435.1 Firmicutes bacterium CAG:475
AGGAAAGGGGAAATTTCAATTTAGAGTTCTCCATCCTACACTCTTGTAGAGGAAGAACACACACTTGATGAGGGGGACATTGCATTTACCCCCCCCACACACACTCTTGTAAAGCTCAAAAAAACCACCGGTAACACGGTGGTCTTTCTTAAATCACAATCAGCCAAATTTATCTTGCTTGCTTCATATGGAGTTCTCTCATTCCCTCAACCGAGTCGCAGATTTCTTTCAGGTTGCAATGGGCGCAATCGACAAGCACGTTGTCGAGAATGTGGTTGAACGCAGACAATATTTGCGACGTGTGAGATGAAAACTCTTGCAAGGGAGCAAAATCTATTTGAGCGTCCGCAACGAAAACAACCGTAACGGCCTTGACGGCGTCTTTTGCCAAATACGATTTTATTGTGGTTGCACCCAGTGCTTCGAACGACAACCCTCTCTTGATTGCAGACTTTGCCACCCTGACTTGCTCGCGCTGTTTGATGACGGACGTGCGCATCATATAACCGCTGACGTTTTCCTTGTACTTCGCGTACTCCAAAGATTTTGCAAGATCGAAAATGGCTTGCTCGTCGTCGGATTCGGCATTGACGGAAATAATGACGATTTTTGCATAGTTACAATCTTTTTTGACGTCTTTAAGCTCTTTGCCGATGAGTATGGTTTGATTTTTGACGGGCATATCGTCGGTAAGCACGGTTGCCGCAGTGCAAGGCATATCGCTACCGCCGAGTTCGAAAGCGGAGTCCTTCATCAAAATAAGTTCGCTTTGCTCGTTCGTAGGCAAAGCCTTGCCGCTGTCGTACGGATAGACTTTCGCATCGTTTTTCGCAATGCAATCGAACAGTTTTTTTATGTCTTCGTCAAAAATTCCTATCATTTAAAGTCCTGTTTTTCAGTCGATTATTTGTATGATTATTTGTGCGTATTTTGCAAAATCCGCACTTTATCGTATTATTTCAAGTTGTTTAAGTGCCTCTTTGACGCCCTGAACGACTTTTGAGTTTTCGGGAAGTTCAAACACATTTTCACCTTTAAGGTCGAAGGACGCAAGGTTTTTGTCGTCGCCTATAACCGCCAAAAGTTTCACTCCGTCATAGTCGAGAGCACGCACTGCGTCCTCGTCGGAAACGCGATTGACGATGATGCCGATCTTGTCGTACATGACGAGATCGTCGGCAACTTTCTTGATGGTTTTGCACACGTCCCTACCCTTTTTAGATTGGTCGGTGACAAGAATCAAATGAGTCACCTTTTCCATAACTCTGCGGTTGATTTGTTCGATACCAGCCTCCCCGTCGATAACTACGTAGTCGAATTCTTCGGACAAAATACCGATAACGTCTTTGAGATATGCGTTGATTTTGCAATAGCAACCGGCACTTTCGGGGCGACCTACGGCAATAAAAACGTATCCGTCTTTTTCAACCATAGCGTCAAAAATACGGAAACGCGCCTCGTTGAGCAACTCGATCGCACCCTTTGCATTGCCGTCCTCGACATTTTCTATAATATCTTTTCTGATGTCGTCGATAGTGGATTTCACTTCAACGCCCAAAGCCGTTGAAAGTCCTACGGCAGGGTCTGCGTCTATTGCCAAAATACGCTTGTCGGGATATGCTTCCACCAAATTGCGAACGATGTTTGCCGCAAGTGAGGTTTTGCCCACTCCGCCCTTTCCTGCGACTGCGATTATAGTTGCCTTTGCCATAAGTCCTCCTTTGAAACGAGCGCCGTTTCAAAACAATGTATATGGTAGCACTTTGCTTGCTTTTTGTCCATATAATTGCTCACATTTCGGCACCATTTCGGCACTTGAAGCCGTTGAGAGTCCTTTTTCTTTAAATATCTCGTGCCTGTGCCATACGTTCTTTTCCCAACGAAAAAACGCCTGAAAAACGGCGTTTTTTGCTTGTTTTTTTTAATTTTTCAATTCGAAACGAATTACGCAATGCGCTCGACGACGTACGTTCCGCTCTCACGCTCGATCGGATTGATCGTCATATTTTCGTCGTTGCAAAGGATTTTGCCGTCTTTGCAATAAATCGAGAATATTCCTCCCTCCTTTGCGCTTGCGACCTTATCCGTATCGAAGGAATCCGCAAGATACAGCGGCAAAATCTCAAGCACGATTTGCGAACAGGTTTTGGTTGCGGAATATGCGGTGTACGTGCTTATTGCGCTTACGTTTTCGCCGTTTTCAACGTTCACGAAGTGAGAGCGCGACGTGCCGTCCTCATAGACGTAGTAACCGTCCTCGTCTTTTGAAATCGCATAATCTTTGAGCATAACGACGGATATTTGTTGCTTGTACGCAAGCCTGCCAGCGACGATTGCGCCGTCATCCGTCTTGTCGAACACGTTTGCTTGCAATTCGTCGTGAGCCTCGCTTAAATTGCGTGTGAAGCCGTCATAGCTCGATATAATACCTTTATCGTAGCCGGCATCCGTCATCGTGCTTGCGATATAGTCGATTACAAAAGCGTTTTTCGTCCAGAAAAAGTCGAGATATAAGGGTGTGTTTTCGCCAAACGCGTTTTTATACTCGTCCGAAACGACAAGTTTGACGACATTCCCGTCCAAAAACTCCAATTTTACATTGTTCTCGTCCGCTATAAGCGAAATAAGCGTGTCGAAATAGGTCTTTACGCTTTCGTTTTTTGTCGGGTCAAACCTTTCGGCATCGTTGTCGTGAATACACGTAAACATCTCTTCATAGTACGCATAAATCGGAGCATAATACAAAAATCTGTTTCCCGCGTCATCGAACGCTTTGAGCGACCGATACAGCAACGCAGGAACCTGCACTTCTTCGTTCGGATGCGTATTGAGATAGAACAAATTGTTCATTCCGTCGACTTCTTCGCTTGCGTAAAAAACTTTGTAGGCGTATTCGCTTGCCTCGGTGTACTTGGACGCTACGCTTTGACGATAGTTTTTGTCTTGATTTTTATCAAAATAATAGGTAAAAACGAACTCCCCTCCACAGTTCTTCGTTGAGGATGTATCGGGGGTTATCGCAAACCACCCTGCCTCGACTCTCAACAAAACAACCATAACAACGGCAAAACAAACAATCGCAAGCACCAAAAACAGCACAAAAAGCACAACTCTCAGCTTGACGTTTTTGTTTGACACTTCGACCTGTTCCACAGGCGGAGGCGTAAGGAGATTTTTATCCTTTGCATATCTTTTCATAATCGCCTTTGTTTAAAAAGGTTTAGCTCGTCGCTAAACCTTACGTTTTGTTATCTGAGCGTCAAAAGCAAGAAGAACAGGAACAGTACCAACAGTACCGCCAAGAATATAAATCCTGCGATTGCGCCTTTCTTGAACGCTTTGAAGTTCTTTATGTAATTGAACTTCTTGAAGATATACGCCGCGATTATGCCGGGAATAGGCAAGAAGAACGACAGCACCTTAAACCACGAGCTACCCGTATCGTGCACGGGTGTGTCGAGAATGGGCTCGGTTGCCTCAACGGGTTCTTCCGCTTCTTTTTCGGCATATTCGAGAGCTTCTTGCTCGGTCATGAATGACGAAGATTTGAGCGGAACACCCTCTTCCCTTATACGTTTGTACTCTTCGATTTCTTTCTTGTTGCCGAAGATATAGTGATTGTGTCCGATGCACACCATTTCGGGCTTATCTTGACTGTAATCGTGTTGCGAGGGATCGTACACGAAAAGTTTTTTCTTCTTTTCAAGCTTCGGATCGGGGATAGGAATTGCCGAGATAAGAGATCTCGTGTACGGGTGAAGCGGATACGCGAACAATTCTTCCGCTTCCGCAATTTCCACGATTTCGCCCTTGTAAATAACGCCGATTCTGTCCGAAATGAAACGGACGATTGACAAGTCGTGCGCTATGAACAGATATGTTGTGCCCCTCTCTCTTTGGAACTTGTTGAGAAGATTCAGCACCTGCGCGCGAATAGACACGTCGAGAGCGGAAATCGGTTCGTCCGCAACGACGAGGGAAGGCTCCATAATCATAGCTCTTGCAAGACCGATACGCTGGCGTTGTCCGCCCGAAAACTCGTGAGGATAACGCGTGAGGTGTTCGGGGAGCAAACCGACTTCTTTTATCATTTGCTCGACTTTTGCAACTCTGTCCGCTTCGTCTTTGAAGAGGTGGAAGTTGTAAAGACCTTCGGACACGATATAGTCGACGGTCGCGCGCTCGTTGAGAGATGCGGCGGGATCTTGGAACACCATTTGGATGTTCCTGATGACCTGTCTGTCGAGTTTATGCGAAATATTGCCCGAAATGCGCACGCCCTTGTATTGAATCTCGCCCTTTGCGCAAGGGTTGACTCTGATGACTGCGCGTCCGATGGTGGTTTTTCCCGAACCGGATTCGCCGACGAGAGAAAACGTTTCGCCTTTATAGATGTCGAAAGACGCGTTTTTTACTGCCTTGACAGCCTTGTCGCCCTTGCCGAAAGTGATGTCGACGTTCTTGACGGACAACAGAATTTCTCTGCCGTTTTCGTCAAGCGGACCTTGTTCAGGGAGAGTATATACTCGATTTTTGTATTGATCGATTCGCGTTTTCCAGCTGTCGCCAACGCGTTTGAAGTGTCTTTGAATTTTTCCGCCGACGCCCTTAAACCAGTCGCTTATAACCTTCCCTGCGGATTTTTTTGAAGGCTTCTCGTCGCTTTCAACCGAATTGTCGGCGACAGGAGTTTCTTCAACGGAGGAATCCCCGAAAGAAGGCGCGCTTTGTTCGCAAACGGGTTCTTGTTGAGTGTCGGCATTTTCGATATGCTCTTGCTGCTCCACTGCGAGTTCTTGTTCGACGGGCGTGGAGTTATCCAATGCGGAGGTTTGGATATCGTCGATTATTTTGTCTTTGTCCATCATTCCACCTCCTCGATATTGAATGCTTTGAGCAATCTGCCGTGAATATCTTTGATGATTTCGGGTTTTTCGATTTTAGGCGCTCTGGGGTCGAGAAGCCATGTTTTTGCGAAGTGGGTTTCGGTCACTTGGAACATCGGAGCTTCTTTGAGCGTATCCACCTTCAGACAATATGGATTTCTCGGCGCAAACGGATCGCCGATGATCTTGTTGTAAAGCGACGGCGGCGTACCGGAAATCGAATACAATTCTGTGTTCTTTTCCGCAAGTTGCGGCAGCGACGACAAAAGCGCCCACGTGTACGGATGACGAGGATCGTAAAACACCTCGTCCACGGTGCCAAGCTCGACGATTTGTCCCGCATAAAGCACCGCAACTCTGTCCGCGACGTTTGCGACAACGCCGAGGTCGTGGGTGATGAACACGATCGTGTAGTTAAATTCTTTTTGCAAATCCTTGATAAGTTTGAGGATTTGGGCTTGAATGGTAACGTCAAGAGCGGTTGTAGGCTCGTCGCAAATGAGGATCTTGGGTTGACACGAAAGCGCGATTGCGATGACTATACGCTGACGCATGCCGCCCGAATATTGGAAGGGATAGTCGTCATAGCGGTTTTCCGCATTGGGAATACCCACCTTCTTCATCAATTCGACAGCTTTTCTTCTCGCCTCTGCCTCCGAGCAGTGTTGGTGCTTGATGATGATTGAGGAGATTTGCTTGCCGATTGTTATGATCGGGTTGAGCGACGTCATCGGATCCTGGAAGACGGTTGCGATGCGCGTACCGCGGATCTTTTGCCAGTCCTTTGTGTACTTGATTTTTGCGAGGTTGAGCACGCACACGCCATGGAGTTGCGTTTCGGTGGTGCCGTCGAGGAACTTGACTCTGAACGCAATCGGATCGAAAATCTGATTGAGTTGCTCGTCGTTCGTGAGGTCGACGCCAAGACGCATAGCCTTACGCAGTGCGAGAATGAGTTTGACAATAAGCTTAAATCTTTCGAGTGCGCCGTATCTTCCGACGGAAAGATAAATTTCCTTGCCTAAAATCTCGTTGCGATGCACGGTATCCTCGGTGATTTCTCCTTGCAAAGCGAGTTTATATTCCTCTTTGAGCTTTGCCATGGTTTCGGCGTAATACTTTGCAAATTCGAGGTCGGCTTTTGCCGCTTGTTTGTGAGCGCGCACGGTTTGAGCGATTGTCTTTTCCAGAGCCTTTATTTTCTTGTCGCAATCGGAGATAATGCCGTTGGTTTCTTTGACCTTATCTCTTTCCTTGCGCGTATTGAGCGTGAGTTTGAGGTTGTACGCCTCGGTGCGGCGGAACTTGAGATCGTCGATCTCGTTCTGCATTTTCTCATGCTCTTGCTCGCTGAGGGTGAATTTTTCCTTCTTTTCCGCCTTGAGCGCGAGGATTTTTTGATAGATATCCGCGCCGAGTTCGAGTTTTGAGGCTTTGTTGAGCCGCTTCAAAACGACGTCGAGAAGAAATTTGTCGAATTTTGTCGGAGTTGCAACGGTATCCGCAAGCTCGTCGTCGTTGAAGATGAGTTCGCCTTGCGAAATGAAGCCGTTTGAGTCGAGCATACCGGCAAAAGTCTTTGTAAAGACGGATTTGCCCGAACCCGATTCACCGACGATTGCAATAGATTCGTTTTCATAGATATCGAGTGAGATTCCGCGGATTGCGGTGAGGATTCTGCCTCTGACGCGGAATTTGACTTCGAGATCTTTGACGGATAACAAAACTTTTTTATCTTCCATACGTCACCTCACATATGCGTTCTCGGATCGGAAGCGTCACCGAGTTTTTGACCGACCACATAGAGGACGATGGTTATGATTGCCGCAATGACGACGGGTGCCCAAAATTCAAGCGCCCAGTCGGGATTGACCATATAAGGTTGCGCCGATTGTATGA
>FR895539.1:0-32236 GCA_000434435.1 Firmicutes bacterium CAG:475
TATGATATTTTTTTGGTGGAGCCAAGGGGATTCGAACCCCTGACCTTTTGAATGCCATTCAAACGCGCTACCAACTGCGCCATGACCCCATTGGTGTTTTGCTCACTTATATTACATCATTTTTGCGACATAGACAAGCGTTTTTGTGATTTTTGTTTCGTTACTTTTCTTGTCAAGTCGCAATGCAATGTCGTCGCACTTTTGCAATGACGACATGAAAGCAAGCGACAAAAGAATATTTTTTTGTGAAAAAAACTTATCATAAACGCTGGACTTTGTCAAAAAGACATGCTACACTTTGTACATCATCTCGATAGAGGTGCGGATTTTATGATAAGCCGACGGCGCAGACTTCGTCGCGGTGGCAAAGGAAAATCCGCCGAAAGAAAGACTTGTTTGGTCTGAAACGATCTTTCTTGGGACAACGCAGAATATGCGTTGTACTGTCACCTTAAAGGTGGAGCGCTATCAACGTTGAGCGATATTTTATATCCGCAATGTTGTTGGCATTGCGGATTTTTTTGTCCCCGATGCCGCCTACCGTCGATTTGTAAAAATACTTTTCGCAGGAGAAACAACAATGAAAAAGACTTCCAAAATCATAGTTTTGATATTGATTTTGTCGGTTTTGACAGCAAGCCTTGTGCTTTTGAGCACATGCAACAAGCAAGGCGAATCAACTGACGCCGCCGCAAAAGAAAAACTTGTTGTCGGACTCGAATGTGCCTACATTCCCTTCAACTTCACTCAACAGACAGACCAAAACGGCGCAGTGAAAATATCAAATGCCGACGGATACGCCAACGGCTATGACATTCTCATTGCAAAGCGCATTGCAGAGGCACTCAATCGCGAGCTTGTGATTATGAAAACCGAATGGGACTCTCTCGTTCCCGGCGTAAAAGCAGGCACGCTTGACCTTGTTATCGCAGGCATGAGTCCTACCGACGAAAGACGCGCGTCCATTGATTTTTCGGAATCTTATTATGAAAGCAACCTCGTCGTAGTCGTCAAAAAGGGCAGCAAATGGGCAAGCGCAAAAAGCCTTGACGACTTCAAAGGCGCAAACCTCGTTGCGCAACAAGGCACTTTTCACAACGACGCACTCCAAACGCAAGCCGACGCACACGGCATAAAAGCAGGCACGCCGATGTCGTCCTTCCCTCTCATGACAAGCGCACTTAAAGCCAACACCATTGACGGATACGTTGCAGAAGAGCCGGGTGCGATTGCCGACTGCGCCTCCAACAAGGATTTGACCTACGTCCACCTCACCAACAACAAAAACGGTTTTACCGCCACCGCCGAAGACACTCAAATCGCAATCGGTATGAGATACGGCTCGGAATTTAAGGACGCCATCAACGCCGTTCTTCTCAACCTTTCAAGCCAAGACAGACTTGAAATCATGCAGGACGCCGTGAAATACGCAACCGAAAACGCAAATGTCCCCGAAACCTTCTTTGCAAGAATAGGACACATTTTCAACAAATATTTCATGTCAATTCTCAAAGGCGTCGGCTACACGCTTTTGGTGGCAATCGTCGGCACGATAGTCGGCTTGTTTATCGGCTTGTTGATTGGAATGTATCGCACTCTCGACGCTCCCAAAAACAAGTTTTTGGCGGTACTCAAAAAAATCGGCGACTTCATCTTGTCGGCGTACATCGAGATATTCCGCGGCACGCCTATGATGGTGCAGGCAATGGTTATTTTCTGGGGCTTTGCGCTTATCAACAACGGCAGCACGATGAACGTCACGCTTGCAGGTTTGATTATCGTATCCATAAACACGGGCGCGTATATGGCGGAAATCGTCAGAGGCGGCATCATCTCAATCGACAAAGGTCAATTCGAGGGCGCGCAAGCAATCGGTATGACGCACTCGCAAACTATGTGGAACATCGTTTTGCCGCAAGTGTTGCGCAACATTATGCCCAGCGTCGCAAACGAGTTTGTCATCAACATCAAGGATACGTCGGTGCTAAACGTCATCGGATTTACAGAGCTGTTCTTCTATGGCAAGGACATCGCATTGCACACCTACGCGATATTTGAAACCTACCTCGTCGTTGCGGCGATATACTTTGTGCTCACCTTCACCATCACGCGCATACTCCGCCTCATCGAAAAGAAGATGGACGGCAAAAAGGACTATCAAATCATGGGTTCGCAAAATATGGACGCAGAATCCATGTTGCGTGAAAAACAAGCTATCGGAGGGGGCGAACAATGACGATTACGGATGCGAACACTTCAATACAGAACGAGGAAAACACGGAGCAAATTATGGAAAACACCGCAATAGATACTCAAAACATAACGAATATAGACAACACTGCGCAACTTGACTCACAAAGCGAATCAATCATCGAAGTGCGCCATCTCGGCAAAATCTTCGGCACTCACGAGGTGCTCAAAGACATCGATTTCGATGTCCAAAAAGGCGACGTAACCTGCATAATCGGCTCGTCGGGCAGCGGAAAATCCACACTTTTGCGCTGTATAAACCTCTTCGAGACGCCAACGTCGGGGCAAATCTGTTTTCACGGCGAAGACGTGACGAAAACCAAAAGCGCGCCCAAATACCGTGAAAAAGTGACGATGGTGTTTCAATCGTTCAACCTTTTCAATAATTTGAGCGTGCTTGCAAACTGCACCATTGGCCCTAGAAAAGTGCTGAAAATGAAAAAGGACGAGGCAAACGCCGTCGCAATGAAATATCTCGAACTCGTGGGCATGAGCGCGTATATCAACGCAAAGCCTCGTCAGCTTTCGGGCGGTCAAAAACAACGCGTGGCAATTGCGCGCGCCCTTGCGATGTCCCCCGAAGTCATCTTGTTTGACGAGCCCACTTCCGCTCTCGATCCCGAAATGGTGGGCGAAGTGCTTGAAGTTATGAAAGAGCTTGCAGAGGCGGGACTTACGATGATCGTCGTAACGCACGAGATGACTTTTGCGCGCGACGTTGCAAACAAAGTCGTATTTATGGACGGCGGCGTTATCGTCGAAGAAGGTGCGCCCGAACAAATATTCACCTCACCGAAGGAAGAGCGTACGAAAGCGTTTTTGTCCCGTATGCTTGCAGAAAAACAAAACGCATAAGTTTTTTTACACGACAAAAACGTTATTCATATCGAAAAAATCGATATTCTATCCGCAAAAAGAAGCGTCTGCACGGCGTTTCTTTTTTTACTCGAGCGGTGCGCTCCGTGTGAAAATTCAATGCTCGGCTATATGAAAAAACGTTCGTTCGATTGTATAATCTTTCTACAAAATTCGCAGCAACCTGCGATTAAATCGCGAAAGGATTGACACAAAATATTGCAAAGACAAAAAAGCTGTGTTACATTTATGTAAAAGAACGCAAAACGGGTTTGAAAGGCACCATGAACAAAAAAATTTTTCTTAAACTTATCATTCTCATTCTGACGATTTGCACGGCAAGTTGTCTGCTTTTTGCGTGCAACGAGACACCGGATACCCCTGCACCCGAACCTACGCCGACGCCGACACCTACTCCCGAGCCGGAGTTTTACGAGAAAAAAGAGGGATACGCATACGGCGAAAACATCGAAATTACCTATCACTCGAGCGTTACGGACACCGACAGAAAAGCATACGTCACACTGCCTGCAAATTACGACGAAAACAACAAATATCCCGTGCTTTATCTGCTTCACGGCATGTCGTGCACCTACAAGAGCTGGCTTGAAATGTGCAGTGCAAAATACGTGATTCAAAACTTGCAAATCGAGGGTGAAATCAAACCTATGATTCTCGTGTCGGCGGACAGCAATATCACTGCAGGCGAGCAACCGAGCATCTTTTCAAAAGATTACTGCACGATGTTCGACAAAACCGCGGACGAGATTATCACCTCTCTGATGCCCTATATCAACCAAAACTACCCCACTCTTACCGATAGAAACAACACCGCAATCGCAGGCTTTTCCATGGGCGGAAGAGAAACCTTGCTCACGGCGTTCAAATATCAGGACTATTTCAACTACGTCGGCGCATTCTCCCCGTCGGGTTTTGGCGAAAAAACCGTGTCTTTTGACACGACCGTGCCCGATTTCAAATATGAAGACGGAAAGAGTTTTGACGTTTTGATGCTTGCAATCGGCAATATGGACACGTCGACAATCCTGTTTTATCCGCACATCGTCAACAAACTCGCGCAAAACGGAATAACGTATATCGATCAAAAATATCCCGGCGGACACGACCCAACCGTTTGGCGCAAAGCTCTCTATGACTTTGCAAAAAAGATTTTTGTCGAAAACTAAAAAACGAGACAGATTTCAACACACTTTTGCAAATTCGCACAATTAAGCAGACACCTGTGTCTGCTTTTCATTTTATCACAAGTTTTGGTCGTTGACTTTAAAAGACCTTTTGTATAATATAAAAACAACAACCAAAGAGGGAAAATACAATGCACAAAAAAATTATACTTGCCGCCGCTATCGCACTTATCGCGATACTTTCGCTATCCTTTTTCACTGCGTGCGACGACGAAGAAGTCCAAGCGCGCGCAATCGACCTAGACAGCGCGCAATACAGAATTTTCTTCGACGATTTTGACGGCGAACTCGACACGACCGTCTGGAATACACTACACGAAAGACGCAAAGGCGGATATTGGGACAAGGATCAAGTGTTGACCGAAAACGGCAATCTTGTGATTCGCACGGTTGAAAAGGACGGGACTTTCTACACGGGCGCAGTCGATTCGATGAACAAAAAAGAACTGCTTTTCGGCTATTTCGAAGCAAGATGTTATCTCCCCAAAGCAAGCGGAATCTGGTCTGCATTCTGGCTGATGCCGCAAGGAATGATGTATGATGCGCCCACCTCCGACGTAAACGTGTGCGGAGCTGAAATCGACATAATGGAATCGCCCTACTTCAACCCCGTCAACAACTTGCTCTCCAAACAGCTCATCGAAAACGAAACGTATCAGTGCGCCGTGCATGTGGGAGATTACAAGAAAAACTATATAAAGAAAGAGCAATTTATAAACACGCAAACCGCAAAAACGCAAGTCGATATCTATGACGATTGGCACACTTTCGGACTTGATTGGAGCAAGGATTACTACCGCTTCTATTTTGACAGAAAGCTCGTGTTTGAAATCACGGACAAGAAGTATATATCCACCGTCGAAAAGGATTATCTGTTCCTATCCGTTGAAGTGGGCGGCAAAAACGGCGTCGCGCAAAAGCCCGATTTTTTCTTTGCAAACAGCGTTTTTGAAAATCCGGAAGGCACTTTCCCCGTTGACTTTCTTGTGGATTACGTCGCAGTTTACTCGAAATGTCCGTTCTGAAAACGACGTCAAACTTGCAAAAAAACCTCGCTTTTGCGAGGTTTTTTCATATCTTTTTTGCAATAATCACAACGGCTCTTTTGCAAGATTTGCCGTTTTAACTTTGTCGTTTCAAGAGTGCATTCTCTCAATAAGCGCGCTGTTGACCTGATACGTCGATGCGGGAGTTATGCTTGCGTCGTTTGTGTAACCGTAAATTCTCAACGACATTCTTGACAACACGGTTGCCGCAAGAGAAGCGCTGCTTCCGCCCTCCGGCTTTATATCCGCGGTGTTTATGCAAGAGTAGTTTGCGTTCTGCGAGTTGTATTGCAAATACGTCGGAGCGTTCATTATGCCGTCTTTAAAAGAGATGCCCGAGCAAATGAAAGCGACGTGCATATACGTTTCGCCGCCATATTCGTATTTATAGTTGTCGAAAGCGGAGTTTTCTCTGATCAAATCGTAAACCATCGAGCCTATCATACCGTCAACGTCGGCGTTGCCCGTTTTCAAAAGACCTGCGTTTTTGATATTCTGCCAGTTGTACGCTTCCAAAAATCCCGTCTGATTTATCACGCAATTTACGCCTGCCGAGTAAAACTCTTTGAGGAAAATCTTTTCGTTTTCGTCAAAATCGTCCGCAAATCTGCCGAGTTTTGAGGATTTCATTGTAAACTTTTCGTACGCAACGCTCATAAGCGAGCCGAGCATGTTCGAGCAAACCACGTTGTTTATGTTGAGATGGCTGTAAAACGGATAAACGGCATCGCCCATATCCGCCATACGTTGCGGTATATACATGCCCACTTGCGTCATATTGCGGATTATGCACCCGTTGACTGTCGCGTCGACGTTGAAAAGCGTTATCGCTTGTTTTGCGTTTTCGAATATACAATATTCGATGCAAACGTCGTTGAGGCGGTTGGTGTCCCAATCGTAGCCGCATATAACTTCGCAAACGGTTGACGTAAAGCCTTCGGTGTCCTCGGCGTCGGTTATCAAACCGTCGTCGCCTATGCTGTTTGAACGCATAACCGTGTTTGAAAGCGTAACGCCGCTCCAATTGATACGAATAAGGTGTGTTTCCACTTGCTGTTTAAGCGCGGAAATAATGTGGTTGTTTCCGTACAAATCTCCGTACAAATTCAAGTTGTTCGAGCCGTTGACCGTGACGGGCGTGCCGTCCTCGTTCACCTCGTAAACGATGTTGTCGGCAAGGCAGATCGCATACAAAGTGCGTGATCGGGGAGCATCGTAAACTGCGTATCTAACGCCTGCGATTTCTTTTTCGAAAACGTTTTTTCTGCTTTGCAAATTGCCGTCTTTGTGGGCGTATTCTCTTTGATCCTTCGTTGCTTGTCTTGCCTCGGCTATATTTGAACATTGCACACCGAAAACGGCTTTTATCGTCACTTCTTCGGTTGTAAACTTCGTAAATCCTTCATATTTGGGGTATCTTGCGCTCACTCTTACGACGATACTCTGTTTGCCGGCGCCCTCGAGAGTAGGCAAGAAAATCAGCTTGTTGGCAACTTCGTCGTCAAAACAGACATATTGCGCGCCGCTTACGATTTCAAATTTGTAAGCTGCATAAAAATCTTTTAACAACGCTTGGTTTTGCGGCTCGCCTTTTACGATGACGTTGGTGTAATTTGCGGTCTTTTCGTTGCCGAGCGATACGTCCAAATATCTTTCGGACGCAAACACGGTTTCTTTTGCGATGCCGATTTCAAGTGCGGAATTCGACGTGCGCAACTGTATCGACGCAAGTTTTTTCTGCACGTTCAATTCGACGGATACGCTCGCTTCGCCAACCGTTGCCGTGACGACTACGCTTCCGTTCGATATGCCTTTGACAAAACCGTTCTCGTCCACGACTGCGACGTCGGTGTCAGAGGACGTCCAAATTGCATTTTGCGGCGCACCCTCTTTGAGCATATCCGCCCAAGCAAGTTCGAGTTTCAACGAGTTTTCGTCAACCGACAACACAAATCCGCCGTCTTTTTCAAAGAATTGCGCATTTTTTATGATTAAATCGTCCGAAGAACAACTCTCGATAATGAATTGCTTTCCGTTTTCGAGCGAAATCGTAGCTTTATTTGACGTCATAGAAACAAGCCCCGTATCGTCTAAGGTCGCGCCCTCGACACCGACGATATCGCTTGCATCTACACCTATATCTTCAAGCGTAAACTCCGATTTGCTTGTGGATATCTTTTCAAAGAATTTCGAGCTCGCACCGTTTTTTGAAACAAGTATTTCAAAAACGCCTTTCACGTACTCAGCGTTTTCGCTCTTACGAGATGAGTTGACGCTTGCAAACAAACTTATCGTTGCACTGCCCTCTCCCGTTGCGTTCACCACGCCGTTTTGATCAACGCTCACAACGTTTTCGTCCGAGCTTTGCCAAATCGTGTGTTCGACAATGCTGTCGATTGGCGTATATACCGACAAAAGTCTAATGCTTTGTCCCACTTGCAGCGTGTTGCCGCTCTTTGACACGACGGAAACCTTTTCTACGTCGTCGCCCGTCACGGACACGTTTAAGGTTTTAAAAACGTTTTCGGCAATCACCCGTACGGTGAAATTGCAATAGGAAGCAACCAGCATCCTTCCGGTGTTGTTCGTTGCAACTTCGTTGTCGCTTGCATCCACAAACGACACGGCGGGGCGCACTTTGGACAAAAGCAAATCCGCCATTGCGTTTACGATTTGCGACGAATCCAAAAATTTGCCTCTGACAATATAAAACGCTTCGCGGTGCTTTTCATCCTCGAAAATGCCCGTCGAAACTTCTTCTTCAAGCTGATTAACCAGTGCCGCTCTCTCTTGGAGATATTCGTTGCGGTTGTCTTCGTACTCGACGTCGGTGTATAA
Source organism: Firmicutes bacterium CAG:475 (assembly GCA_000434435.1). Lineage (GTDB taxonomy): Bacteria > Bacillota > Clostridia > Christensenellales > CAG-917 > CAG-475. Next base: position 8,195 of record FR895539.1, read on the forward strand.
AATATCTCCCGAAAGTTCGTATTCGAGCGTATAGTTGTTTGCCCTTTGAGGATAAACGACCACATCTATATAATCCGTGATAGAAAATGTTTTTTGTCTTATAGAATCGAAAGAAAGCGAAATATCATAAGCGTCTTCCCCCGTGCTTTTCAGACGAAGGAAAACGTCTTCAACGGATATGTGCGCTTGAAGAGCAACGATGTTGGACACCATTGCCACAACAAGCAACACGATAACCGGAATAAGCGTCAATATACCCAAAAGAACTTTTTTCATATTGATTTAGATGCATTAACCCTGTTTTTGTCAACTTTGTCGATTTAAGAGTGTATTCTCTCAATAAGCGCGTTGTTGACCTGATATTGCGGAGTGTTGGGATTTATGGCTGCCGTATTGTCATAGCCGTAGAGCTTAATCGACATACCGCTGAGCAATTTCGCAGCGGTTTTTGCAAGTCTGCTTCCCTCTTCCTTGAGATTGTGAGTGTCTATGCAGTGGTAGTTCTTGTCGTCCATATCGAGTTCGAGATAAGTCGGCGCATTGGTGATGCCGTCCGAGAACGAAATGCCCGAAACCATAAACGCAACGTGCATATACGTCTTGCCGTCGCCGGCGGTGTACCTGTAGTTGTCGAACGTGGAATTTTCGGATATCAGATTGCCAAGCATACCTCCGATGACGGTGTTGAGACTCTCGTCGCCGGCATCGATAAGTTTTGCGTTGTTGATGTCTTGCCAGTTGTATGCGTCGAGGAATCCCGTTTGCGTGACCACACAGTTTATACCCGCTTTGTAGAAGTTGTCCATAAAATACTTTTCGTTTGCGGCGAGATCGTCTTTGACAAACCTACCGGTTTTGCTGTTGGTCATCGTGAACGATTCGTACGTGATGGACATAAGCGTACCGAGCGTATTTGAACAAATGAAGTTGTTGAGGGACACGTGCGAGAACCACGGACGATATCCGTTTTCGTCCTGATAAATCCTTTGCGGAATATACATAGCGCATTGAATCATATTGCGCATAATGCAACCGTCGTATTCGATGTCTGCGTTATACGTGGTTACACCTTGACGTGAGTTTTCAAAGATACAATACTCGAAGCGGATGCCGGTGAGTCTGTCGTGTCCGGATTCGACGTCGACGACGTCTCCCTTAAACGATTGAGTGTCTTCTGCGTCGGTGATTTCCGCATTGTCGCCGATGTCGTTCACTCTCATGACAAGGTTGGACACCTTGATATTGCTCCAATGTATGCCGACAAGATAGTCCTTGACCTGTCCTCTCTTTGCAGAAAGCATATGATTGTTTCCGTATATGTCGCCGTAAAAACGCACAAAATTGTCGTAGGTAACGCTTGCCACAATTTCGCCGTTTTTGTCATATTCGGGGGTATACGCACAGTTGTTTTCAAACACTATCGCATAAGTTTGCTTTGAATATTTGGCATTCCGCACGATATATGTGTCGCCGCCGTTTTGAAGTCGCCACACCTCTATCCCGTCGGAATTGACGATGTTGTCCTCCGCCTTTGCATAGGCTTCCTGATCCTTTGTGGCTTGAATAAGTTCGTCGATATTGTTGACTGCAACGCCATAGACGACGTTGAGCGTAACCGTTTCGGTCGTAAATCTGGTCATTCCCTCGTATTTGGGATATTTTGCGCTGACCTTGACGACGATTTGTCGTTTGCCAAGACCTTCCATGGCATTTGTAAACACCAATTTGTTTCTTATCTCGGAATCGAAAGAAGCGAACTCTGCTCCCTCGACGATTTCAAAGACGTAAGCGGAATAAAACGCGGCAAGTTGAGCAGCGGTTGCGCCCTCGGGTTGACCTTGAACGGTGATAAGAGTGCTGTTTGCAACCTTGTCGTTGTTGACGCCGACGTTGACGTATTTCTCGCTTGCAAACACGGTTTCGCGCGCGATACCTATTGCAAGAGACGCGTTTGACGTGCGAAGCTGGATTTGGGAAAGTTTGTTTTGAACGTTTATCGTCACGCTAACCGACTTTGCGCCAACCGTTGCGGTGATTGTAACGATTCCTCTCGAAACGCCCCTTACTTCTCCGTTTTCGCCAACGGTTGCGACGCTCGAATCGGACGACGTCCAAACCGCGTTTTGCGGATGACCGTCTTGGAGCATATCCGCCCATACCAAGTCGAGATCGAGCACGTTTTCGCCAACGGCAAGCACGTAACCGCTCTCGCTTGAATAGAAACGCGTATTTCTTATTGCAATATCGCTTTGCGCACACTTCGTCAACGTAAGACGTCTGCCGTCTTTGGTCGTGATTTGCGCGATATCGGCGTTAACCGTAATTCCGTCCTCTGTCAAGAGTCCGCCTTCAACGCTTGCTATTTCCTCTTTGACGACGCCGAGTTCGGCAAACGTAAGGCTTGTTCTGCTTGTCACGACTTTTTCGCCGAATATCGAGCTTGCGCCCTTCTGCTCGACGGTTAGATCGATTGTGCCTTCAACAAAATCAAGTTCGTCTTTCTTTTCGCTGGAATAGACGCTCGCAAGCAAACTTATCGTCGCTCTTCCCTCTTTGAGAGCGGTGACGACGCCGTTTTGGTCAACAGAAATCACGCTTTCGTCCGAGCTTGACCATATCGTCGTGTTGACAATGCTGTCAATGGGAGTGTATGTCGCAAGCAAGCGCATGGATTCCCCCACGCCCAGAGTGGCGTCCTCTTCTTCGGAAACGCCGAGCGTAACTCTTTCGACGTCATAGCCCATCACGGACACGGTGATAATTCTAGACACCGTTTCCGCTTGCGCGCGCACCGTGAATTTACAATAGGAACTCACAAGCATTTTGCCCGTTGTATTCGACTCGATTTCCTTGCCGTTTTCGTCCACGAATGCCGCCGCCGGATACACTTTTTCAAGCAAAATATCCGCCATTTCGGAGATTATAAGGGAGGAATCCTTGTAATACTTGCTTTTTACGACGTTGTATGCATTTTGTCTTGCCGGCGTCGAAAACGAACCGTTTGCAAGTTCGTTTTCAAGCTCCGCTTTGAGAGAGGACAAATTTGCAAGATATGCGTTTCTGGACGCTTCGTAGTTTTCGTCCGTATAGGAAACGTCGCCGACGATTTGCCACTCAACCGTTTTGTTGGTTGCCTTTTCGGGATAAACTTTTGCGTCGACGTAGTTGTAAATGTTTATGTTTGCAACCTCGTCGAAGGGGATTTGAAGAGTGTAGATCGTCTTGTCGGAATCTTTGTATCTGAGCTGCAAATCCTCAACCGCAATATGCGCGTTGACCGACACGATGACGGACACGAGCGCAACGACAACCAAAACGATTATCGGTATGAGGATCAAGATTCCAATCATTACTTTTTTCATATGTTTTCTCCCGTAATTATTCTGACATTATTTTGTATGCAACCTATCGATAAACGCGTCGTTGACCATATAAGTCGTAGACGGTTGGATGTTTTGTTGATTGTCGTAGCCCCAGATACCTGCCGACGCTTGTTTAAGAAAGGTTTCGCCGATTTTTGCAAGCGGCGAAGTTTGCTCGATTTGCATTTCGTTCGTGTTGAAATAGGACAATCTCTTGTCTTGGATATTTACGTCCGCATATGTGTTTTCGATCGTAAATCCCGTCGTGATACCTGCCGTGACGATAGCAACGTGAATCCAGCACACGTCGTTCGAATCAATTATTCTGCGATTTGCAAACGCAGAGTTGCCTCTTATGATCATATCGCTGAATTTTGCGATAAGGTCATCCACGTTTATGCCGTTGACGTTACCCACGCTGATGAGCGATGCGCTCGACACGGGTTGCCAGTTGTATGCGTCGATGAATCCGGTTTGTCTGAAACGGAAATTGATTCCGTTTGCATAGAAGTTGTCCATAAACCATTTTTCGTTCTCTTCTGCCGTTGCCGCAAAACGATAATCTGTGGCTTTGCCCGTCGTCGTATAATGCTCATAGTTGACGACCATTATTGACGCAAGCGTGTTGGAGAACACAAAATTGTTCATGCCTATATGCGAATAATACGGATATAAAACTCCGTCCGATTCGTTTATGCGGGCTTGCGTTGCAATACCGCAGTAGCAAAGGTTTCTGACAATGCAACCGTCGAAATCGACATTCGAATTGTTGACATTGATCCCTTCTTTTGCGTTTTCGAATATGCAATATTCGATTTTGACGTTTTCAAGACGATATATGTCCCAGTTTACGTGGCTGCCGACAAGTCCGAGAATACCCGTAAAGTCTTTTGTATCCTCCGCCGAATCGATTTCGGTGCCCTGCGCTGCGCTGTTTGCGCGGAGAATGAGGTTGGACATAGTCACGTTCGACCAGGAAATGCGCATAAGTTTTGTGTTTGTCGCAAGCTGATTGGTCTCGGTTGACAGCATATGATTGTTGCCGTACACGTCTCCGTAGAAATTGACTCTGTCCTCAGGCCCCACAAGGTTTTCGCCTTGTTCGGCAATCGTATAAGCGACGTTGTTTTCAAAGCAAATCGCATACGTCGTCTTCGAATACGGGTTGGCTTGAACACGATACGTTTTGTTGTCGTAATCGTTTTTGATTTCGTACCTTTTTTGCGCTCCGAGGACATTTTCCGACGCTTCTGCGTATGCTCGTTGATATTTTGCCGCCGCTTCAAGCTCCGCAACCGAAGATACCGCAACGCCGAATATAGCGTTTAGCGTGACTTCCTGTGTGGTGAATTTGGTCATCCCCTCGTACTTGGGATACTTTGCGCTTACTCTGACAACGATTTGTTGCCTGCCCTTGCCTTCAAGTGCTTTGCCCTCGTCTTTGAAGACGAGCATGTTGCGGATCGTATCGTCAAAATACGCATATTCTCCGCCCTTGACTACTTCGAAATCGTATGCCGAATAGAACAGCTCAAGCTCTTCTTTCGTTGCTCCGACCTTTTCGCCTTCAACGACAATGCGGGTGCTGTTGGCAATCTTGCTATCGTCGCTCTTTACGTTTGTAGGATTTGCAAATTTCTGGCTTGCGAAAACGGTTTCTCTTGCAAGACCGACGGCAAGCGACGCGTCGGACGTGCGCAATTGCACGGACGCAAGTTTGTTTTGAACGTTTATAGTCACGCTTGCGCTCTTACCGTTTGCGGTGGCGGTGATTGTAACGAGTCCGTTTGACAAACCTTTGACTTCGCCGTTTTCGCCGACCGTGGCAACGCTTTGGTTGTTAGACGTCCAAACGACGTTTGAAAGCTCGGTTCGATTGGTCATATCCGTCCAAATCGCCGCAAGTTTGAGAGTATGTTCACCCACGGCAAGCACGTAGCCGTCGTCGGTGTGCTCGTAGAACTTTTTGTTTTGAATCTCGATTGCGTCCGCGTCGCACTTTTCTATGACGAAAACTTTGCCGTCGACGTTCAGCGTGGCAACATCCTTGGTCACCGTGACAATTCCGTCAACGATTTCACATCCGTCTATTGCCGTTGCGCTCTCGTCGATACCGAGTTCTGTCAACGTAAGAGAAGATCTGCTTGTCACGATTTTGTTGCCGTAGCGCACGCTTGCGCCGGTTGCGGTTACCGTTACGTCAAAAGAGCCGTAGACTTTTTCGCCCGTGGAAAACACGCTTGCGCCGAGAGTTATCGTTGCGCTGCCTTGTCCGACTGCCGTGACGATACCGTTTTTGTCAACGGTTGCCACCGAATCGTTCGAGCTTGACCATTCAGTTTGATTGACGATGCTGTCGATCGGAGTATAGGACGGAAGCAAACGCACGGACGAGCCGACTTCGAGTGTGTTATTGCCGTTTTGCGCGCGTAAATCCACTCTGGATACGTCGTATCCGACGACTTTGACGCTCAAAGTTTTGCTGACGTTTTCCGCCACGACTTGCATCGTGAACGTGCAATACGAGCCTATAACCATCTTGCCCGACGTGTTGGACGACGTTTCGTTGCCGTTTTCGTCCACGAATGCCGCCGCCGGCCACACCTTTTCCGTTTGGACGGAACTGTCGAGGTAATCACGATACTTTTTATAATATTCCTCGTCGGTGTATGTGACGTCGCCGGAAATCTTCCACTCTATCGTGTAGTTGTTTGCCTTTTCGGGGAAAACGGCAACGTCGAGATAGTCTTTGATGTTTACAACTTTGTTTGCCACGCTTTCAAGAGAAAGGGGCAATTCATATATGGTATCTTGCGAATTCTTATACTTTAATTCTATATTTTCAACCGCAATATGCGCTTGCGCCGAAACGATTGTGGAAACCATCGCAACGACGAGAAGAATAATAATCGGTATAAGAATCAATATACCTATCATCACTTTTTTCATAATGCGAATTTCCTTTCAGATCAAGGAACGATCTTTTGATAACGCTTGTTGAGATTGACGAAAAGCCCTGCCAAAGAGCCTGCCAGCAACAACAGCGTGATTACGCTCAAAATGAGGTATATTGCGCTCATGTTTCCTCCGATAACCAAACTTCCGATTGAGAACGGGAAGAAACTGAAAAGCATAGTGAACAAACCGTAAGCGATTGCCGTGACGATGCCGACGACAAGTGCAAGAGCGACGTTTTTGTTTGCCGCAACGAGCTCGCCGTCCCCCGACACGTTGAAGGTCGGAGATTTGATGTCCGCAATCATACTGAGGCAAGTGAGGCTCAAAACAAGCATTTCCGCAATGCCGAATATCGCGCCCACATCAAGCGGAGTGAGAAGATGTCCGCCCGCTTCGCTCGTGTAATAGCCGCCCGAAACCGCGCAAGAGAGCGCAACGGACAGCGTACCCGTCATAGAGTAAAGCAAAAATTTGACGAGAATCTGATTTGTGTAGCTTACGGGAATTATCTTCGTGTGGTAGAAGCAGTTGCCTTCCCTCGAAATGCAAGTCGAAGCAAACGACACGATTATCGTGACGAAAATCACGATGACCATGAGCGTAAGACCGGGCATAATGCTCGCGCCGACGCTTTCGGTACCCATGGACGCTGCAAGTCTGTTGCAGAAAAACACCATGACGGGAGCGGCGCACGCCATTGCAAAGTATTGGAAGGAATAGTTGAAACTTCTCAAAATGAGGTAAAACTCACGTCTGAAAAGCGCGTACCACACCGGACGACGCACGTCTTTGATTTTCTTTTTGAAAGATGCCTTTTGCGTTTCGATGCCGTAAAGTATTGTCTTGTAATACTCTCTTGTCGTCACGAAATACGCTCCTACGCCCAAAGCGCCGTTGATGAGGAACATATAAAGGAAACGAAGCGCGTATTGTCCCGACGAAAGTCCTGCGTACTTTCTGCCGTTGATGATTTCGGCATACCAGTTGAAAGGATATGCGTTTTGAGCAAAATGCTTATATCTTGCAATCATATCCGCAGAGAAAATTGTCTGATTGGAATTTTTGAGATATTTGAGCACGTTGCTGAGAGACACGAGATAGAATACGAACACCGCGCAAACCACGATGATGGTGAATATAAGCACCAGCAAAAATTGGTTTTTGACGAGGTTCATAACCTTCATGACGGGCACTGCGATGATATTTGCGATAAAGAAAGGCAAGAACGTGCTCAAAAGCACTATGCCGATATACGCAAAATAATCGCCTACGCTTGCGTGCGTAACAACGCCGAACGAGATGTAGAACGGAAGCATTGTGAGCAAGCAAGTCACGAGATTGTGCAAATAGCAGTAAATGGATTTTGCAACGAGAATCTCTTTGCCGCTGACGGGAAAGCGCAACAACATTTCGTTGTCGCCGTTCTGATATAGGTTTTTAATGACCGTACTCGTAGAAATTATGGTTGCGAGCGCAATGGTAAAGGTTGCGATGATAACCAAAAATTCGATACGCAAGCCCGAACGCGTTACGAACACGTTGCTCAAATAATAGATACCCACCACAAGCACCGCATACACGAGGACAAAAAACAACATGTTGCCGAATTGCGCAAACTTTTTGAGCTTGCCCGCATCGGGCGATATGCCGTATCTCGATTTAAGGTCGAGTTTGAAAAGCGTCCTTACGCTTTGCATGGAAAAATCGCTTTTTGTCATTTTGATTCCTCCTCGCAAACGACTTCTTCCTCAACGTCGGTTTGAGCAGGCATATCGGGACGCATATCCGCGCTCTCTTGCGCGATATAGTCCTCGAACAATCTTTGCTCGTAAGTGCCGGTGACGCGGAAGAAAGTTTCTTCGAGGTTCGCCTTGTTTTTGTCGTTGCCGGCAAGGTCGATGATGTCGATGAGATGACCGTCGTTGACGATTGCGGCTCTGTGGCAAAGTTTCTTGACAAGGTCGAGGTTGTGGCTCGAGAAGAAAACCGTGTTGCCCTTTGCGCAATGCTCGCGCATGTAGGATATGATTTCCGCGGTGGATTGCGGATCGAGTCCCATCATCGGCTCGTCGAGCACCCAAAGTTTCGGATCGTGAATGAGAGCCGCAATGATGCAGATTTTTTGTTTCATACCGTGCGAGTAGGATTTGATTTGTCTGTCGATTGCGTTTTCGAGCTTGAAAAGTTTTGCGTAGCGGTCTATTCTTTCCGTTCGCACGAGAGCGGGGACTTTGTAGAGGTCGGCAACGTAGTTGACGTATTCCCTGCCCGTAAGACGCTCGTAAACGGAGTGGTTGTCGGGGACGTAGCCCATTTCCATTTTTGCCTTGATAGGCTCTTTGACGATGTCGTGTCCGCAAATGGTTATCGTGCCGCTGTCAAAAGGAAGAATACCCGTAAGGCACTTTATCGTAGTGGATTTGCCCGCGCCGTTTTGTCCGAGAAATCCGAAAATCTCGCCCGGGCGCAATTCAAAAGATATATCGTCAACCGCGACTCTGTCGCTCTTTGGATAGGTTTTTTTCAAATGTTCAACTTTAAGCATAGTTATTCTCCTGAATAAATTTTTTTGGCGGTTTCGCCTTATAAGCGCGTAAATACACGCGCGCACGCACGCAATTGCAAAAGCGATCGCATGCAAAAGTAGACTAAATCATTGCAAACAAACGGGTGAAATGCGCAAATAAGAAGCCGACGCGCTTATGCCGTCGTTGTGGAGCGCATATCCTTTTACGAAGCGCGAATCGCATTTGACGTTTCGACGAGCGTTGACGAAATAACGAACGACGTCCGCGTCTGCAATATAGATGGCAACGTAAACGAAAAACAAAAACGTCAAAGCCGTCAGATACGCTATCGTAAAGTTGACAACGGACGCTTTGATCGTGAAAAACGTGAATTGTTGGACTGAATCTCTGAACAATGCGAAAGTTATCACCAAAGTCGCGCAAGCGGAAAAATATCTGCGTATGCGCTTTGGCAAACACCTTGCAAGCATAAATATGATAAGCGCGACCGAAAGCCCCGCAAACGTCTTTGCAAAGCCTACGAGATAGTCCGCAGCTTGTGTCAGAAAAGACAAGAAGTCCAAATTTTCTCCTTGCGCGCACCTTTTATTTGTAGTATATAAGCGCACAATTACGAGTTTATTGTACCAACATATACCAATGTTGTCAAACAAAAACCATATTTTGTGGCTTTGCAGGGATTTTACCACAATTTTTAATTCTTCTTTAATCCTAATCGCTTGACTAACCCCACCAAGACCGAGTATAACATTTTCTTGAAAAATCAGACTAAATATACGTTAATACCCACGACGGCGTTAAATCTTCCGATTTTTTCAAAAAAATACGCATAAATCATACGATAATAAAGGAAAAAATGTTCACTCAAACTCTATCCGCAATAGCATATTTCGAAATTTTGCTTCCGCTTGCGCTCATACTTCTTTGCACCAAACTATTTTCTCTTTTGGGCAAGAAAATCGGACTTCCGCAAGTGGTTGGAATGTTGATTGCAGGCATACTTCTCGGTTTCATCAAGTTTATTCCGAATCAAAACATATTTACGCAATCCACGATGGAGGGGCTTTCCTTCCTTGCCAAAATCGGCGTCATCCTCATCATGTTCTCGGCAGGACTGGAAACCGACCTCAAACAATTCAAAACAAGCGGACTTCCCTCCGTTTTGATAACGATTTTGGGCGTTCTGTTCCCATTGGGACTTGGATTTTTGGTCGCTTCGGCGTTCAACGGCGGATTTAACGTATCGCAACATCAAATCATAACCAACCTCTTTTACGGCGCGATATTGGCGGCTACGAGCGTCAGTATCACCGTTGCCGCTCTCAAAGAACTCGGAAAGCTCAACACGAAAGTCGGCACTTCCATCGTGGCGGCGGCAATCCTCGACGACATCATCGGCGTCGTGCTTCTTTCCCTCTTCATTTCTCTCGACAAGGGCAACGGGCTTGACGGAATAGGCATTGCAATCGGCAAAATGATAGGCTTCTTCGCTGCGGCAATCGCAGTGGGGTTTGTGGCATACATTATCCTCAAACATTATCTCAAACGTCACCCCGAGCATCACAGACGTATTCCCATCATCGGTTTTGCGATGGCATTTTTCTTTGCGTATGCGGCGGAGGAATGGTTCGGAGTTGCGGACATCACGGGTGCGTACGTTGCCGGCATCATGCTCTCCACTCTCACCGAATCGGACTATATCGACAGAAAAGTGGAAGTGAGCAACTACATGATTTTCGCTCCCGTATTTTTTGCAAGCATAGGCATCAACGCGGATTTCGGCGCAATATCACCTGCAATCGTAGGATTCGGTTTTGCGTTCATCGCGGCGGGACTTATCGGCAAGGTGCTGGGATGCGGCATAGGCTCGCTCATCTGCAAATACTCGTTTATGGATAGTTTGCGCGTGGGCATCGGCATGATGGCAAGAGCGGAAGTCGTGCTGGTATGCACGCAAAAAGGCGTGGACAGCGGACTTGTGGACGCGTCGATAATGCCCTTTGTGCTTATCCTCATCATCGTGTCCTCCCTGCTCACTCCTCTGCTTTTGAAACTCACCTACAAGCACGACAAAACCAACGATACGCCGCTCAATCCTCCCCTCACGGACGGAGGAACGGAACAATCGGACGTTGCGACGGAACAAAGCGATTCTACGCAAGCAAGCGATATCCTATCGCAAGCCGACCTTCCTAAGACCAACGACTGAAAGCAGACCATTCACCAAAACACCGCAAAAAGCAATCGTCCATTCGGTTGCTTTTTATTTTTCGTTAAATTATACTTTATTTCGACAAAAGGTAACACATGACGACTACACAAGAAAATTTGCAATCATCGAAACTCGGCACTATGCCCGTCGGCAAGCTCATACTTACCATGAGCGGCCCTGCCATACTTTCCATGCTCGTTCAAGCACTCTACAACATCGTAGACAGCGTGTTTATCGGCATGTACGACGCAACCAACGGCGTTTTGGCACTGTCCTACGCAATGCCCATGCAGCTGCTTGTAAACGCATTTGCGATAGGTCTTGCGGTGGGCGCGGGCTCGCTTATATCCAGGTTGCTCGGCGAAGGCAGAAACAAGGACGCAAGCCTTGCAGCGCAAACCGGACTTTTGATATCCTTCATATTCAGCGCGCTGTTTTTGGTGCTGGGATACTTTGTATCCGACGCTTTCATCAAGGCGTACACCGTCAACGCGGGAGTGGGCGCAGGCAGCGAAAACATGCAAGCCGTGTACAAAATGGGTTCGACATATCTTACGATCTGCATGTGCTGTTCTTTCGGTTTTATGATCGAAACCATGCTCAACCGCATATTGCAAGCGATGGGCAATATGATCGTGCCTATGGTGACGCAACTCGTGGGCGCGATCACCAATATAATCCTCGATCCGATACTCATCAGCGTATGCAAGCTCGGCGCGCCCGGTGCGGCAATCGCAACCGTCATAGGTCAGGTTGTGGCAATGCTCATTCCCATCGTCGTCATTATAAAGGCAAAAGCAAAAAAGCAACTCGACATCGACGTATTTTTCACCAAGGGTTTCAAAATCAAGAAGGACATTCTAATCGACATAATGCGCGTCGGTCTTCCAACCGTCGTCATGAACTCCATAGGCTCGGTTATGTACATGCTCTCAAACGCCGTACTCAACCGTTTTGCAGACGCCGTGTGGGCGTTCGGCGTGTACTTCAAATTGCAATCCTTTGCATTCATGCCCGTTTTCGGACTCAACCAAGGCTGTATTCCCATCATGGGTTACAACTACGGCGCAAACAAAAAAGACCGCTTTGTCAAAACCTTCAAATACGCCGTACTCATTGCGTTCGTATATATGACGTTCGCGCTTATCTTGTTCCACGCGATGCCCGAACAACTGCTCAAACTCTTCTCGGTCGGCGACAACGCAAACCGAATTCAAGTCGGCTCGGAAGCGTTGCGGCTTTGCTCAATTGCGTTTATCCCTGCGTCTTTGGGCGTCATCATGATTGCAATGTTCAACGCGGTCGGACACGGCATCAAAGCCATGCTCATATCCCTTCTTCGCCAACTATGCATACTCGTGCCCCTCGGCTACGTGCTTGCAATATACACGCCTATGGGGCTGAAAGGCTACTGGGCGGCGTTCCCGATTGCCGAGGCTTTGTCGGTTGCGATATTCTTCCCCATTGCAGTAAAGACGATAAAGACTATTTTTGAAAAGAAAGCCGCACTCACCAACGAGCAAATCGAGCAAGAAGAAATCCGAGAAGAACTCGACGAAAAAGCTCTCGAAGAAGAAAGCACGGACACGGTTGCCTGAAAACTTGCAAAAGGGATATAACGCATATCGGTTTTTGCAAAACGAGCGGATTTTAGGCACAAGCAAAGAAAAAGTTTTTTACGCTATTCAAACTATAAGTTTGATTGAGTTCCGGTGGTGTAAAAAACCGCTCGCAAAACGCAAATATTAAAAAAAGTATTGCATTGCCCGATTTTTTCATCTATAATGTCAGTACAATCCTAAGGAGGACTAAATATGAATAAAGCAGAATTTATCAAAGCAGTGGCAGCAAAAGCCGACCTTTCTATCAAAGACGCAACCGCAGCGGTTGACGCATACGCAGCAGTTATCGCAGAAGCTCTCAAAGCAGGCGACAAAGTTGCAATCGCAAACTTCGCTTCTTACGAAGTAAAAGAAAAAGCGGAAAGACAAGGCTTCAATCCCCTCACCAAACAACCGATCACGATTGCGGCAAGCAAAGCTCCCGTCGTCAAATTCGGCAAAGCGTTCAAGGATTTGTTCAACTAATTGCTTTGATTCAAAAAACCGCATAAAAAACGCCGTCGTCTGACGGCGTTTTTTCTATAATCGAATAATCGGTTTTGATATATTAAAGGCACTTGTTTTCCGCATTTAAGCGGCAATGTTAAAAGCCCGTTTAATTTCGCAAGTCGCGCCCTACCAACTCATCTATCGTAATTTCCAGCGCATCGGCAAGCAACCAGCAATCTTTGACGTTGGGTATATTGACACCGTTTTCCCAATAACTAATCGCGGCATGCGTAACGCCTATCTTTTGCGCAAGCTGTTTTTGAGTATAGTTTTGCGCTATACGATTTACTTTTATGGATTTTCCGATCAGATTGTCTTTCATTATGTTTGTAGCATATAAGAATTCTTACATTTATTCTTGACATTTAAGAATTCTTACATTACAATTTGATTATTAAAATCTTGAGGAGAACCTAAAAAATGAGCAATTATGCTGAAACCAATTTGACAAATAACGAAAAAATCATTTTAAAAGCGAAAAAATCTTTTATTGCGATATTCCCTCACTTTATTAGGTTTTTGACAACCGAACTTGCTCTCACAAACAAAAAAGTTATAGGAAAAGTCGGTTTGATTCGCACTCACTCTGTTGCAAGCGCACTTAACAAAATTCAAAACATATCGATTTCAAGCGGTTTGTTCGGCAAGATATTTAGTTACGGAACTATAAAAATCGAAACCGCAGGTGCAGAACCCGTATATTTTTACGGCATCAAAAAGCCTGAATCTTTCAAAAAAGCAGTATTTGCACAAATGGATATATTCGACCAAGAGCGAATTCGCGAACAAGCAGTACAAATGGCAAGCGCAATGTCGCAAGCAATGACGAAATAACGAATTCCCTAGCACAGCGCAATTTTAAAGGCAAACCGCAAAGTTTAATCGACGGTTTGCCTTTTATTATGTCATAAAAACTATTTATTGAGCGCATTACTTACGACTGATTATATTGCCTGTACTCGGGTCAATCAGCATCGCCCAGTAGTCCACGCCGTCGCCGATAAACGACACATAATAATAGTAAGATTCACGGTCGGCGGTGATGAGTTTAACGTAGATTTCGCGCTCGGCTTTACCCTCAGAATACTCTTTGTCAATCTTTTCTTTGAGTGCGTCTTTCGCGATGTTTATGACGTCGGCAGCAGACAATTTACCGTCCAAAATCGAGTTCAATTCGATGTCCGATTTCACATCGCCGGCTGTTACGCTTATCGTCTTTGGCACAAAATCGAGTGCGATAGAATCCACAAATTCACCGCTTTTGCCGCATTTGATTTCACCCGACAAAGTTTTGCCGTCCGAGCAAATCACGTAGGATACGGATTGATAATCGTTGCTCTTCAACGGAGTGACGATTATCTCTTGAAAATCGCAAACGTCCCTTGCGATTCCGTCGGCAACGAAGCTCTTTTCGCGTCTGCCCTTTTCGATTGTGACGGCAAATAAATCGCTCTCGCCGGCATAGTACGCCTCGGTGAGCCTCGACACGTTGTCTTTGACGTCTCCGTCGGTTTTTTTATTGCAAGCGCACAATGCAAAAATCGAGGAAATCACGCACAATATTGCAACCAAAATCAAGCATTTTTTTCTTTTCATACTCAAAATATACGGCGAGTAGTTCCCGATTATGCAAAAAACTCGCATAAAAAGCGACTGCGGCACAACTTTTTTCTTGAATAATGAACAAACTGTGATATAATCGTTTATATATGTAAGAAAAAGCGCGCGTGCGCAAAAGGGAGATTATGTCCGAAAATCAAGACAACAACGTCTATATACCATCGGAAGTTCTGCCCGAGCAGGAACAAAACACCGCCGAGCGTTTTGTCACCGACCTCGAAAAAGGACTGGGGCAAGAGGACGTGAAAAACAGGGTTGCCCAAGGCAAAGTCAACGGCGACACCAACGTCAAGACGAAGAGCGTTGCGCAAATTTTGCGTGAAAACATCGTCACTTTTTTCAATTTCGTATTTATCGCGCTTGCGGCGTTGATATTTTTCTTTGTGGACTCTCACGAAAGCATAGTGTCCATTATGGGCAACTTCGGTTTTATGTTGCTCATCGTATTCAACGCTCTCGTGGGCATTTTTCAAGAGCTTAGAGCAAAACGCACGATAGACAAACTTTCCCTCATCTCCGCACCAAAAGCCATTGTTTTGCGTGACGGCGAGCAAAAGGAAATCGCAATCAAGGACATCGTGCTCGACGATTTGACCATTCTTTCAAGCGGAAGTCAGATTTGTGCGGACGCAATCGTCGTCGAAGGCTCGATCGAAGTCAACGAAAGCCTTATCACCGGCGAGCCGGACGCAATCCAAAAAAATCCCGGCGACGAAATTATGTCGGGCAGCTTTGTCGTGTCGGGCACGGCAAAGGCGCAAGTGGAACACGTTGGCGCGGACAACTTCGCAACCAAAATAAGTTCGGGCGCAAAATATTTCAAAAAGCCCAACAGCGAAATTTGGCGTTCGCTTATGTTTATCGTCAAAGTGATGGCAAGCATAATCGTTCCGCTTGGCATAGTGCTTTTCTGCGTCAAATATTTCGTGCAAAACAACCCCGAAGACGCTCAAAAGATGATCACCACCCTGCTCGGTTACAAGATAAGTTCTCACCTTTCGACAACCGTTTTGGGCACGATCGCAACCGTCATAGGCATGATTCCGTCGGGACTCGTCGCGCTGTCCTCAACGGTGTTTTGCGTCAGCATAATGCGTCTTTCACGCCACAAAACGCTTGCGCAAGACCTCTATTGCGTTGAAACCCTTGCGCGCGTCGACGTGCTTTGCCTTGACAAAACCGGCACTATCACCGAAGGCACGATGGAAGTCAACGATTTGTCCCCCGCAAAAGGCAAAAACGCGTCGGATATAATGCAAATCATCAAAAACGTGACGAGTGCGCTCGAAGACGACAACGCAACCATAAACGCCCTTCGCGCCTACGTTGCGGAACTCAACGGTTGCGGCAACGTAGAACAAGTCGTCCCCTTCTCCTCTCAACGCAAGTGGAGCGGCGCAAGAATAGACGGCGTTTCCTACGTCATAGGCGCACCCGAATTCGTGTTCAAAAAGCGCACCAAAGCCATGGAAAACACCATGTCCGAAATGGCGCAAAAGGGATTCAGAGTCATGGTTGTTGCATCGTCGAAAAACCAATTCGGCGACGGCACTCTTCCCAAAACGCTCACCTTGGAAAGTTTCGTTTTCATCACCGACAAGATAAGAAAAGAAGCACCCGACACGCTCCGCTTTTTCAAACAAGAAGGCGTAACCGTCAAGATTATATCGGGCGACAATCCCCAAACCGTACGCGCGGTCGCAATGCGCGCGGGGCTTGAAGACTGCGACAACATTGTGGATATGTCCACCCTCGAAACAGAGGAAGAAGTGTACGAGGCGGCAACAAAATACACCATTTTCGGTCGTGTTTTGCCCGACCAAAAACTTATGCTTGTAAAAGCTCTCAAAAAGGCGGGGCACACCGTTGCAATGACGGGCGACGGCGTCAACGACGTGCTTGCGCTCAAAGAAGCGGACTGCTCGGTTGCAATGGCGTCCGGCTCGGACGCAGCGAAAAACGTAAGCTCTCTAGTGCTTTTGGACAGCAATTTCTCGTCCATGCCCAGAGTGGTTGCCGAGGGCAGACGCTCCATAAACAACCTCGAACGTTCGGCTGCGCTGTATATTATGAAAACCATCTACAACACGCTTTTGGCACTGTTGTTTATGATTGTAGTCGATCCTCTTCCCTTCACTCCGCAAAATCTCACGATTATGGGCGCGGTCACGATAGGCATGCCCTCCGTCGTGCTTGCTCTCGAACCGAATGCCGACAGAGTGACGGGCAGATTTTTACCGAAAGTGCTCTCAAACGCCGTACCCGGCGGAATTACGGTGCTACTCGGCGCAATAGCCGTGATAATTTGCAACAGATTTTTCCTCACGGATATCACCGACGCACAATCGCAAACGGTGTTTATTTGGATAATCACTTTCGTTGGCTTCTTGCTTCTTTTCAAAGTTTCCCTCCCCACAAAGCTGTCTAGTTGGTCTGCTTTTTTCGGCATCAGCGACTTTATGAACGAAAAGGCGAAAGAGGAAGCCAAAGCGCAAAAAATCGATTCGAGTTTGTACGACGGCTGCGTTGACGACAGCGAAAAAGGCTATTCCATCGCAAACGGCGTCGTGATGAAAGTCGTCGAAACGAAGGACGTCAAAGTCAAAAAGGAAAAGAAACCGCGCAAAAAGCACAAGGTCAACAAATCCAATTTGCTCATCGCGCTCAATTTGTTCATGTACTTGCTGATGATATTCATTTTCGTAGGCGTCTATTTCATCTCAATCAACGCTACGATAAATGGCGAGCAAGTTGACGTAGTACAGTTCTTGCGCACCTTCTTCCGTCTTGACAATCATATCACGTGGGCGATGGGCAAGGCAATGCTTGCGATAGGAGCGATACTCACGTTCTCCTACATCGGTTTGGTTGCGATTATGAATCAAATCAAGCTCGAACACGGCGATGCAATCGAGAAGAAATTCGAACGCATTGACGCAAAAATGCGCGTAAAAGCACCGAAAATCAAATAAAAAACAATATAATCAGGTGGAAAATGAAACGTAACAACATGTGTCCTTTTTGCTTTATCAAAAGCTTGTTTCAAAAGAAAAAGCCCACAAGCGTAAATCCGCAACTGCCCGACTACGAAAACGGCGTTGCGCTCACTCCCCCTATGGGCTGGTCTAGCTGGAACACGTTCAGAAACCGCATAAACGAAAAACTTATTCTCGACACCGCAAAGGCGATGAAGGACAACGGACTTATCGACGCAGGCTACAAGTACATCAACCTCGACGATTGCTGGCAATCCTCTTTGCGAGACGAAAACGGCGAGCTCGTAGGCGATTACGAAACCTTTCCTAACGGCATAGCAAACCTTGCAAAGCAAGTCAACGCAATGGGCTTGAAACTGGGCGCATACACTTCAAACGGCACTCTCACCTGCGAAGACTTGCCGGCAAGCCTCGGCAGAGAGCAATACGACGCCTACACCCTTGCCAAATGGGGCGTTGAGTATTTCAAATACGACTATTGCCACCATATCCCCATTTCCAAATACGCTCCCCTCGTGTACTCGATAAGCATATCTCAATTCGATTCGCACCCTATGGAGTATTCCGTACACAATGCAGTGCTTTCCGGGCTTGCGAGATTTATGACGGATACAAAACTTCCGAGCGGAAGCTATGTTTCCGGGCTTGACGCAAACCAAGGTCGCATCACCTACAACAATATCGAAGTCGACGAGGACGGCAAATACGTGCTCACCGTCAACATCAAAAAGAAAGGCGCGTACGAAAAATATCTCATCGCAAAAGTCAACGACGGCGAGGAATACGAACTTCTCTTCCCTCCTCAAAAGCGCTACAACCTCACCGCAAGATTCCAAGTCATCGTCAACCTTACGGCAGGCAAAAACAAAATCGAACTCTTCAACCCCGTCACGAGCAAAGCCGACAGCGAAATGTATCAATATCGTCGTATGGGCAAAGCTCTCAAAGACGCAACGGCAAGGGTTGCCAAAGAGCGCAAACAAAAAGAAAAACCCATCGTTTTTTCAATCTGCGAATGGGGCTGGGGCAAACCGTACAACTGGGGCGCGAAGGCGGGCAATCTCTGGCGCACTACTCCCGATATTCGCCCGTGGTGGATCTGGATAAAACTTATATACGAGCACACCGTCAAGCTCTATCCGTACGCAAGCAAAGGACACTACAACGATCCCGATATGCTTGAAGTGGGCAACGGCAAACTCACATACAATCAAAACGTATCGCACTTCTCGCTTTGGTGCATGATGAACGCTCCCCTCATTCTCGGCAACGATTTGCGCAGCATGAACGAGCAAGTCAGGAGCATCGTCGCCAACAAGAATATGATCGCAATCAACCAAGACGCCCTTGCAAAGCAAGCCAAACGTGTCAAAAAAGGCATTGTGGACGTGCTTGCAAAACCGCTTGCGGACGGCTCGGTTGCGGTGTGCTTCTTCAACAAGGCCTCACACGGCGCAAGAGCGAAATTCGATCTCAACACGCTTGTCGACGACAAATACGTTGCAATGACCAAGCAAAACGAATATCACGCAAAAGAGCAATGGAGCGGTGAAAATCTCACCACAAACGGCACTCTCACCGTATTGCTTGAAAAGTGTCAAAGCAAAGTTTACATAATCAAATAAACGCTTTATCGCATCGAAAAAGCCGTTTAATCTGCGTATAATTGCAAAACGACGAAAATTTAAAGTCGCAAAACAATCGAAAATTTGCAAAAACCACCGACTATGCTCGGTGGTTTTTCATATGAAAAAGCCCCGCTTTTCGCGAGGCTTTTAACGTCTTTGCGGATTATTCTTCCATATCCTTATCAGGCTCGTCAGCTTCGTTCATTTCTTCTTCGAAATGCTCCGCAAGAGCTTCTTCAAACGGCTCTTGAACGCCGTCTTTTCGTGTATCGCAATCTTTTTCAAACTCGGAGCAATTGCCGTCGCACTCTTCTTCAACGATTTGCGCCGCCTCGTTCTCCGCTCTGCGCACCGCAAGTTCTTCGCGCATTTGCGTCTTCGTCTTTTCGTCGATCTTATAGAAGAACATCAAAAGCGAGCTTGCAAGCATGCAAAGACCGGGGAGCAAGAAATAGATGATCCACGCTTTGTTTTGCATGCCGTCGGTGACGTAGCTTGCGATTGCCTGCATATTTTCCGCGCTGCCTTGAACGCCGATGTGCGAAACATCCGCATATTTTGCCGCGTCGTAACCGATTGCGCCGATAAACAAAATACCGAGCGAAACGGAAAGCGCGTTTGAAAGTTTGTTGGACATCGACAGGATTGCAAACTGCGTACCCTCGGTACGTTTGCCCGTTTTCCACTCTTGATAATCGACGATGTCCGCCGTCATAACCATTGGCAAATAACCGTTCGGACCGAAAGCGAAGCCGAGGAAGAATTGATAAATCCAGATTGCCCAAATGCTTCTGCCGAAGCTGCCCGTGGGGCTGAGCGTGTAGATGAGCGTTGCGATAAGCGTAACCGCAAAACCGTAGAAACCTGCGGTGATAAAATACTTCTTTTCGCCGAGTTTTTTGTTGATAATCGGGTTCAAAACTATCGTAACCATGGACGAGATTGCCGACGTTATGCCGATTGCCCAGCTGCAAGCGTCGCCGTAAAGCGTGCCCATGCCGATAAAGGAAAGGTCTATGCCGTCGCGAATGAGTATGCACGTTGCCTGCACCGCTATGCCGAGGCCGATGTTTCTTCCGAATCCGAGAATGTACGTCCCGAAAACGATGAGCAACATTTTGTTGTTTTTGAGCTCTCTGAACATCTCTTTGAAGCTCATACCGGCAGACGTGTTGGACTTGACGATTTCCTTACACTTGAAGTACATAAGGAGTTGGAATATAAGCCCTAATCCCGCCATAATCGCCGCAGTGATAAGATATTCCGTTTGTCCTACCGCGCCGTCCGAGCCGGTGAGAATACACACAAAACTTACGAACACGCCGGGAGCGGCAAGCGCGACGGATTTGAGCGTGTTGCCGAGCCCTGCCGCATTGTTGATCTCTTCACTGCTCTTCGAAATGAGCGAAAGCATGCCTTGCGAGGGGATGTCCGCCATCGTCATGGATATATTCCAAAGCACAACGACGAAGATGATGTAAATATATCTGCCTGCGTTTGAAGAAAACGGAATAAACACAAACGAAATCATCGTCAGCACTGCAAGCGGAAACGCCGAAAACAAAATCCACGGACGCATTTTGCCCGCCTTGAAGTTGGCTCTGTCGATGAGGTTGCCGATTACGAAGTCCGCAACGATACTTATAAATTTTGCCGCGAGGATGATACCTGCCACCGCCATCAAGTCTGCTTGAAGAATTTTGTTGAAAAACTCCGCCTGATAGCTGTTGATAAGGCCGATACCGAGGTTGATACCCATCAGTCCCAAAGCGTAAATCCACATATTTGCGGTCAATGCTCCGGCCTTTTTCTCCTTTTTGTTTACCAAATCCGTCATAATTTCCCCTTTGCGCAAGCGCGCCAATTTGATATGTATTAATTATATATTAAAATCTATTCGTTTTCAATACCGAATCTTGCAATTGTACGATATTTTTGCAAACGCTTGAAAAATCGGCAAAAATAAGGACGGCCGCTTTGGTCGTCCCTATTTTTTTAAAATTCTTTTTCGCTATTTTGCCAAATACTTTTCGGCAAGCGCGATTCTTATGGCGCACGTAAGAACGTCGATTGCAAAATTCATTTCGTCAAGCGACGGCACGCTGGGCGCAATGCGGATGTTGGAATCGTTGTCGTCCATTCTGTACGGAAACGTCGAGCCTGCCGCCGTGAATTTGACTCCCGCATCGGACGCAAGGCTTACGATACGTTTTGCGCATCCGGGCACGTCGAGAGAGATAAAATAGCCGCCTCTCGGCTTTGACCAACTCACGTTTTCGTCATCGCCGAAAGCCTCTTCCATTCTATCCTTGAAAAGGTCGAATTTCGGGCGCAAAATCGCTGCGTGTTGCGCCATGATTTTCTTTATATTGTCAACGTTTTTTAGGTATTCGACGTGAATGACCTGATTGACTTTGTTGGGGTTTATCCTCTTGAAAAACAAGCGTTTGAGCATATCCTGCACGTTGTTTTGCGAGGACGCGAACACCGCCACGCCGCTGCCTGCAAAAGTGATTTTTGCGGTGGATGCAAAGCAATAAATCATATCGCTCGTTCCTGCTTTTCTTGCAACGTCGAAGATGTTTTTGAGTTTATCGTCTGTGTCGTAGAGCGAGTGCACGCAATATGCGTTGTCCCAAAACACTCTGAAATCTTTTGCCTTCGGTTTGAGGTTTGCCATACGCTCGACAACCTTGTCCGAAAACACGATACCCGTGGGGTTTGAATACTTTGGAACGCACCAAATACCCTTTATGCTTTCGTCGTCGCGAACGAGTTTCTCAACGAGATCCATATCCGGACCGTCCGCAAGCATAGGCACGGTTATCATATCGATGCCGAAGTTTTCGCAAATGGAAAAGTGTCTGTCGTATCCGGGTGCGGGGCAAATAAACTTAACCTTGTCGAGTTTATTCCACGGCGTAGAGCCGAGTACGCCGAATTGCATTGCAAACTGCACCACGTTGTACATAATGTCGAGCGAAGATCCGTCAATGGCGATAACCTCGTCCGCTTTGACACCCAAAAGGTCGGCAAAAAGTTCTCTTGCCTGCTTCACGCCTGCGGGTTCGCCGTAATTTCTTGCGTCGACGCCGCTCATCATAAAGTCGCATTTTGCGGCATTTTCAAGCATGGGCATGGATATGTCGAGTTGTTCCTTCGACGGCTTTCCCCTCGTCATATCGACGTGTCTGTCTGCTTTTTGGAGTTTTTTGTAGGCTTTTTGTTCTTGTTTGAGCAACTCTTCAAGCTCGCTTTTAGACAATGCTTTGTAGTCCATAAATGCCACCTTTCCTATTTTTACACTATATGCCGCGCGCGCCGTTTGCCGTGAGCGGTATATTCAAGACGTTTTTTCAACGCAAAGACTATATCACCGACTCTTTGGTTTGGCAATTCATTTTTGCGATTTTTTCACAAAGAATTTACGCCGATTTTTTCCAAAAATCCGCAGCTTATTGATCGCCCTCGTTGTTGCCTCTTATCAGCAAGCGTATGGGCGTGCCCGAAAAGTCGAAACTCTTGCGGAGCGCGTTTTCGAGGTATCTCTTGTAGCTGAAATGCATGATCGTCGGATCATTGACTTTAAGCACGAAAGTAGGCGGTGCGACCGACACTTGAGTGACGTAGAATATTTTGAGTTTTTTGCCGAGATAAGACGGCGGCTCGCTTATGCGAATAGCGTCCCCAACCACCTCGTTGAGAAGTCCCGTCGGGATACGCTTTCTCGAATTTGCAACCACTTCTTTGCAAAGAGGAAGCAAATTGTCCAGCCTCTTGCCGCTCAATGCCGAAATATACACGGACTTGAAATAGTCCATATACTTCAAATCCTCTTTGAGCTTCTTTTCAAACTCGTAAATGGTGTGAGTGTTTTTGTCCACCAAATCCCACTTGTTCATCACGATTATAGAGGGCTTGCCTTCCTCGTGCACGAATCCTGCGATTTTGACGTCTTGCTCGGTAAGTCCTTCGGTTGCGTCGCATACGACAAGCACCACGTCCGCGCGGCGCACGGCGAGCAAACTTCTCATAACCGAGTATCTTTCAAGATCCTCGTTGACCACTTTCTTTTTGCGCATACCTGCCGTGTCGATGATGAGATATTTGTCGTCGCCCACGTCGAGTTCGGTGTCGATGGCGTCCCTTGTCGTGCCAGCTATGTCGCTCACGATACAACGGTCGTAACCCAAAAGTCTGTTGGTTATCGAGCTCTTGCCCGCGTTCGGCTTTCCGACGATTGCGATTTTGATGCGTTCGGGATCTTCGTCAACGGAATATTCCGGGATAACTTCGAGGATTGCGTCAAGCAAATCTCCAAGCCCCTTGCCCTGCTCCGCGCTCACCGCATGCGGTTCGCCGAATCCCAACGCATAAAAGTCGTACACGTTGCTCAAATCGTTGTTGTCTATTTTGTTGACCGCAAGTATAACGGGAAGTTTGGACTTGCGCAAAAACGAGCACACAAGGTTGTCGTCGGTTGTAAGCCCCGTCTTTCCGTCAACGACGTAAAGGATAGCGTCGGCAGTGTCCACTGCGATTTCCACTTGCGTGCGAATGTGATTCCACATCACGTCGTCGCTTTTAAGTTCCAATCCGCCCGTATCGATGAGCGTAAACGCTCTTC
>FR895539.1:32263-47234 GCA_000434435.1 Firmicutes bacterium CAG:475
CGCTCTTCCGCACCACTCGCAATCTGCGTAAATTCTGTCGCGCGTAACGCCGGGAGTGTTCTCGACGATAGCGATTCTTTGCCCTGCGAGCCTATTGAACAACGTCGATTTTCCGACGTTAGGTCTTCCTACAATTGCCACCAATGGTTTCATATTTTTTCACCGTTTCCGATTTTTATCTATCGTTTTTTGCAATATAAACGCCTTTTTGCGTCAAATTGCATATTTTTCACTTTTCAAAATGCTCTATTATTTTTTGCGCCGTATCGCTTCCGGAGTGCGACACCACGATAAACGGAGCGCCGAGTGCGTCCTCAACTTCTTTGACGGTTTTGTTGTCAAGGAAAGTGTCTGTAAATTCGCGCAACATATTGTCGGGTATCACAAACGCGTCCGTCTTGACGCCTTGAAGTTGCTCTATCATATCTCCTGCCGTAACAAGCCCCGCAACCGTAACGCTCGTGCCGAAAAAGTTGTTGATTATCGCATGCACTTCAACTTGCAAGCCGAGTTTTTGAGCAAGTTTTTTCGAGTACTCTTTGAGCATAGGCGCAAAGGATACGCCCGTCACCATGTCTATTCTCTTGCCGAGGTTCATATCCCCTGCCTCTTGCAAGCTATATTCGAAGTTGTCAATCCAATCGGCAATAAGCCCCACGCCGTTTTCAATCTGGTCGAACGCGCCGTAATAAGAACCGTCGGGCACTTTGACGTTGGCTTTGACGTAGTATTCGTCGCTGCACCAGCAGAAATTTCCGCCGAATTCCTCGTTCAATCCCTCGACGAGTTTTATCGTATCTCGTGCGTTTTGCTCGTCAACCGCTTTGAGTTTTGCAAGTTGCTCTCTGTATCCCGTCATACCAACGGGCACGACCGCAACCGTTTCAACGCCTTCGACGGTGTGCAATCCTCGTATGCTGTCTTCTAGCACTTTCCCGTCGTTGACGTCGGGCACGACGACAAGTTGAGTGTGCATTTTTATGCCGTTTGCGCCCAATCTGCGCATTTGATCGGGCAGCTTTCTCGTGTTCGGATTTTTGAGGATATACGTCCTTATATCGTCGTCCCATGCGTGCACCGAGATGTAGAGCGGACTGAGTTTGAGCCTTATAACTCTCTCGATTTCCTCTTCGGTGACGTTTGTCATCGTCACGTACGAACCGCACATAAAACTATACCTGTAATCGTCGTCCTTGACGTAAAGGCTGGGACGCATGTTTTTGGGGAGTTGGTCGACAAAGCAGAAAATGCACTTGTTTTTGCACACGACGGGTTTCATATCGATTGCAAATTCAAGTCCGAGAGATTGCCCGTCTTTTTTGTGGACTTTTATCGTATGTTCTTTCCCGTCACGCAAAATATCCACCGAAAATTTCTTTTCGTTGTCGTAGTAGAGATAATCAAGCTCGTCAACCATTTTGTAGCCGCCGATACGCAGCACGTCGTCGCCGAGTTTAAATCCCTGTCTTTTTGCAATTTCGTTTAGTTTGGTTATCTTTGGCATATCTCGATTATAGTTTTTATCCCTCTTGCCGTCAGGCACAATTTCACTGCACCGGCGGTGCAATATCGCTGTTGCAAAACAACAATATCATGCTGCGCAGTCGCAATATCACGCACGCTTTGCGTGTATATCACTGTCCGTAGGACAATCTCAAACGGCGATGTATGCCGTGAGGAAGTTCGCGATATTTTCGAGCGAACTGAGTTCAACCCATTTTTTGCCGTTTGCCGCAATCCTTTCTCCCGCGTCCGTTTGCAAGATTCTGTACAACAGCGCAACGATTTCAAGGTCGTTTTTTGCAACGAGGCAAAGCTCGTTTTGAGCAAGATAAGATATATCCGCCTGCTCGTGTTCGCTTGCTTTCACAACGATGGACGGCACTCCCAGTTTAAAGCACTTGTAAAGCGTTGCCGCATCGTACTGCGTGATTGCCGCGTCGCAAACGGGCATGCAGTCGTCAACCTGCTCGGGCGATTGCAAAAACACCACTTTAGTTTGAGGAGTTTTCACCGACATGGACGAAAGCGTTTCAAGCATATGAGCGTCCTTTACGTAAACTGCGAGATTTGCTATTTCGCCTTGGTCGAGCAAAAGCGAAAACACGTTTTTAAGTTGCTTTTTGTCTTGCACGTTGACGTACACGGTTTTGACTTTGGGAAGCCCCAATTCTTGCTTTTTGAGTATGATTTCTTCCCTTGTTTTAGGCGTGATTTCAAACGGAAACCCCATCACCAAAACGTCTTTTGATTTTATGCCTTGTCGCACCAAATCGGCTTTTACGTCCGCATTTTCGACGATAAACACATTGGTTGCGTCGTCATGCACTCTTTTGGGGAGAGTAAACGTTTGCAGCATATAAATGATTTGAGTATGGAATCTTGCTCTGCGCTTAGCCTCCACCGCGCAATGATGAGCGTACGGCGTAACGCACAAAATGTACTCCGGATGAAAACGCTTTATCATGTTGTTGATGCGATTGACGCGTTTTGAAAAACTTTTGAGTTTAAATATGTCGCGCAGCACGCCTTTGTCTTTCTTTTCAAGCAAATATTGATATTCGCTTCCGCTGTCCATAAGTTTGTCGAGCGCGGAAAGTTTGGTTGCCGAGCCGTACTTGTCGTCGCTCATCACAACCGCGTTATGCGTGCCGATTTTGCGGATAGCCTCCGCGATTTTTTGCGAGATATCGTCGCTTTCGTCGCGTGAAGTGAGTATCAAAATTATGCGTTTTCTATACATTTTTGCGCCTTCTTTTTTTGCAAATTATACGTTGATTTTTTTGCTTTTTTTATGCGGTTAATCGCATTTTAGCGTATCCGGTTTTGCAATTATTTTACGTTTTTTACGGTTTTTCTTGCGTTTTTATCGTGTTTTTTCCGTTTTTTTTCGGCAAACTTTTGGCTTGTTTTCGCTCCGATTTCCACTCAGTCCTCGACGATAACGGGGATGATTATTGGGAATTGTCTGTCCTTGTAGAAGAGTTTTCTCACCGCTTTTTTGACCGCTCTTGCAATCTCGTTGACGTCGACTTTGTCGAAGTCCGCCCCGTTTATCGTGTCGATAGTGGCGTTCTTTATGGAATTTATCACGTCGTCGGTGAGGTTGAATCCTCTTGCAACGATGTCAACGTCGCCCACGACTTTGCCTTGATCGGTGTCGACCGCGCAAAGCACCACGAGCATACCGTATTCGGCAAGCGATTTTCTGTCGTTTACGAGCATTTTGCCGTTTTCAAGCACGACACCGTCAACGTACGCGTTGCCTGCCGTTACGTTTGAGTGTTGTCTTATCCCCTTGTGGTTTACGCCGTAGCACTCGCCGATATTCGGAATAACGATATTTTTTGACGGAACGCCGAGCGTTTTTGCAATCTCTGCATGCTTGTGTTGGTGGCGATATTCGCCGTGTACGGGCATAAAATACTCGGGTTGCACGAGGGTGAGCATAAGTTTGAGTTCTTCCTCGTATGCGTGTCCCGAAACGTGAATGTCGTTCATTGCGTCGTAAATTACGTTTGCACCCTTTCTGAACAAGTCGTTGATGACGTCGTACACCGACTTTTCGTTGCCGGGAATAGGCGATGAGGAAAGCACCACGAGGTCTTGCGGACCTATGTTGATCTTGTTGAACTCGCCTTTTGACAGCTTGTTGAGCGCGGAAAGCGGCTCGCCCTGCGATCCCGTCGCCAAAATAACCGTTTCGCTTGGCAAAAGTTTGCCCACGCTGTCCACGATTACGCCCTTGGGAACTTGCAATTCTCCGCAAGCGGACGCAACTTCCGCCATACCTTTCATGCTTCTGCCTGCAAGCACGACTTTTCTGTGATACTTGTGAGCGAGCGTAAGCACTTGTTGTACGCGGTAGTTTGAGGATGCAAAACAAGCAATGACGATTCTCTTGTCGAGGTTTGACGCAAAGATGTTTTCAAGCGTTTGACCGACCACTTTTTCAGATGTGGAACTTCCCTTTCTTTCAACGTTTGTGGACTCTCCAAGCATGAGCAAAACGCCCTTTGCTCCTATTTCCGCAATACGTCCGATATCCGTCTTTTTGCCGTCTATCGGGGTGTTGTCGATTTTGAAGTCGCCGGTGACGAACACCGTGCCGACTTGCGTTGTGATTGCAAGCGCACACGCTCCCGCCATGGAGTGACACACTTTGATAAATTCGACTCTAAAGCCGCCCAACGTGACGGTATCGCCTGCCGAAACTACGACGAGATTGCACTTTTTGCCGTTTTTGTCCAGCTTTCTTTTGAGCAATCCGATAGTGAGCGCAGTGCCGTAAATAGGCACGTCTTTGAGGTCGTCCGCATAGTACGGAATCGCGCCGATGTGATCCTCGTGTCCGTGCGTGAGCACGATGCCGCGAAGTTTGGATATATTCTCTTTTACGTAAGTGATGTCGGGGATGATTGCATCGATGCCGGGGGCTTCCTCGCTCGTTGCGAAGGACACGCCGCAATCGACGATAATCATATCGTCGCCGCATTCGATTGCCGTCATATTTTTGCCCACCTCGCCGACACCGCCGAGGAAGGTCACCTTTACTGTTTTTGTATTTTTTTTCATGAATTCTATTTCTCCGAATAAATGCATATTTTTCTAATATAGTATATTACACCAAAACGCGCGCATTAGCAAGAGTTTCGCCCAAAAGCGTCAAAAACCGCTTCCTCGAGCAAAAAAAAATCTTTACAAACTGCGGTTTTGCCTTTACGATTATAGTATAATAATCGTCAAAAAACGATGCGATTATGACATATAAGAAGGAGAATTTTATGAGAGTTTACAATTTCTCGGCAGGCCCCAGCATGCTTCCTCTAGAAGTTATAGAAGAGGCCGGCAGAAACATCGCCGACTACAACGGCTCGGGCATGAGCGTAATGGAAATGAGCCACCGCTCCAAGTGGTACGACCAAATCAACACCGAAGCACTCGACCTTATCAGAGAACTTATGCATTTGCCCGACGATTATCACGTCATCATGGTGCAAGGCGGCGCGTCCACGCAGTTCGAGGCAATCCCCCTCAACCTGTTGAAAACGGGAAAAGCTGACTATATAGTTACGGGCAACTTCGCAAAAAAAGCTTACAAAGAAGCGCAAAAATACGGTGATATTCGCCTTGTCGCGTCAAGCGAAGACAAGAAGTTTACCTATATTCCCAAAACCACGCGCGACGATTTCAGAAAGGACGCAAGCTACGTGCATATCACCGAAAACAACACCATTTTCGGCTTGAAATACAACACTCTTCCCGACACGGGCGATATTCCTTTGGTTGCGGACTTGTCCTCCTGCATCATGAGTGAGGAAATTGATCCTAAAAAATATTCCATGATTTACGCAGGCGCACAAAAGAACCTTGCTCCCGCAGGCGTTACGCTCGTCATCGTAAAGGAAGATATGCTCGGCGGCGAACTTCCAATTTGCCCCACAATGCTCAAATATCGCACGCAAATCGACGCGAACAGTCTTTACAACACTCCGCCCTGCTGGTCGATTTATATGATGATGCTCAATCTTCGCCACCTCAAAAAACTCGGCGGCGTAAAGGTTATGGAGCAAATCAACAGAGAAAAGGCAAAAATGCTTTACGATTTCATAGACGAGAGCGATTTCTACAACAACTTCGTTGAAAAAGAAAGCCGTTCGCTCATGAATGTCCCCTTCGTGTCCCCCAGCGACGAACTCAACGCAAAGTTTGTCAAAGAAGCCGAGCAAGCAGGTCTTGTCAGCCTCAAAGGGCACAAGCTCGTCGGCGGCATGAGAGCGTCCATTTACAACGCTATGCCCGTCGAAGGCGTGAAAGCACTTATCGATTTCATGAAGAAATTCGAACTCGAAAACAAATAACCCGACAACCAAAAGGCGAAAGCGTTTTTTTACGCTTTCGCTTTTTTGCAAGCGACAAGCATAATGCCGTGTCGTTTAGAAACGCAGGAGAAAATATGGATATTTTAAAACTCAATTCGATCTCTAAACTTGCAAACCCGGTGCTGGAAGGATACAATCTCACCGACAACTCGCAAAATCCCGTCGGCATACTCGTGCGCTCTTTCAAAATGGACGAATACGAAGTGCCGTCCTCTTTGTTGGCGGTTGCAAGAGCGGGCGCAGGCGTAAACAATATTCCGCATGCCGAATACGCTAAAAAAGGAATTTGCGTTTTCAACACCCCCGGCGCAAACGCAAACGCAGTCAAGGAACTCGTGATTGCCGCGCTCATCATCGGCGCAAGAAATATCAACGAAGCGATAAACTGGGCAAGCACTCTCAAAGGCGACGACGTCGCAAAACAAGTTGAAAAAGGCAAAGGTCAATTTGCAGGCAGTGAAATCGCAGGAAAAACGTTATGCGTTTTGGGACTGGGCGCAATCGGCAGAAAAGTTGCGAGCTCAGCTCACGCACTCGGTATGAATATCGTGGGCTACGATCCGTTTATATCCGAAGCGGCAAAAGCGGAAATACCCTTCGTTACGATTTTCGACACAATGCAAGCTGCGTGGTCGGATGCCGACTTTGTGACGCTTCACATGCCCATGACTCCCGAAACCAAAGGACTTGTCAACGCAAACACCATATCGACGATGAAAGACGGCGTGATAATCATAAACGCAGCGCGAGGCGAACTTTGCGAATTAACCGCAATAAAAGATGCGCTCGAAAACAAAAAAATACGCAAATACGTCGTCGATTTTCCAAACGAAGAATGTATCGGAGTTGACGGCATCGTTGCAATTCCGCATCTAGGAGCATCGACGGAAGAAGCGGAAGACAACTGTGCGGTTATGGCTGCAACGGAACTTAAAGACTATATCGAAAACGGCAACATCGTAAACTCCGTCAACTTGCCTTGCGTAAAAGCGCAAAAGAGCGCATCGCATCGCTACACGGTCGTTTCTATTGACAACGGCGAAAACAGATTCGGCGGAATAAGCGCAACGAGAAACGGATTGCGCTACACCATAATCGACACCGAAGACGAGCTTACAATCGACGGCGAGGACGTCATCAAGGCAAGAAAAGTCTATTGACAAAATCAAAACTTAAAAACGGACAGGTCAAACCTGTCCGTTTTTTATTCCGTTATATAGCCTTTATCGACTTGTATCATGCAAGCAACCGTCATTTTCTCTTTGTTCATATAACACGATATGTGTTTTGTTTTGACATATTACAACACTTTTCGTGCTTTTACATCTTTTGGAAACACTTGTTTTTGCGTGTTTTGGCGTTTTATCACGCATTTTGTCGTATTTTGCAATACTTATCGTATTTTAGTACAATTCCACGACTTTTGCGATTTTTCGCAAAGTGTTGCGCATACCCTCTGAAAATTTTGCGTTTTTGAGTTGTATCTCGCAAGGCTTTTCCTTGATAATTGCGTTTAACAAATCATACTCTTTGTCATCGAACAATCGCACAAGTTCAACCTTGCGCCTTTTGGTGACGTTGTCGATTGCCTGTCCGTCCGTCGCAATCAGATTTTTGCCACCTTCGCTTCCGGAAATAAATCCTGCAACGTCGAAAACGTCCCTATCGTCCCGACTTCCTTCGAGCAGTCTTGCCGCAACGTCGCAAATCTCGCCCCACGCGTCTTTTAGCGGACGCATTCTGAAATTGAAAAGTCCGTCAACGTTGTAATCCATTGATTGCGACAACGTTTTTGCAACGACGTTTTCTTCAAAGTCCGAGTCGAAGTGTAACATAGAGCTTAAAAGCGCGCACTTTGCGTAAGTCAACGGATAAATCGGCAACCTTTCAAGAAAAAACCTAAGCTTCATAAACGACAAAAACACCACCGAAAGCATATCGTATATTTCGTTTTCGATTTTTTGTGCAACGTCGCAATTTGACGCAAGATATAACCACAATCTCGTATTGCTTTCTTCGCTTGCATAGGACAAATCTTTTGCGTTTCGGAGTTTTTGAAATATATATTCGATTTCTTTGTCGTATTCTTTGCCGATGCTTATCACGTTTGACCACATACAAATATTGTATGCAGGCGCGATATAAAAATTAGTGGAATATTTTGTGCGATTTGCAAAACGGCAAAAGAAAAGACGCGCATTTTTTGCGCGTCGTTTAAATCGTGTTTTGTTTTTATTTGACTTTGATAACTTTGCAGTTGCCGTTTCTCGTGTCAACTTCGATTTTGATTTCAAAGTCGTAGGCTTCGAGTTCGACGATCCAGCTGTAATAGCTGTTTTTTATGTCGCTGCCGCTGTAATTGAATTCTCTGTCCATATCGTCGACGACAAAGTCGTCTTTGCTCGTCACTCCTAATATCGACGGCAAACTTCTGTCCGTCACAAACTCATACGCTTTGTCTTTGGCAAGCTCGGCACATTCCGCTTTTGAAAACGCAACGGATTTTTTTGCATAGGACGCCGCGGAGCCGAACACGCCACCCAAAATTGCGGCAATCGCCATAAGCACGCCTATGAGCGAACATACGGGAATAACGACGTATTGCCACTTAAACTTTTTCTTTGCTTTCTTTACTTCCTCGACATCCGCTTCTTTGACGGGAGAATCCTCTCTTACGGATTCGCTGTTCAAAAATTCGTTTGCCTTTTCAAGCTGCTGTTTTACGTATTGTTTTTCTTCTTCGGTTGCGACACCGTTTTTGCAGTGTTCGAACGCCTCGTCGAAATTCATAAAGTTGCCTCCAAAAGTTCTTTGAGCTTCAATCTTGCCCTGTAAAGCTGTATCTTGACGTTGTCCGTCGACTGACCGACTATCGACGCGATTTCTTTGACCGACATCGAGTCGAAATAATATAGTCTTACGACCTCTTGATAGTCGTCTTTCAACAGAGAAATCGCCTTGTACAGCGCGCGATATTCTTCTTTTTGAATGACGTCGTCCACAAGCGAGTCGCAAGACGGCATATCGGCGGAAATGGATTCCAACCTCTTGTTTTTCCTCAACGTGTCGAAATAATAGTTTCTGCACACCTTGAAAAGCCAAAATTTAAATCCGTCTTTTTCCTCGTTTATGGAGCGTATCGCCCTCATATACGCCTCTTGCACGACGTCCTCGGCAAGCGCGCGATTGCGGCAAAAGGAATACACGTACAAAAGAGCCTCGTTGTAGTATCTCTTAAACAGGTTTTCCCATGCCGTGCTTTTCATTTGCTCCTCACTATATAAACGCGCTTTGCGCAATTCGGTTACGCTTTGTGCTCGATTTTGTTCTTGAAACCCATTTTACATCGTTTACAAAGATTTTTCAACCTTAACGATATATCGCAATCGGTCTAGTCCACAACTCCGGTACGCAAATAGTCTTTCGGCGTCATTCCGAACTTCTTTTTGAAACTTTGGATATAATGCGTTTGCGAGCAAAAGCCCAGATAATATCCGATTTCGCCGTATTCCACGCCGCTTGCAAGCAATGATTTGGACGCTTCGAGCTTTTGCGACAACACGTATTCGTGCAAACTTTCGCCAACGTATTTCTTGAAAGACGCCGACAGATAATCCGCACTCACTCCGCACTCATCGGCAACGTCGCAGCACTTCAATCTCTCGTGCAAATGCGCGCTGACGTACTTCATCGCTTTGCGCACGAAGGGCGGATATTCCAGCCTTTGACGATGATTTTTCACAAGTACGGTAAGTTCCGTCGCCTTTGCAACCAAA
This sequence comes from Firmicutes bacterium CAG:475, assembly GCA_000434435.1. Taxonomy (GTDB): domain Bacteria; phylum Bacillota; class Clostridia; order Christensenellales; family CAG-917; genus CAG-475. The sequence continues at coordinate 41,922 of FR895539.1, forward strand.
AATTTTATTATTTCTTCGGGCTTATCCGTTTTGTCAACGTATTGAATGTAGGAGTCGGAGAGGTTGTACGCCTCGCTTTCCATAAGCCCGCCCTCTACGGCATACCTCGTGGCAAGAGTTATGCAGCTCACCGCAAGATATTTGACTTGGCGCAAATTGTCGTCGCTCATTCGCCCCACAACCAACGCATCTCTAACAAAATTCTCCATATTGCTTTCAAGCCCTTGCAGATCCCCGTTTTTTATACAAGTATAAAACGCAACCTCGCGGCTGTACGGAGTGTGCGCAATTCCGCTTTCGCGCTGTTCGAACCGAGGATTTTGAATGCCTTTTGGCAAAAAGCGCACGTTGAGTTGTGTGTCTTTTTCGTTTGTCATATCAAAATTATATCATACTTTTTGTATTTTACAACGGATTTTTGATATTTTGTTCGCTTTTATGATATAAATACACTTGCAAATCTAATAAAATGATATCGTTTGGAGGTGGATTATGAGAAAGGAAAAACTCGAATGGAAACGCATGGTCGAAGGTAAACTTTACAATGCCACGAGCAAGGATATTTTTTGGCAACACGCAAGGGGCTTGTGGCTCACGCAAAAACTCAACAAGTGCTCCGTTCTCAATCAACCTCGACAAAAACGACTTTTCAACAAGCTCATTCCATCTTCAAAGGGCAAATCCGTGTGGGCTTTTACGCCTTTTTATTGCGAATACGGCGTGAATATTAACGTTGGAAACGGTGTGTTTTTCAATTACGGTTGCACCCTTCTCGATGTATCTCCTATCACTTTGGAGGACGGAGTCTGGCTGGGCGCAAACGTCACGATCGCAACGCCGTGCCATCCGCTTTTGGCACACGAGAGGATCAACACGCAATACCCCGACGGTTTTCACGACCTGGAATATTCCAAACCCGTAACCATAAAAAAGAACGCTTGGATTGCGTCGAACGTCACGATTTGCGGCGGAGTCACGATAGGCGAAAACACGGTTGTGGGCGCAGGCAGCGTCGTAACGCGCGACTTGCCGGCAAATTGCATTGCGGTCGGCTCGCCTGCAAGAGTTCTACGCTATCTTGACGAAAAGGACAAAATCGACGTTTGGAACACGTATATAAACGACGAATTGCCGCTTTCGGTGAGAGAGAAAGAAAAACTTGCAAAATAACGAGCAAAATTCAAATCCGTCTTGCAACCGGAAGAATCAAATTGTATAATGAATTATACTTATCAACACTTTAAGTATATAAATAAAATAAGAAAACATTGTTTTCGGAGGAAAATATGAACGAAAAAGATTACAAGGAGATTTTGGCAAAGCTCACGCTGGATGAAAAAATCACCATGCTTTCGGGCTCAACCAACTGGCTCACTCAGCCCGTCAAACGCGACGATATCGACATCCCGGCAGTGCGTATGAGCGACGGTCCGAGCGGTCTTCGCCGCGAAAAAATCGGCGGTGGCGTCAATATCATGCAAACGCCCGAACCCGCAACGTGCTTCCCCGGCGCAGTCACAACGGCATCGAGCTGGGACGAAAAACTCGTTGAAGAAGTGGGACAAGCAATCGCTGTCGAAGCGCAATCTTTGGGCGTTTCAACCGTGCTCGGCCCCGGCGTCAACATCAAAAGAGGTCCGCTTTGCGGCAGAAACTTCGAGTATTTTTCGGAAGATCCCTTCCTTGCGGGGCGCATGGGCGGCGCATGGGTGCACGGCGTGCAAGAAAAGAACGTCGGCACGTCCTTGAAGCACTTTCTTGCAAACAACCAAGAATACATAAGAATGACCATCGATTCAATCGTGGACGAGCGTACTTTGCGTGAAATCTATATGCCGGCTTTCGAGCATATCGTCAAAGCAGAAAAACCAACCACGGTTATGTGCTCCTACAACCGCTTGAACGGGACGTATTTGAGCGACAACAAACGCTTCCTCAACGACGTCTTGCGCGACGAATGGGGATATGACGGAATCGTAGTCAGCGACTGGGGTGCAGTGAACGATCGCGCCGAAGGCGTCAAAGCGGGTATGGATCTCGAAATGCCCGGCAGCAAGGGTTGCGGACTCAACGGTGACACCGTATATAAAGCACTAGAAGCAGGCACTCTCACCGAAGAAGATATCGACAAAGACGTGCTTCGTCTCATCAGATTTGCATACGAAAACACCGTGCGCGAAGTCGAAGGCGTCACGTTTGACGTCGAAAAGCACAACGACATCGCTCGCAGAGCGGCAGAAGGCGGCGCGGTTCTTCTCAAAAACGACGGTATTTTGCCTTTGAATAAAAAACAAAGTATCGCCGTCGTCGGCAGACTCGCAAAACAAATCCGCTATCAAGGCGGTGGTTCGAGCCACATTCTTCCCACAAAACTTACATCCTTCACCGACGCGCTCGACAAAGTCGGACAAGAATACACCTACTCCGACGGCTACGTTCTCAAAGGCGAAGGCTACAAAAAGAGCTTGATTAAAAAAGCGGTCAAAGCGGCAAAAGGCAAAGATGTCGTGCTTCTCTTCGTCGGACTTACCGATGCGTTTGAATCTGAAGGCTACGATCGTCATCACATCAAGATGCCATCCTCTCACGTCACTCTCATCAACGAAATTTTGAAAGTCAACAAAAACGTCGTCGTGGTGCTTTCTTGCGGCTCTCCCGTCGAAATCGGCGACTGGGACAAGGATGTAAAAGGCATACTCAACCTCTATCTCGGCGGCCAAGCAGGCGGCGAAGCGGCGTACAATCTTATCTACGGCAAAGTCAATCCCTCGGGCAAACTTGCAGAAACCTTCCCCGTCCACGAGGACGATTATCTCGGCTCGAAATACTTCCGTATGGGACCGAGAACGGTTGAATATCGCGAAGGCGTTTACGTCGGATACCGCTATTACGACAGCGCGAACAAGCGCGTCAAATATCCGTTCGGCTACGGACTTTCCTACACTAGCTTCGAATATTCCAATCTCCGTTTGAGCGCAAACGCAATCAACGAAGGAGATCCGTTCACCGTCACTTTCACCGTCAAGAACGTCGGCAAAGTCGCAGGTGCGGAAATCGCTCAACTCTACGTTTCGGACGTTGAAAGCACCCTCTATCGTCCGGCAAAAGAACTCAAAGGTTTCAAAAAAGTGTTCTTGCAACCGGGCGAAGAAAAAGACGTTGAAATCAACCTAGATTCAAGAGCCTTTGCCTACTACAACGTTGCAATCAACGATTGGCACGTCGAAAGCGGCGACTTCAAGATTCTGGTTGGCGCATCCTCTCGCGACATCAAACTCGAAGGCATCGTAAACGTTGCGTCAAAGAACCCCGACGCGCCTATCCCCGACTACAAAGCGGTCGCTCCTTGCTACTATGACATCGCAAACGCAACCGAAATCCCCGTCGAACAATTCGAGGCCCTATACGGCGCAAAGATGATTGAAAACAAACCCTTTGCCAAGGGCGAATTGCAAGCGTGCAACACTATCGGTCAATGCAACGTGTCACCTTTCGGTAGATTTATGTACAGATTGTGCGTGGGCGTCATCAACCTCGTCGCGCTCTCATCCGAAAACCCCGAAATGCTCACAAACTCCGTCAAAGACATGCCCTACCGCACGATTGCAGCGTGGTCGATGGGCATCATCTCCAAACGCTCGCTCGACGGACTCGTGGATATGCTCAACGGCAGAAAAGGCGGTTTCCGCAGATTCCTCAAAGGCTTCGGCAAGGAAAAAGCAAAGAAGAAATAATCAATTCGATTTAACAGCGCACAGCGCACAACAAACAGATAAAGCAGGCAATACGCCTGCTTTATCTTTTGTTTTTGCAAATTTGCTCCAACAAAAGAACGCACTGAATTGAAACATTCAAACCATTTTAGATTTGTAAAGCTACAAAAGAAGAGGCACTCAACGAGTGCCCCTTTTCTTTTGATTGTGTTATCTGTCGTTTCTGTGCAACACTTCGTACGCCATTTTAGGATTATCGGTCATGATGCAGTCCGCACCGTTTGCTTGAAGTTTTGCAACGTCCTCGGGGTCGTTTATCGTCCAATATTGCACCGCAATGCCGAGGCTGTGGGCAAAGTCGATGAACTCATTTGTGGACAAATCGAAAAACCCGTTGAATCCCATCGGGATTTGCAACACCTTGAAGTTGAATTTTGCCTTTGTGTTGCCGTAAAGGAAGGCATAGTAAAAATCAAGCACTTCGGTGATGCCTGCCGAGCGGACGATTTCTTTTTCAAACGCGCCGTTTGCGTTGCACTCGTCAACGTACTTGCTGATTTCGCCCTGGAACGTGCCGAACACCGTTCTGTCGATGATGTCGTACTCGTCCATCATACGATAGAGCTTGTTCATTGCGCGCTTGCCCGGCTCGCCACCGTCCTTGATTTCGATGACGTACTTCATAGACTTGTCGGGGCGAGCGACCTTTTCGACATATTCAAGCACCTCTCTGAGCGTGGCAATGCGCACGTCTTCAAGCTCGGCGTCCGACTTATCGCGGTATTTATATTCGCCCTCCACAGTCTTGAAGTTGTGACCAAAATTGTAGGTTTTAAGCTCCGCAAGCGTCTTGTCGCAAATTTTGCCCGAGCCGTTTGAGGTGCGGTCGATCTCGTGGTCATGCATAAGCACAAGCTCGTCGTCCTTTGTAAGATGCAGGTCAAATTCAAGAATATCGACTTTGTAGTTTTCGCGCTCCGCTTCTTCCATACATTGTTTGAACGCCGCCATAGTTTCCTCGGGTTCAAGCACGCCGCCTGCGCGGTGAGCGGACAAATACAAACCGCTTTCGGTGTGGAAAGCGATGTACTTGTTATCCCCCGCATAATTCGTCACACGCGCGACTCTTGCGCATCCGCCCGTGAGCGGCAATATTACGACGTTAAGAATAAGTGCAAACAAAAGCACGCTCACAATCGACCATACGATTGCGTTTTTGACGATCTTTTTGTTCTTTTTCACTTGCGCTTTGACCTCGGGAGAATCAGTGAGCAAAACTTCGACGCCGTTCGCGTCTTGTTTGAAAAATTGGTTCAATTTGACTTTCATTTTTCACCTTATCACAAATTATTTGACTTTGGTATTATATCACACGTTTTCCGTCTCGTAAATACCTCTACGACAATTTTTTAGACATATGTATGCTTGTGCATACATCAATATCGGTATTCTCATTTCAACATATGTGCATATGCACACAAACGGACGCAGGAATATGCTCTTTTTTCCCATATTCTCAAACGATTTTAGCCGATGATGGCAAGCAAAGGAAGAAGAAAGCGCATTGCATTTTCGGATGCCGTGCGCAGCCGACAAGCGC
>FR895540.1:0-51466 GCA_000434435.1 Firmicutes bacterium CAG:475
CGCTCTTGCCGTCAACGAAAATTTCCGCGCTTCTGCCGGGATGCAGGAACGTCTTGTTTGCGCGAGCGTATTTTGCGTCGATATGCAGGGCTCTGAACACTTGCTCTATTGCGCCTTTAAGTTCGAAATAATCCGCACCGTCGCCGTATTCGCCGATGCAAAGTCTGCACTCTTCGTCGGGCAACTCTTCAAGCGGCAAGCTCTTTGGCAAATAAACGTTTGCAACCTCGAAAAGCCTTGCGCTCTTGTTGAAGTGCGTGACGTTGTAAACAAGCGTTTCGATCATGCTGTGCACAAGCGTAGTGCGCATCACGCTCAAAGCCTCGCCGAGCGGATTTTTGAGGCGGATAGCGTCTCTTGCTTTGTCGTTTTCATCGAGGTTCAAAAGTGACGCAAACTTCGGAGAGGTGAAAGAATACGTCACGCTTTCCATAAGTCCGCAAGCCATAAGAGTGTCTTTTACGACGTTGATAAACTTGTTTTTGTCGGGAAGACCGCCCTCTGCAAGCCCTGCAAATTCGAAGAGCGTTGGTTTGATGTGGGAGTAGCCGTACACGCGGATAAATTCCTCTGCGATGTCGTTGACGCCGACGATATCTTCTCTGTCCTCTTTTACGAGCGCGACGAGTTGCTTGCCGTCTTGTTTGACTTGAATACCAAGTCTTGCAAGAATGGAAATAAGCGTGTTTTTAGGCACTTTGCAACCGAGAATTTCTTGGATTTTCTTTGTCGTAAACGGGATTTCGCGCAATGATTGATAATCCACTTTGACGTCGATAAGTCCGTCGACGATATCACCCGAACCGCTTTGATACACAAGCGTCAAAGCGCGTTTTATGCCGTACTCTTGCGATGCGAAATCAATGCCCTTTTCAAATCTTGCCGAACTGTCCGAACGCAAATTGAGCGTGCGAGAAGTGCGACGTACGTTATCTCTTGCAAATTTTGCGGCTTCGAATACGACTTCGTTCGTATCGTCTTGAATACCGCTGTTTGCGCCGCCCATGATACCTGCAACCGCAACGGGGCTGTCGCTGTCGCAAATGACGAGCATACTTTCGTTGAGTTTGTTCTCTTTTCCGTCCAAAGTGACGATGGTTTCGCCGTCTTTTGCGTTTCTCACAACGATTTCGCCGCCGGTGAGTTCTCTCTTATCGAAAGAGTGCATCGGTTGACCGATTTCGATAAGCACGTAGTTTGTGATGTCCACGATGTTGTTTATCGGTCGAATCCCCACCGCTCTCAATCTCGATTTGATTTTTTGCGAGGACGGGAAAATCTTGATATTTTTCACGCCTGCCGCCATATATCTGGGGCAAAGTTCTTGATTTCGAACGTCTACGCTCACCATATCCGAAACGTTTACGCCGGGCAAAGTGACCTTATAGTCGATGACCGGTTCTCTGCAATCGGTGTTGAGTGCGACCGCAACTTCTTTTGCCATTTTGTAAATGCTGTTGCAATCGGGACGGTTTGCGGTGACGCTGACGTCGAGGATAACGTCGTCGTAGCCCAGGGCTTTGAGTGCGTTTTGACCGAGAGCCGTACCCTCTGCAAAGCGGATAATATCGCCGGTTTTTTGATTTTGAACGTCGTCTTCCGTCACGCCCACTTCTTCGAGGCCGCAAAGCATACCTTCGCTCAAAACTCCGCGAAGCTCTCCTCTTTTTATGTCGTGACCGTCTGCAAGATGCGCTCCGTCAAGAGCAACGGCGATAGTTTCGCCGCCCTCGACGGGAACGTTGGTAACCACTTGAATGGTTTTTGTGCCGACGTCGATTTGAGTTACGCGCAAACGATCTGCGTTGGGATGTTTTTCAACCTTGACGATTTTGCCCACGACGACGTTTGTCGCTTGATTTTCCTGATAAATAATATCTTCCACTTCAAAGCCGATTCCCACGAGTTTTTTTGCGAGAGTCGGGATCGAAACGTTGATGTCCACGTAGTCTTTAAGCCATGAAATAGGAACTAACATATCGACGCCTCCTTAATTGAATTGCTTGAGAAAACGCACGTCGTTTTCGTAGAGCATTTTGATGTTGGGAATACCGTATTTTATCATTGCGATACGGTCGATGCCGAATCCGAAAGCAAAACCGCTGTATTCCTTGCTGTCGATGCCGCACATATCCAAAACGTGCGGATTTACGATGCCTGCTCCGAGGATTTCAACCCAGCCCGTACCCTTGCACACTCTGCAACCTTTGCCGTGGCACATCGAGCACGTTACGTCCACTTCGACGGACGGCTCCGTAAACGGGAAATAGGACGGACGAAGTCTGACTTTCGTATCTTTGGAGAAAAGTTTTTCCGCAAATGTTTGCAAGCAGCCTTGCAAATCGCCCATCGTGATGTGTTTGTCGATCGCAAGTCCTTCGAATTGATTGAAAATCGGGCTGTGTGATGCGTCGTCGTCGCTTCTGTACACTTTGCCGGGCGAGATTATGCGGATAGGCGGTGCGCCCGCTTGCATAACGCGCGCCTGAACTGCGGAGGTTTGCGTGCGAAGCACGATATTGTCGTTGATATAAAACGTGTCTTGCATGTCTCTTGCCGGATGGTCTTTCGGCACGTTGAGAAGTTGAAAGTTATAAAGGTCGCTTTCTATTTCCGGACCTTCGACAACCGAAAATCCCATACCCGAAAAGATATCCACAAGTTCTCGTGTGATGAGCGTGAGCGGATGCAAAGTGCCGAGATTTTCACGATTCGAGGGCAAAGTAACGTCGATTTCTTCCGCTTTCAGACGAGCAAGTTTTTCTTGTTCTTCCACAAGTTGCGTCTTTTGGTTGAGAACACTCTCCACCGCCGTGCGCAATTCGTTGACAAGTTTGCCCATAACCGGACGTTCCTCTTTGGGTACGTTTGCCATATCTCTCATAAGAAGAGAGATTTCACCGCTTTTGCCGAGATATTTGACTCTTACGTCATTGAGATCTTGCGACGTTTGAGCTTTCTCGATCATTTCAAGAGCGGCGTTTTTGATAGCGTCCATTTTTTCTTTCATAAAAACTCCTAAAAATGCACGCATACGTGTATACGCGTGCGATAATTATACTTAAAATAATATCAACATAATATCGATAAGTCAACAAATTGTGCCAAAACGTCGCAAAAAGAGCAAAAAATGCGGTTTTCGGCAGCATTTTTGCAAGAGTTAAGCAAATTTTTGCATAGGCATATGACGGACTTCTACGACGTTCAGTCTTTGACAATCACGGTTACGTCAAGAGGTTTCTTTGCCAGCCTTATAAACTTTGTCCCTTCGACTTTGGTGTTTCCTAGATATATCTTCGTATCATCACCGCGCATTATATGCATTGTGTGCGTTGTGCCTGCGTTTTCAAAAACGACGTCGGCTTTAAGAATGTTTTTCGGCAAATGCGGACAAATACGCAAAACTTCATTTGTAGTCGAAATGCCGAAATTTAGGTTTTCAAATTTGTATATCGGTTCAAAACTATTCTCAAAATCAATAATTTTTGAAATACTTTTGTTAGATTTGTTTTTTTTATCACTGAAAAACACTCTCATAAAAAAATCGGAATTCAACGCGGCGGCAAGCATCGCAATATCTTTTTTATGCGAGATTATGCAAAGCTCTTTATCGAACAAATCGACCTTTTTCACCTTGCTATGCCCTGCCGACGCGCTTTGCATATATTTTTCGACTCTGATGGCATACATAAACTCGTCGAGGTTTTCCTTATCGCTCAATGCGCTCGCAACACCCAAAAACGCCGATTTTTGATTTTCCGTCGCATTTGAAAAAGACGAGAACTTGTCGTATATTTCAAGCGGCGAATAGTATCTTGAAAAGTCGAAACACAAAACACTCCGTATGCTGTCGATCACTCTTGCATACGTGGTGTAAAGTCCGTCCATTACGCCTTCGAGAGTTCCCTTGTTCGTTTTGTTGTAGTTTGCCTCTATCATGCAAAGTTCCAAAAATAGCTTAGACTTTACGAAACTTTTGATTTTTTTGCTGTTTTGCAGCGAGAAACTGTCATTGACATACTTCTTTGCTAATTTGCAAACCTTCGCAATCGTCTTTAAATTTTCAAAAATATAGTACGTTTTTTCGAGGATTGCATACAAAAACGCTTCTTTCATAGTTGACATTTCAACGTAAGTGAGTGTTTTACGCTTGTTTTGTTCGTTGACGAGGATTCTGAATCTGTCCTCGGTAAATATCCATCCGCTTGACGACATGCAAAGTTTTGCAAGCAAAACCGAGCGCGGAGTTTGATTTATCGACGGTGCGTCGCAAAGGCAAGAAAAATCTATTTTGCAAAGCTGTTCGATTGCTTGTTTATCCTCGCAAAAATCGGCAAATATTCCCTTGTACTTTTTTTGTTTTAAGAGAAAAATATTCGTTTTTATGTGCCTTTTGAAAAATTTGTCGTTTATTTGACTTGTTTTTTTTGGAATCGGCGTATCCAAAACGAACGCCTTGCATTTTTCAAGGTATCTCTTTTCGTCGAGTGTTGCCTGCCACTCCTCTTTCGGCTTTTTTTTGACGATGAAATATACTATCAAAAATGCCGAAACAACGATTATCGTCAGTGCGTACGCCATATCGGAATTATTGCCAAAAGCGCGAAATTTAGTATCTAAATACGCAATTGTGCGCACTAATTTGAAAAAACGATTGCATAATTTTGCCGATTGTGATTTAATTTAAACGCGAGTTAGCCGGACGGTCGCATGAAATATTTGAGGAAAGTCCGAGCATCACAGGGCATGGGTGCCGGGTAACTCCCGGTGAAGGCGACTTCAAGGACAGTGCAACAGAAAAAAACCGCCGCATTTGCGGTAAGGATGGAAAGGCGAGGTAAGAGCTCACCCGCAATTTGGCAACAATGCGCGATGTAAACCCCACTCGATGCAAGATCGGGAGCATAAAAAGTGGCCCGCAAGCTCCCCACATCGCTTGAGGCGTGCAGAAATGTACGTCCTAGATAGATGACCGTTCAAGACAGAACTCGGCTTACAGACTAATCTCGCATATGAAAAAGGAAGGCGCAAGAGCCTTCCTTTTTCTATAAAATCATTGATTAATTTGCAAATTTGACGGGAAATTTGTTCAAAAGCAAGATGCAACGAGAAATTATTTTATCAACGAATCTTTGTATCTTTGCGCGTTTGCTTTCATTTCCTTTGCGTGCGGCACTGCGTAAATCGAATAATCGTTTCCGCCGATGAGGCGCGCAACTTCGTCCGTGTCGTCTTGAAGCAAGTCCACGTGCGTGAGCGTTTTGCCGTTTTGAGTGGATTTGGAGATAAGATAGTGATTGTCCGCCATTGCTGCAAGCGACGGCATATGCGTGACTGCAATAACTTGTCTTGCGCGCGAAATATTGCACATTTTTTCGGACACGACTTGCGATATATTGCCCGAAATTCCGGTGTCTATCTCGTCGAACACCATAGTGCCGATGTCGTCGACGCCTGCGAGAATATTTTTGAATGCAAGCATAAATCTTGACATTTCACCGCCCGAAATTATCTTTGCAAGCGGTTTCAACGGTTCCCCGACATTTGGCGAAATCATAAATTCAACGCTATCCATACCGTTTGCGGATATATCGTCCACGTCCTCGGATTTTTGTATGTCAACTTTGAAAGTCGAACCGCCCATACCCAAGTCGCAAAGTTCTTTCGTGATGTCTTTTTCAAACTTATCCGCAACTTTTCGTCTTTCCTCGGACAGTTTTTTTGCACTGACAAGCAAATCTTTTGCCGCTTTTTCAATCTCTTTTTCAAGCTCTTCGACGCGTTCGGTTGCGTTTGAAAGCATTTGAGCTTCATTCACCGCTTCTTCGTAAAAACGTTGCAAACTCTCGAAACTTCCGCCGTATTTACGCAAAATATTGCGCACAACTTCGAGTCTTTCTTCGATTTTATCTGCCGAACGCGAATCGAAATCGAGTTTTTGAAGCATATCCGACAGCGTTTCGCTTATGTCGGTAATCTCGACTTTGCACGAATCCAGTCTGTCCGCAATGGGTTCGATGCTTTCGTCGTACGAAGAAATCGTATTGAGCAACGCAACGGAATTCTTAATCGACGCACTCACGCTTTGCGAATCGTATCCGTCAAGCAAGTTTTTTGCGCCTTCGAGTGCGGATATGATTTTTTCCATGTTGCGAATACGCTTGCGTGCGGTCAAAAGCTCGTCCTCTTCACCGTCTTTTACGTCCGCTTTTTCGATTTCGTCGATTTGGAAATTCAAAATATCCAGTTTTCTTTCTCTTTCGTCGCTGTTGCCGAAACGTGCAAACTCTCTTTTCAAAGACGTATATTGCTTATAATCGTTTTCGACGTCCTCTTTGAGCTTCGCAATTTTCTTTTCGCCCAACTTATCGATAAGCGTCACGTGATTTGCGCTCTTCAAAAGCGACTGATGCTCGTGCTGACCGTGAATATCGACAAGCAATTCCGTAAGACCTTTGAGCGTCGAAAGCGTGGAAATTCTACCGTTTATTCTGCACTCGTTTTTGCCGTCAACGCTCATTTTTCGGCGGAGCACCAGCACGTCTTCGCGCTCTATGCCCAAATCTTCGAGATATGCGTCAACCGCCGGTGTGTCGTAATCTTCAAAAACAGCTTCAACGCTTGCCTTGTCGGTGCCGAAGCGGATGAGAGATTTGTCCGCGCGCTCGCCCAAAACGAAATTGAGCGAGTCTATGATGATAGACTTGCCCGCGCCCGTTTCACCGCTCAAAATGTTCAAACCGTCTTTGAGTTCGAGCGACAGTTTGCAAATGAGCGCAATGTTTTCGATTGAAAGTTGACAAAGCATATTTCACCGCCTTTGATACAAAGTATCAAAAAGCACTATAAATTTCAGTTGAAAAGTCTGTTTGCTTCAAGCAAATCTTCAAGACGTCTGCGGATGGTGTCCACGTGATCAAGTCCGTCCACCGCAACGAAAATCGTGTTGTCACCCGCGATAACACCCAAAACTTCGTCATAAGAAAGTTTGTCGATAAGTTCCGCCGCAGGCCCTGCGCTACCCGCTTCCGTTTTGAGCACGATGAGGTTGCCCGAACTCTTTATCGAGATGACGGTGTTTTTGAACATGCTCAAAAATTTGTCCGCAGCGGTTGCTTCTTTGGTTTGTTGAGCGGCGTATTTATAATGTCTGCCGTCGCTTGAAAGGGTTTTTATAATGCCCATTTCCTTGATGTCGCGCGACACGGTTGCTTGCGTAACCGCAAAACCTTCACTGCGGAGATAATCCACAAGTTCTTCTTGCGTGTCGACGTCGTGCTTGGAAATGATGTCCAAAATTTTGAGTTGTCTGTTTGCTCTTGCCATAGTTTTTACCTTATCCTCTGGGATCAACCGATCCCCATCTGTTCATTTTATTGAGGAGTTTTTTGTAGAAATTGTCCTCTTTAACTGCCAAAAATTTGATATATTTGGCGGATTTTTCAATAGTAATGCACTTATCGCCCGATATATTTGCGATATTTTCACCGTCTGCGCAAAGGGTTGCGATTTCGCTCTTTGCAAGCTGGAGTCGGATTTTCGAATTTGAATTTACGACAAGCGGACGAGAATGAAGCGAGTGTGCGCAAATCGGGATTATGACGATAGCGTCAACGTCGGGAGCGAGCACCGGTCCGCCCGCCGAAAGCGAGTATGCGGTCGAACCCGTTGGAGACGAAACGATTGCGCCGTCGCTGTGATAGGAGTCGACAAACTTTCCGTCAACGTACACGTCGATAAACACCGGGCGAGAAGTTGCGCTTTTAAGCACGATTTCGTTCAGAGCCGTATCGTGCAAATCGTCGCAGTCTACTTCGAGCGTCATTCTCTTGTCGAATTTACCGTCGTTTATCGCATTGAGTATATCTTCGATTGCGCAATCTTTTTCAAATTGAGTCAAAAAGCCGAGATTGCCGCCGTTTATTCCTGTTACGATAACGTCGTCCCCGACGTTTTTCACGGCCTCCAAAACGGTGCCGTCCCCACCGAAAACTATGAGATTTTTGCAATCTTGAGGCACGTCTTTTCCGCTGTTTACTATGCATACGCCAAAATCGTCGCTTTGCTTTATAGCGGCAACGAACATATCCTTTTCGGGTGAAGATTCAGCTTTTGTAAGAATAGCAATTTTGGTTTTCATAATTATATGAATTATACAACATACGCAAGGTTTATTCAAGTGTAAACACAATTTTTATTAAAAAATTGTATAAATCATACGTTTCTATACAATATGCAAAAATTTTAGGCAGCACAATCAAATCATATCAAGCGATATGTTATCGGTTTTTATCACATTTATTGAAAATATACAGAAATTTTCCGACCGGTTTCGTATCTACCCCAAAACTCAATTTCGGCGTATCGATTGACATATTCGCATTGTTTTGTATAATAAAAATATGATTCAAACCATTCTTGCCATTTCGGAATTTGCAACCAAACTCGTCGCAGGACTTTCCGGCGTCGTTTTCGGCGCGTTGATTTTGGGGCTTGTCGTCGGTGCAAAAAACAAAAAACCGAAAGATATCAACCCAGAAGAGCTCAAACGAAAAGCAAAAGAGCAACCTGTCGAGGAAGAAAAAGCGACGAAGAAATCTAAAAAATCCAAAGTGGACAAGCAAGACAAAATCGACGGCAAAGATAAGGTCGAAGATGCAACCGAGGCTAACTCAAAGGAACAAAACGACAATCAAAATTCATCCGAAAATAAATAAAAGACACGCAAAGCGCGTGTTTTTTTATTAAGTCTTTTCGCTTGGTTACAAATTATATATCACGTGACATTTTGAAAATAAACGACGGTTTACAATTATTTTTCCGATAATCGAACGTTGATTTTGTTAGTCCTCGCAATTTTTAACAGCAAAATGGTTTTTTCAAATAAAGGAGATATTCAACGTTTTTGTTTTCGTATCGTATGGGAGAAATCGAAAGGTCGAGTATCTCGAACCCGACGGATATCGCATAGCTTTTTACGCTCTCCACCGCTCTTTTACGCAATTTTTCATCGGTTACTATACCGCTTTTGGTCAACGCCGACTTGTCGAGCTCGAATTGAGGTTTGACAAGCACCACCGCTTCGCCGCCGTTTTTGAGCAAGTCGAACATTGATTGCAATACATATTTCAACGAAATAAAACTTACGTCGCTGCACAAAAAATCGACTTTTTCAAGGATTTTTGGCAATTCTCTTGCGTTTGCCTTCAAAAAATCGACTTTACCGCTTTCAAGCAACTTTGAGTCGAGCGCGCAATCGGCAACGTCAACCGCAAGCACGTGCTTTGCTCCGTGTCTGAGCAAACAATCGGTAAAGCCGCCGTTTGAGCATCCTATATCCGCACAATTTTTGCCGTTTACGTCAAGTGAAAAATCATCGAATGCTTTTTCGAGTTTATACGCGCCTTGCGAGGCATAGTTCTCGTCGTTGACGATTTCTATATCGTCGTTTTCGCCGACGTCCAAAGAGGATTTCGTCACGACTTTTCCTCTCAAAAGTACACTGCCGGTTTTTATCAAATTTTCGGCATAGGTGCGAGATTTGAGATTAAATTTGTCTTGAATGTATTTGTCTATCCTCATATGCTCAACAAAAATCTATCGACCGAAATCAACTATCGCTGTTTACAAAGCGTTATTTCGATTTTTTGTCCTCTTTGAGTTCGTCTTTGTGCTCTTGCGTCTTTGCTTCCTTTTGTTTTTTGCGGATTTTCCTTTCGTCCTTATTGAAGATTGCAAGCACTCTTGCAACAAACATCACAAAGTCTTTGGAGTTGGATATTGCGATTTTTTTCATAAACGCCTTGCCGCCTATCGTCATTGCCGAAACTATTGCCGACACGGCGATTGACAACACGATTTGCCACGTTTGCTGAAGGCTCATTGTGATTTTGACAACCAAAGCCGCCGAACACGCGCCCGAAATAATGCTGAAAATATCGCCGACGATATCGTTGCAAACGCTGGATACGGTATCGCTGTTTTTCGTGAGCCAAAGAGCCGTTTTTGCACCGTAAACCTTGCGCGATGCCATGGAAAGTATCGGCGTTGTGTCGCAAGAAGTCACCGCAACGCCGATTGCATCGAACAATATACCCGACAAAATCAGGAACGCAAGCAAGACGATCACCACGACGATTTGTTCGGCATTCGAAACGATTTCGCTCAAATACGAGAAAAAAGCAGACAAAACGAGGGATATAACGGTTGCCTTGATCCACCAAACGTTGCGCTTTTTCTTGGACGATTTTTTCTTTTTGTCGTCCTTTTGAGATTTATCGCAGTGTTTCGAATCGTGGTTTTCGCTCTTTTTATCTTCTTTTTGCGTGAACGTCGAACATGTTACCGTGTCCGGATTTTTGTCGGACGGCAAATTTTCGTTTGTGAGGGTCGGAGTATTAGAAATGCTGTTATTTTGAATATCTAATGAGGTTTTTTGCTCTTCGTTTGCAATGGGAACATCAGCCTTGTCGTTTTCAAACGAAGGATTTTCATCAATATTGTTGTTTGACGGTTGCATATACACCTCAAAAAAGTCTATGTAATGGTGGCAACGCCTCGGGTAAACCTTGCGCCATAGGTTCGGTAGGTTTTCCCTGACTCAAAACTCGTCGTCGCCGTCCGAGAAGTTTCCTATTGCATGAGTCATCTCAAAGAGAAACCGAATCGCCACTTAGAGCACACTATAATCCCCGAGCCGCCTCGCATGAACAGTCTAGAAGATTTCCTTGACAGATTCCGCCCGCCCTTATCTTTTTTTGCAAAGAGGATTTCACAAGGCGATCGCCACTCGTTGTTGCGCAACGCCGAGAAGCGTGGTTCCTTGATCCCTCCAAATCACTCAAAGCAGGCTACACTGTACACAGCGCAGATGCACCGCATATCAGGTTTAACCCCGGTCAGTAAGCGAATGTTACCTCGTCTACCGAATCGGGTCTCCACGGAAATTGGGTCGGGGTTTGCATGCCGTTGCAAGCCGCCCAAAAACCTTAACTCCCAGCAACAGCCCCAATTTGGGCAAAAGAAGCCATCACCAGAAACTTCATCGATATGCCCTTCGGCGATATTTTACCCCCGCCTCCGAGTCGGTGGAATCTGACTAGAATACTGCACCACCATTTATAAATATTATATCACATTTCAAGAATATGTCAAACGGGCGTATTATGTTGAACAAACACAAATAATAAATTGGTTGTCAAATATTCAAAATACATTATGCGCCTTGTCAGCTGTTGAGTGTAACGGCTCCGAGTTCGGCAAGAAAATCGTCTATTCCGGATTTTGAAGTTCTGGTAAGAGCCAAAAGTTCGCTTAATGACAAGTTTGAAAGATTTTTCTCTGCGTATTCTTTTGCGTTTGAGAGGATTTGAGCATTGATTTGCAATGAAAAAATCGGCGTAAGCGAACGACCGCTTTGCTTGACTCCGAGAAAATCCCCCGCGCCACGCATGGCAAAATCCATTTCGGCAAGATATTGCCCGTCGTTTGATTTTTCAAGAGTTTCAAGACGTTGAATTGCCCTTTCGCCCTTATTTAACGAGTGCAACAAACAATGAGCTTCACTTCCGTCACGTCCTACACGTCCTCTCAACTGGTGCAAAGAAGAAAGCCCGAATCTATCCGCGTTCAAAATCAAAATCTCGCTTGCTTTTGTATCGATTCCGACTTCTATGACGGTTGTTGCAATCAAAAGTTGCGTTTTTCCGCTCGAAAAGTCTGCCATAGCCTGTTCTTTTTCATCGTTTTTAAGTTTTCCATGCATCACGCAAATTGAAAAATCACCGAATAGATTGCCGAAATCTCTCAAAAAACTTTCAATCGACATCAAATTGTTGCCCTCTGCGTCCACAATGGACGGACAAACAATAAACGCTTGTTTACCCCTCTTCAATTTGTCGATGACAAAGTCGACGGCAGAATGTAAATCGTCGTATACTTTTGTAGAAACGTTTGTTTCAGCTTCTTCCCTCTTTTTTATATGCGAAATAGCAATGTCCTCATAAAATGTCAACGCCATAGAACGAGGTATCGGGGTTGCCGTCAGGCTCAATACGTCGACCGCACCCTTTTGTTCCAGCCTTGCTCTGTCGTTTACGCCGAATCTATGCTGTTCGTCAATGACGGCGAGCGCAAGGTTTTGATACTCGACGTCGTCCGATACAAGTGAATTTGTGCCGATTACGCATTGATAATAGCCGTTTTTCAGTCCCGCAAGCACTTTTCGTCTTTCTGTTTGAGACAGCGAACTCGTAAGCAAGGCAAATCTGATTCCCGTGTCGCTTGCGATTTGAGCAAACTTCTTTGCATGCTGCTTGGCAAGAATTTCCGTGGGAACCATAAGAGCCGCTTGTTTGCCGCCCTTAACAGCTGCGTACATTGCGAAAAATGCGACTGCCGTTTTTCCGCTTCCGACGTCGCCGCTGACAATTCTCGACATGTATTTGTCACCGTTCATGTCGGAAAAAATATCCTCAAAAGCCTGAAACTGACTGTCGGTCGGTTCAAAATTTAGCGTCGAAACATAATCAAGTATTCTAAAATTCTCAAAATTATAAAATACTTTCCTCGATTTTTGAGTGCTTCTGCGAAGTTTTCTGTAAATTGACAAAACGATTGCCAAATCAATCGACGCAAGCGAATCTATCGCCCTATCTGCGATATTCAAACTTGTCGGTCTGTGTGCCGCCTCGAAACATAATGCCAAATCTTTGTTTACCTTGGCAAGACTTCCCTCATAATTTGCGCCTTTTAAGTTGTCCAATGCGGAATAAACGATATTTTTGAAAGCGTTTTGTCCCATAACGCTGCCGAGCGGATACAAGGTATAGATACCGTCAAGTTTGGATATTCTTTCGATTTTTTCAAGCGATGGATTGACGACGGTAAGCGAGCCTATATCGTTTGTCAATCTCGTTAACAATCTGTACGACTGCCCGATTGAAAAACCATCGTGCAAAAACGGCATATTGTAAAACATTGCTTTGAAATATACTTTGTTGTTTGCAAGATTGTCGCTGAAAACGACGAAGAAAGATTTTGTTTTTGAGCGAGTCACGCCGGATAGACTCTCAACCCTGCCTTCAAGCAAACAAAGTTGATTGGGTTCGGCATCCAAAACTTTTATAGGTTCTTTGAGATCGATATACTTTCTAGGCAAAAAAGAAAAGACCTCGAATACCGAATGTATATCAAGGTCGTGAAGCTTTTTTATCGTTGCGTCACCGACGCCTTTGACATCGCGCAACGTAAGCATATTATTCAGCGGAAATTATGTAATAATAATGCGGTTGTCCGCCCGGATAACATGCCGTTTCAAGCCAATCGAACTCTTCCGTGACTTTTTGGATGAGTGCGTTTGCGTCTTCGTCGGACACGTCTTTTCCGTAATAAAGAGTCAGCATATCCTTGTCTTTTGCGATTTTTCGTATGGTATCCAACGTTGCGTCGGCTACGTTTTGGCTCTTTGCGACGATTTTCTTCTCGCAAATGCCGATAATATCGCCCTCTTTGACGGAATATCTGTTCATACGAGTCGAACGTACGGCATGAGTGATTTCCGCACAAGTTACGCCTTTTATCGCTTCGCACATATTTTCAAAGTTTTCATCGGGCGTAGAGTCCGCATCGAAAGCAAGCGACGCAGAAATTCCCTCGGGCATATTCGTCGTAGGAATAACGAAAACTTTTGACTTTGCCAGCTCTTTCGCCTGATTTGCGGCAAGGATTATATTCGAGTTGTTGGGAAGCACGAACACGTTTTCCGCTTTTGCGTCGTTGACGGCTTTAAGGATGTCGTCGACGCTCGGATTCATCGTTTGGCCGCCTTCTACAACTATGTCCACCATCAAGTCTTTGAAGATGTTTGCCATACCCTCGCCCGAGCAGATGGAAATCATCGCGTAATCTTTGAGTTCAACTTCCTCTTCGGGCTTGTCGTTCGCATGAATTTTGCGGTTTTGTTCAAGCATATTCTCGATTTTTACGCCGTCAAGCTCGCCGAGTGCAAGAGCCGCTTTGAGCGCACGGTCGGGATGATTTGTATGAACGTGGGTTTTTACAAGGTCGGTATCGCCTATGACGAGCACGCAATCGCCGATTGTCATAAGATAATCCCTGAATTTGTTGATTGCGGCGGTCGTAACCTCGTTTTTGAGGTGAGTTATAAAAAATTCCGTGCAATATTGGAAAGTGATATGCTCGTAGTCGTTTTCAAAAGGATCGAATTCCTCTTGCCCCGTTGCGATGGGTTCGCTTTGCTCGGGAGCGATTTTTCCGCCGCTGATAAGCGTAAGTTCTTCACCAACGAGCGTGCGATACATTCCGTCGAAAACCGTCACCAAACCTCTTCCGCCTGCGTCGACAACGCCTGCTTTTTTGAGAACGGGCAACATTTCGGGGGTCTTTTGCAAGATATCCTCGCCGGCGTCGATAACTTTTTTGAGGAAGGATTCAAATTCAACCTTCTTGCCTCTCGACGCGCTTTGAGCCTCCTCTGCCATTGCTCTGACAACGGTCAAAATAGTGCCTTCTTTGGGCTTTGTAACTGCGCTGTACGCAATCTCCGTGCCTTTTTTCAGGCATTCGGCAAAAGTCTTTGCATTGAGGTCCGCCTTCCCTTCGAGAGCAACGGCAAAGCCTCTGAAAATTTGCGAAGAGATAACGCCCGAGTTGCCTCTTGCGCCGCGCAAAGCGCCCTTTGAGAAAGCGAGCGCGATTTCGTCTATGAGCAACGATTCGCAAGCGTTGGCTTCTCTCACGGCAGATGCAAGCGTCATGGACATATTCGTGCCCGTATCTCCGTCGGGAACGGGGAAAACGTTGAGTTCGTCAACGATAGCCCTGTTCATTTCAAGAGCTTTTGCACCGCCTTGGAGCATCTCTTTGAATTTCAATCCGTCAATTCTTATCATCTTTGTATATACCTATCACACGCGGATACCCACGACGTTGACGTGAACGCGTTTTACGCGCATACCCGTAAACGTTTCAAGCGAAAACTTGACCGCATCCGCAAGGGACTTTTTAACCGCTTCTATATTGACGCCCAATTTCAACACGACAAAAAGCTCGACGTAGATGAGATCGTCCACCGTCTGAACGAGTGCGCCTTTGCCGAGTTGATTTTTTCCGAGCAGCTGGCTTATGTTATCGCTGAAACGACGTGAGACCAAGTCCACCACGCCGTAGCAATCCTGAGCCGCATGGCTAGCAACGGTTTGCATAGCCTCTTCGCTTATGGAAATTTTGCCGAATTTGTTTGAAGTTGAAAGCGACATACCTTTTCCTTTTCTAAAATATTACTATATAAGATAAATTTTTGCAACTAAATGACAAATTTTATGCAAATCAGTTGCAAAACCTATTATTATTTGTTAGAATAGCAATCGTTCAAATTAGGAGGTACAGTATATGTCCAGAGTTTGTAGTGTATGCGGAAAAGGCAGAATGAGCGGCAACGCAGTCAGCCACAGCAACAGAAAGACCAGACGCAGTTGGGCTCCCAACGTCCAAAAAGTCAAAGTCAATACACCGACCGGCGGAGTTGAAGATACTTACGTTTGCACACGTTGTCTTCGTTCCGGCAAAGTTGACCGTGCGTAATTTGTTCTGAATAATGTAGCAATCAACGTTAGCCCTTCCGAGTGGAGGGCGTTTTTTTGTTTTGTTTTTTAGGTTTATCCCCTTCTCTTTGGCGATTTCAAAATTTTGCCGTCAGTCTGATTTTTTGTCCTTTCTTGCGAAAAGTTTGAGAATGGCTTTTATAAATTTGGGCGGATTGATGCAGATAATTTTGTTCATATTCACCTCGTTTTTTATCAAAATATGAGCTGTCCTCGATTTTCGTTACAAAAAAGGAACCCTTTTCGACGGAAAAGAGCTCGATTGTTTTTATAAATATCACCGTTTGTTTTTTTACTGCTAATTTTTAGGTATTGACTATGCAACCGCTTATACGTGCAATGCGGCAATGCTTCTTTGCGGATCGGGCGACTTAAATACGGAACTTCCTGCAACCGCAACGTCAACTCCCGCGTCTTTTAAAAGCATAATATTGTTCTCGCTCACGCCTCCGTCGACTTCTATGAGGTAGTTATATCCGTGTTTTTCTCTCTCGATTGCTCCGAGCCTTGCTTTTTCAAGACATTCGGGTTTGAAGCTCTGCCCTCCGAACCCTGCCTGAACTGTCATAATCACCAGCATATCGATTTGATCGAGATACGGCTTTGCGATATCGAAATCAACGTCGGCATTGACTACGATTCCACACTTTTTGCCTTTGGATTTGACGGTATCGATTGCGCCTTGAACGTCTTTGGACGCATCGGGATGGAAGGTAACAATATCCGCGCCCGCATCGCAAAATTGCCCGACGTACTTTTCGGGCTCGGTGATCATGAGATGCGCGTCGATAGGCAAATTCGTGTTGCGTCTGAACGCCTTGACCATTGGCATGCCGAACGTGATATTAGGCACGTACACGCCGTCCATAACGTCGCAATGCACGATATCCGCGCCCCATTTTTCGATGTTTTTTACCTCGCTTGCCATATTGCCGAAATCGGCGGCAAGCATTGACGGTGCAACAAGCATAACGCCCTCCGTTTAATAGTTCAGCGCAAAAGTCAGTCGTATTTTTCTTCTTTGCGCTTTACGAGTTCTTGATAAATGGTTTTGTATCTTTCGTATCTGCCGACGCCTATTTCCTTGCCTACGTGCGCTTTTACGGCGCAATCGGGCTCGTCCGTATGCGTACACATATTGAAGCGGCAATCCTTTCTGAACGCCTCCAAATCATCGAAATAAAGGCGTAGATTTTCGGGCGCGACGTCGACGGTTTCAAGCATGGAAAATCCGCACGTGTCGACAAAATACGTTCCCTCGCCGATATGGAAAATTTCCGTCTTGCGAGTGGTGTTTTTGCCGCGTTTTATCTTTTTTGCGAGTTCGCCTACTTCAAGCAAATCGCAATCGAGAATATTGTTCAAAAGCGAGCTTTTTCCGACTGCCGATTGTCCTGCAAAACAAGCGGTTTTACCCTTTGCGATTTCAACGATTTTTTTTACGTTTTCTCCCGTTTGCGCACTGCACTCGATTTGCTTGACGAAGCCGTCGTATTCTGCCGTATCGATATGTTTTACGTCGGCTTTGTTTTTGACCAAAATCGGCTCAATTCCTTCCATAAGGCAGTTGACGATAATTTTGTCGACGAGCAAGAAATCGGGTTCGGGTTCGGGAGCGATGACGATAAAGCAAACGTCAACGTTTGAAACGTAGGGGCGAATTAGACGATTTTTGCGCGGAGCAACGTTTTCAATAACGAAACTGTCGCGATCCTTTGCAATCTCGACGTAATCTCCGACGTAAATCAAACCGTCGTTTTTAAGCCGTTTTCTCGCAAAGCAAACCTTGACGCCCTCGTCGGTGTCAACGAAAAATTTTGAAGCGACGGCTTTTATAACTCTGCCTTTGTATGTTTTCATAATAGTTTGATTTTGTTTATTCTCGTACCGTTGCGGTTATGTCGGGTTTTTCTTTGTGCAAAATTTATCCGATTAGAACACCGTTACATGCGTTTTATTCGAGATTCGGTTTGTCGATATTTTCGATATATCGCCGCCTCAATTGTCCGCACGCGCCTTCGATGTCGTTTCCCAGGCTTCTGCGGATAGTTGCCGACACGCCGAGTTTTTCGAGTTTGTGCAAAAACTCTTCTGTTGCATCGACGCTGGGGGCAACGTGATTGCGCTCTTTCACCTCGTTGAGTCGTATTAGATTGACGTGCGCGGGAAAGCCTTTAAGCAGCCTTGCAAGCTCTTTTGCACAAGCGTCGGAGTCGTTTTCGCCCTTTATGAGCGTGTATTCGAAAATAACCCTGCGCCCCGTGTTTTCAAAATAGAACTTTGCGCTGTCAACGAGTTCTTTTACGCAATATGCTTTGTTTACGGGCATAAGCGCGCTGCGGAGTTCGTCGAAAGGTGCGTGCAAACTTATGGAAAGCGTAACTTTATGGCCGCTTGTTGCAAATTTGCGAATTTTGTCGCAAAGTCCCGAAGTCGACAGTGAAATATTGCGCTCGGAAATGTTTATACCGCCCTCTTCACTCACTTTGTCCAGGAATTCGAGCACGTTGTCGTAATTGTCGAACGGTTCGCCGCTACCCATCAGAACGAGATTGGTTATCGCCCTGTTTTTTGCGCTGCCACCGTTGTCGCGATTTACGCAAATCACTTGTCCGAGCATCTCGGCGGGAGTGAGATTGCGCACAAGTCCGTCGAGCGTCGACGCACAGAACGTACATCCCATTCTGCAACCGATTTGTGTTGACAAACACAGTGTATCGCCGTAGTCGTGCGGCATATAAACGCCCTCGATGAGATTGTTGTCGCAGAGTTTAAACAGATATTTTTTCGTGCCGGATTTGCCCGTAAACACTTCCAAAATACCGACGGGATTTGCGATAAAGTTGTTTCTGAGCTTCTCGCGCAAGTCTTTTTTCAGCGAAGTCATCTCGTCAAAATTCTTGCCGTCTTGCAAAAAAGAGTAAATTTGCGCCGCCGTATATTTCGGACAATCGGGAAGCAAAGAGGATATTTCCTCTTTCGAAAGTCCCAAAAGCACTTGTTTTTCCTTAATATCGCTCATTTTACTCTCCGTATTTTCGCAATGAAGAAGCCGTCGTACTCATCGTGTGGCAAAATTTGAATCATGCCCTTATTGTCGAGATATTTTCCGCCGTCGATTTTTTCTAGTCCGCTTATGTGTTCAAGCACGAAATCGACGTTTTTTTCGAGAAAATCGTGCACGACGTTCTCGTTTTCTTCTTCAAACAGCGTACATGTCGAATAGACCATCGCGCCGCTGACTTTAAGATATTTCGCCGCGTTTTCGAGAATTTGCCTTTGCGTTGCGGCAAGCTCGCTTATACAGCTCTCGTCCTTATTCAAAAACACGTCGGGATGCTTTTTAAACGTCCCTAGGCACGAGCAAGGAGCGTCGCAAAGTACGAAGTCGAAAGCGTCTTTCCACTCCTCGTTAAGCACGCAAGCGTCGGCTTGAACGGCTTTTACGTTCGGCGTATGCATGCGATTTTTATATTTTTGTATGAGTGCAACTCTATGCGGATAAAGGTCGCAAGCCACCACTTTGCCGTGCGGACAAAGTTCGCTCATATACACTGCCTTTCCGCCGGGAGCGGAGCAAATATCGAGGATTTGAGCTCCGTCGGTAACCCCCAAAGCCTTGACGGCAAGAATGCTCGACGGTGACTGAAACGTCACCAATCCTTTGTCGAACATATGTCGCACGGTGTCGTTTGCTTTGACGATATAACCGCCTACGTCGCTCTTTTTGAAGTCGGTTTTATTCTTTTTCAACAAAAATTCGACGTCGCTTTCCGTTGCCATACGGCTGTTTATTCGGATATGTTCGAGCGTAGTCGATTTTGCGGATAAAATGATGCGTGCAACCTCTTTTCCGTATTGTTTTTCAAGTTTGTCGCAAAACCATTGCGGTTTGGAATACGTGACGGACAAATAGTTTTCGTCGCTCTCTTTCGGAAGCGAATACTTTCCGTCCGCAACCTTTTTGAGTACGGCGTTAATAAATCCGCTCGCACCGCCTTTACCGTTTGATTTTGCAACTTCCACGCACTCGCTTACGATTGCAAATTTCGGCACGTCACTCAAATTTAACAGTGCGTAAGTGCCGATTTTAAGCAAAGTAAGCACGGATTTTTGCGGTTTTTTCTCGATTAGCTGCGAAAGAATATAATCGATTTTTACGTTCTCTTCGAGTGTGCCGTAAACCAACCTCGTAGACATATCGCTCACGCGCTCGCCGAGGAACGCCATATTGCTGTACGTCCCGTCTTGGTAGACTTTTGAAAGTATTTTGTATGCGCTGTCGATATGTTTTCTCATTTTCGGTTAGTTTGTCTTTTCGCAATATATTGCGGTTATTTTCTACGATTTTTATTCAAATTTTGTGCCGATTTCAACGCTTCTTCCAAGCAAAAACGCAGTGTCGCACATGCGTTTTGCGCCTTCGAGTTGAATTTCTTTAAGTCTGACAACGCCGTCGGAAACTTTGACGAAAAGTCCCTCTTTTGCGTTCGCTTTAACCACTTGTCCGCAGTCGTATCCGTCGATATCGCACTCGCAATCGGTTTTTTCCACGTCGAAAATTTTGAGCGTCTTGCCAAAAACGTGCGTATATGCCGACGGCCACGGCGTCATACCTCTGACAAAACAGTCGATTTGATGCGCGGTTTTTGCAAAATCGACGTTTCCGTCCTCTTTTGAAATCATCGAGCAGTGCGACACTTTGCTTTCGTCTTGCGGAGTGAACGTCGCTTTCCCGCTCTCCAACAATCCGATTGCTTCCACGATAGCTTCGCCGCCGAGAATCGCAAGTCTGTCAAAAAGCTCGCCTGCGGTTTCTTTTTTGCCTATAGGCGTTGCCTTTTCAAGCAGCACGTCGCCTGCGTCCACCGCTTTTACGGTGCGCATAACGGAG
The DNA here is from genome assembly GCA_000434435.1 of Firmicutes bacterium CAG:475. Lineage (GTDB taxonomy): Bacteria > Bacillota > Clostridia > Christensenellales > CAG-917 > CAG-475. The sequence goes on from FR895540.1 coordinate 20,518, forward strand.
ATTCCGCTCTCTTCGTCGCCGTTGATTATCGACCACTGAATCGGAGAGGAACCTCTGTATTTCGGCAACAACGAAGCGTGAACGTTGAGCACTCCGAATTTCGGAATTGCCAAAAAGCTCTCGCTCAATATCTGACCGAACGCCGCCGTTACGACGACGTCGGGATTGAGATTTCGCATATCGTCAAGCCCTTCTCTCGACACTTTTTCGTATTGCAAGACGGGAATACCCAGCTCTTGCGCCTTGACTTTGAGCGGAGAGGGTTTGAGTTGATATCCGCGCCCGGTGGGCTTGTCAAGCCCCGTTACGACGCAAGATACAGGATATACCGAATTAAGTTTTTCAAGCACGATTGCCGAGAAGTCGGGCGTGCCCATAAACACTATTTTCATATCTAAAATTTCCGTAATTTCGATTGCTGTTTCCCTTGGTGATTTAAGAACGAACTCGATTGGTCGTCGGTTAGTCCTCTTCGTCCAAAAGCTCTTTACACTTCGACGTGTACACGATGCCGTCCAAATGGTCGATTTCATGGCAGAACGCACGAGCGGTAAAACCTTCCACTTTATATTTTTGTTCTTTGCCGAATCTGTCAAGCGCAGTGACTTTCACTTCCATGGGACGAGTGACCTCGCCGTACTTTTTCGGCACGGACAAGCACCCTTCAAGCCCCGTTTGTTCTCCGCTTTGCGAGGTGATAACGGGATTGATAAGTTCGAAATATCCGTCATCGGTGTCGACAACGCACACTCTTTTGAGCACAGCCACTTGCGGAGCGGCAAGACCTGCGCCGTTTGCCGCTTTCACGGTGTCTTTCATATCGTCCAGAAGAGTCCAAAGTCTTTCGTCGAACTTATCCACTTCTCTACACTTTTTTGCCAAAATGGGATCGGGCACTTTTACGATTATTCTTTTTGCCATAGTATCCTCCCGTGTTCAAATCAAACTCTGCGGATTGATTTCGACAAACACGTTGCATTTTTTCGATTTATACGTATCGGCAATATTATATATATCGCCGATTATTTGCTCAAATTGTTTCGGCTCTATCCTTGCCATAACCTGATATCTACAAAGCCCGTTCATTCTCGTCACCGGGGATTTGCTTGCGCCCAGATACACGAATTTGCCGCTGTCCTGTTGCAGTGCCTGCATACCCTTGTAAACGTTTCTTGCAACGTCCACGACGTCTTGTTCGTTTACGGACGACATAAGGACGCGCACGACCTTTGTAAACGGCGGAAATTTCGTCACCATACGCGTGTTGATTTCCTTTTTCCAAAAACCGATATAATCGTAGGTTTTTCCGAAACGGAAAACGTAATGTTTAGGTGCGTAGGTTTGAAGGATAACTCTGCCCTCTTTTTCCGCTCTTCCTGCTCTTCCCGCAACCTGCGTTATAAGCTGGAAGGTGCGTTCGCTCGAACGATAATCGCTGAAATAAAGCGCGGCATCGGCTTCCAGAATACCGACGAGAGTAACGTTTCCGAAATCGTGTCCTTTCGCAATCATTTGCGTACCCACAAGCACGTCCGCTTCCTTATTGCCGAACGCCGACAAGATTTTGAAATAGCTGTCCTTTCTCACCGTAGTATCGTTGTCCATACGCAACACTCGCACGCCGGGAATAAGGTTTTTCAGCTCTTCAACCACTTTTTCGGTGCCTATTCTGCCCTGTTTTATCTCGTGGCTTCCGCAATTGGGACACTTGGTTAGAGCGTGGTATCTTCTTCCGCAATAGTGGCATTTCAGTTCGTTGTCCTCTTTGTGATAGGTCAGCGAAATATCGCAATCTTCGCACTTTGCAATATATCCGCACTCTTTGCAACGGATGAAAGAGGCAAACCCCCTGCGATTGAGAAAAAGCATCGCCTGTTCGCCTTTCGATACGGTATCTTTCAATGCCTCTTGCAGAGCAAGAGAAAACAAACTGCGATTGCCTTGTCTAAACTCTTGCGTCATATCCACGATTTCCATTTCGGGAAGTTTGTGTTTGGATATTCTTTCGGGCAGCGTAACAAGCCCGTATTCGCCGTTTGTGGCTTTGAGATATGTTTCCATATCGGGAGTGGCAGAGCCCAAAATCAACAACCCGTCGTTTGCCTTTGCCCTATATTCCGCCACGGTTTTGGTGTCGTAGCGAGGATTGGATTCGGACAAATAACTCGTGTCGTGCTCTTCGTCGATGATGATTACGCCGATGTTTTCAAGCGGCGCGAATATTGCTGACCTTGCGCCGATTGCAATATGCGCTTTGCCTGTTTTAAGGCGTTTCCACTCGTCGTAGCGTTCGCTTGCGTTGAGTCCGCTGTGAAGTATGGCAACGTCGTTGCCGAATCTAGCTCTGAACAGCCCAAGCATTTGCGGAGTAAGCGAAATTTCGGGCACGAGCATTATTGCGGTTTTTCCTTTTTCTATCATGCGCTCTATGACGCACTCGTACACTTCGGTCTTTCCGCTTCCCGTCACGCCGTGAAGAAGATACGTGCCTTTTTGAGAGCAAAACGTATCCACCGCGCTTACCTGTTTCGGCGTCAAAACAACGTGTTTGCGCTCTTTTTGCAAAGTTTTAAGCGGAGTGGAACGCTCGTGTACGTCGCTTTCGACAACGACGTTTTTTTCGCGCAACCCGTTTATTGCGCTAACGCCGAATTTTGCGTTCAAAAAGCTCAAAAATTGTCCGCCGTTTGCCGCTATATAATCGAGAGCCAGTTGTTGTTTTTCCGCACGTTTGCCGACGATTTCTTTGAGCTTTTCAAGTGTTTTGGAATCGTCTGCGGTGAGAAATTTCCTTGTATATTCGGGGTCTTTTTCTTCTCTGAGTTGTTGAGGAACAAACAAACGCAACACGTCGATATAGCGCAGATTGTACGTCTTGCGCATAAAGTTCATAAGTCCCAGCTGTTCGGGACTTATGGGCGAATCGAGGTATTGCGCTCTTTTAAGGTCGGAAAATTCCGATTTTTCTTTTTTGCCTATAACGAAGCCGATAAGTCGTTTTTTGCCGAATTCAACGACAACTCTGCTTCCGATGGGAACGTCGTCGCCCTCGTAGTCGAAAGTTCTGTCCACGTCGCTGTTGGATATATTGACGATGACTTCGAGTATCATAAAGCAATCACCTTGTCGAGAATGATGTCGGCAAGTTCTCTCTTGCTCATTTTTCCGCTTTCAACGCATTGACCGTCATTATCGATAACGGTTGCAACGTTTGTATCAACGTCAAAGCCCGCACCCTCGACGGTTACGTCGTTGGCAACGACGAGGTCTGCGTGTTTTTTGACAAGTTTACCTTTTGCGTTTTCCAAAAGATTTTCGGTTTCGGCGGAGAAAATCACGAGTTTTCTTCCCTCTTTCTTTTCTCCGAGCGTCTTTGCGATATCGGGGTTTTTGACGAGTTCGAGGGTAAGCGTTTCGCTCTTAACCTTGTTTTCAAAGACGTTTTTAACTTTGTAATCGGCAGGCGCGGCAGCCATAATCGCAACGTCGCAATCCTCAAATTCCTTAATCGCAACGTCGCAATCGTCAAATTCCTTTACGCACGCATCGAGCATATCTTGCGTTGACGTGACGTGAATCGCCTTTTCGACGCATTTCGGAACGTCGACTTTGACGTTGCCGTAGACGTACACCACGCTTCCGCCTCTCTGTGCAACCGCCTCCGCAAGAGCTTTGCCCATCTTTCCGCTGGAATGATTTGCAATCACCCTTACGCCGTCGATCTTTTCTTCAGTACCGCCGGCCGTGATAAGCACGCGTTTATCGGCAAAATCTTGCACGGGAGTGAGACAATCGACGATCTTCTCTACGATTTCGATCGGCTCTGCCATACGTCCTTTTCCGACGTCGCCGCAAGCCAAAAGCCCAATCGCACTGTCGCAAAACATTGCGCCTCGCTCGCGCAAAGTGCGCATATTCTTTTGCGTTGCTTCGTCCTCGTACATATTGCAGTTCATCGCGGGGCAAATAAGTTTTTGCGCGTTGGATGCAAGATACGTGGTGGTGAGCATATCGTCGGCAATGCCCTCCGCAAATTTTGCAATGACATTTGCGGTTGCCGGCGCGACAACCAAAATATCCGCTTTTTTTGCAAGGGATATATGGTTGATGTCAAACTCTTTGACAGGTTCGAAAGCGTTTGTTACCACTGCGGATTTTGCAAGCGTTTGGAAGGTCAAAGGCGTGACGAATTCACGAGCGTTGTCGGTCATAATAACATCAACGTTCGCTCCGAGTTTTTTGAGCCTCGATACGATTTCGCACGCTTTGTACACGGCAATTCCGCCGCTTACACCCAAAACCACGTTTTTTCCGTAAAGCATAATAACCTCGCTTTCAATCGAGAACGGAGATAATCGTCAAAAATTCGATTAGTCGTGTACGATTTTGATTTTGTCGTCGTAGATTTCCTTGCAAGCAAGCGAGATGGGTTTCAAACCGCTCTTTTCAAGGTAGTTGCTTTCGGTCGTAGCAAGTTCGCGAGCGCGTTTTGCAACGGCGACGGTAAGTGCGTATCTGCACTCTGCATGTTTGATGAGTTTGTCGATTGGGGGATCGATCATCATAGTTGTTTCCTCCGAAGATATATAAATTCGTTTTTATCGTTTTCGCCTTTCGGCGTTTTTCATATGTTTTTTACGCTTGTTCTCTTATGTTCTTTGCGCTTGTTTCCTCAAGCTTTTGAGTGATTTGCGCTTGTTAATTGGTGCTTTTCGCTTGATTTCGCGCTTACTGCGATGAATCCGCCCTTATTTGATTTGCGATCTTCTTTGTTCGAGATAGTTCACGATTTTGTCCGCGCAATCCTCCGCAACGTCGTTTATCACCACAAAGTCGTAATACGGTATGCTTTTTCTTTCGAATTCGATTTCGTCAAGACGTTTTTTGAGGGAATCGGGCGTTTCGCTTCCTCTGCCGATAAGGCGTTTTTTCAGCTCTTCGAGGGAGGGTGGATTGATGAAAATCGTCACGCAATCGGGATAGACCTTCTTGATGTTCATCGCCCCCACGCTGTTGATGTCCAAAAGCACGTCGTAGCCTTGATTGCGTTTGTTTTCCACTTCGCATTTCAAGGTGCCGTAGCAGTTTGTAAAAGTGCGCGTGTACTCCACAAATTCGTCGTTGTCGACTTTTTTCACAAACTGGTCCTCTGTGACGAAGTAGTAGTCAACGCCCTCTTGCTCTCCTTTCCTTGGTTTTCTCGAAGTGCAGGACACCGAAAATCTCAAATTCGGCATCTTTTGAAACATCTTTGATATAACCGTGCTTTTGCCCACTCCGCTGAATCCCGACACGACGATGAGCAATCCTCGATTTTGCATACCGTTTTCCATTTGCATAGTCAAGATTTCCTCATTCGATGTTGGCGGCTTGTTCGCGCATTTTTTCAATTTCGTTCTTTATGGCAAGCACTTCTTTTGTGATGCGCATATCGTTTGCTTTTGATCCGATCGTGTTGGTTTCTCTGTTGAACTCTTGCACGAGAAAATCCATTTTTCTTCCCACAGGCTCGGTTGCTTCAAGCAGCGAACGCATGTTTGATATGTGAGTTGAAAGCCTTGTGATTTCTTCGTCGATTGCGCAGTGATCGGCATAAAGAGCAACTTCGGTTGCAAGACGTTGCTTGTCAACGAGCGACGGCTCGACAACCTCGGCAATCCTTGCGTTGAGCAACTCTCTGTAATCTTCGACGACTTTGGGCGCAAACTCTTTTATGCGGTCAAGACACGCCTCGATCGTGCCGAGTTTGCTTGCAATGTCCGCTTTTTGAGATTGACCTTCCTTTTCACGCATAACTTTGAGATTGACAAGTGCTTCGCTGGCCGCTTCGAGCGTCATTTCCGCAAGCAAATCCTCGTCCTCGACGGATTGTTGTCTTGTCACGATATCCCCGACGCGCAAAAGCGTTGAAAGAGTGACGTCGTTTGCAAGCCCCGTGCCGTTTTCAAGTTGTCTTACCGCCGTAAGATAGTTGTTTGCAAGCTCCAAATCGACAGTGTAGGCGCCTTCGTCGGTCGAGCTCTGCTCGTAAGTAAGATAGAGATCTACGTGTCCTCTCGAAATTGCCGACGAAACGGCTTTTTTCACTCTGTCCTCGACAAAAAGAAAGTTGCGAGGGAGCTTGATATTGCAATCCAAAAATCTGTGATTTACGGTTTTAATCTCTATGGTTATGGTCTTTCCGTCGCGTTTGGAAACACCTTTGCCATAGCCTGTCATACTGTGCATATGCGTGCGTCCGCCTAATAATTTTTAGATATTATATCACAAACGATACGTCATCGCAACAACTTGTGCCAACTTTGTGACAAAAATAAAAAGGCAAAAACGCCTTTTTAAATTGAAAATCGCAAATTAATTGTAAATTTTGTTGCACACCGCATAGGCTCAAATGCCAAGACGCCGCTTAAATTCTTCCTCGTCAATGATTTCGATGCCGAGTTTTTGAGCTTTTTCGAGTTTAGAACCCGCATCGTCCCCTGCAAGCACGAGATTGACGGATTTCGAAACGGATGAAGCAACTTCCCCGCCGTTGTCCTCGATGAGTTTGGTTGCCTCGCCGCGCTTATAGGTCGGAAGCGAGCCCGTCAGAACTATTTTCATACCCGAAAACACGCCTTGTTTCTCTTCTTTTTCCTCGAATTCTATGCCGCAATCAAGAAGTTTTTGAACAAAATCCGCATTGTTAGAATCACGGAAATATGTGAAAATGTTGTTTGCAAGGATTTCGCCTATGCCGTCAACCGCTCCAAGCTCCGCAAACGATGCGTTTTTGAGGTTTTCAAGCGTTCTAAACCGCTTAACCAAATCTTTTGCGGTCTTTTTGCCTATGCCTTCGATGCCCAATGCGAACAAAAATCTGTCGAGCGTGGTATGTTTAGATTTTTCAATCGCGCCGAGCAAATTGTCAATCTTCTTATCACCGAATCCTTCCAGTCCGAACAAGTCAATTGCGGTGATATTCATCAAATCGACCGCATTTTCGACGTGCGTTTCGTTGTACAAAAGTTCGGCGGTTTTTTCGCTGAATCCGTCGATATCCATTGCGTCTTTGGATGCGAAATGGTCAAGTTTCGATATGATTTGCGGGGCGCAGTTATCCCCAGTGCAGTACAAAAATGCACCGACTTCTTTGACGGGAGCGTGGCAAACGGGACATTCCGTCGGCTTTTCAATGGCTTTTGCGTCGGGATTTTCGATTGCAACGCCCATAATTTCGGGAATTACGTCGTTAGAGCGACGCACGAACACTTTATCACCGATTTTAACTTTCTTTTTTAGAATATCTCCGTAGTTGTTGAGTGTTGCTCTCGACACGGTCACTCCACCGATGTCCACGGGGTCTAAAATCGCAATCGGATTGAGTTTTGCGCTTCTTGACACTTGCCACTCCACGCCCGAAAGCGTGGTTGTCATCTCCTCCGCTTTAAACTTGTACGCAACCGCCCATTTGGGAAATTTTTCGGTGAGGCCGATCTCTTCTCTCAATCTCACGTCGTCGACTTTGAACACCACGCCGTCTATGAGATAGTCGAGTTTTTCACGCTTTTCGCCTGTATTGTCGGCATATTGCATTGCCGCTTGCGCGTCGTTTACTCTTTCGAAATCGCCTTCGGTTTCGAAGCCCTGTTCTTTCAAAAAATCGCGCATTTGCGTTTGCGTTTCGAAAGTTTTGTCACTGTAACCGATGTTGTAGGCAAAAAAGGAAAGACCTCTTTGAGCGGTAACTTCGGGATTGAGGTTTCTGATTGCGCCGGCAGCGCCGTTTCTTGCGTTTTTAAGAGGTTCGGATGCGATTTGATTGTATGCGTTGAGTGCGGAAAGTCGCAAGATGCCTTCGCCTTGAATTTCGATTTTTCCCTTATATTCAATGGTTTTGGGCAGTTTTTTTATGGTGTTGACTTGCGCCGTTACGACCTCGCCGACTTCACCGTTGCCCCTTGTGGACGCTTTGACGATTTTGCCGTTTTCATACAAAATATTGAGCGTAAGTCCGTCGAATTTATACTCGCAAGTGAGCGTAGGCAAATATCCCACCGTTTTCACGATGCGGTTGCACCATTCGAAAAACTCCTCTTTCGATTGGCACTTGTCAAGGCTGTAAAGTCGCAAAAGATGCTTGGATTGTTCAAACTTACCCTTAGGCGCGCCGCCCACTCTGTGCGTGGGGCTGTCGGGCAAAGAATAGCCTTCTTCTGCTTCGAGCGCGCGCAATTCGTCGTAAAGACGATCATACTCCGCGTCGGCAACGACGGGAGCGTCCTCTTCGTAATACAGCCTTGCCCACTCGTTGAGAGTGGACACGAGTTCCTTCATTCTTGCAAGTTTGTCCATATCTCGATTTTGCCCCAATATATTAAGGTCAAACCTCATTTTCAAGTTATATCAAATCGGCGTTCGTGTCAATATACATTTTTCTACAAATGCGCTTTTCGAACATCTAACGGACTTGATTGTTCTATTCTTCGTCGTTTTTGCCGATGATTTTAAGACTTGCCGCAGCGATGGCAAGCGAAAATCTTTTTACGCCCAAGCCCTTAAACGCAATTGCCGCAATCTTATCCTCGCCGTCGCCGCTCGTTTGAATTATAATGCCTCTTCCGAACTTCGTATGTTCGACTACGGTATCCTTTTTGAATTGAGAATAGTCGACATTCGAAGATTTTTTCGGCGTTTCGAGAGTCGATTTCGAAAAACCGTTCGACAGATTCTTTTTGAACGCCGACGTTTGAGGATTGTTTACGCCGAGTTTTATGCGATCGGACGTGTCGAAAGTCGGTTGCGAATATGATGAGTTGGTGTATCTCATCGACGACTTAAATCCGCTCATTTCGCCCACGAATCTGCTCTTTGGCAAGTATTCCGTTCTTCCGAAACGATAGCGTTGGCGGGCGTTGAGCACAAACAACTTTTTGCGTGCGCGCGTTATGGCAACGTACATAAGTCTGCGCTCTTCTTCCACGTCCCCTGCGGTAATCGCTCTTTGAGTCGGGAAAATCCCATCCTCGAGCGCAACCAAAAACACGTCGTCGAATTCAAGACCTTTCACTGCGTGTATGGTTGCAATCGTGACGTAATCTTCACTGTTCATTTCGTCGGTGTCTGACACGAGCGCGACGGATTGCATAAAGTCGGATATGCCTGCTCCGTCGTTGTCTTGTTCGAATTGTTGCACGGCGGAAACGAGTTCTTCGATATTTTCCAGTCTGTTTGCGTCGTCCGGCTCTTGACTTTGCGACAGCGCGCTTTCGAGTCCGCTGCGCCTAATGACGTATTGCATAAACTCAACCGCCTGCATTTGTTTTGAAAATTGCACCAAATCCGTTGCGATTTGCGAGAAAGAAGCAAGTTTTTTTGCGGTGTTCGGCGTGAGCCATTCGGGATTGACAAGCACGCTGAAAAGCGTCGTATCGTGCGCCTTTGCAACCTCTTGCAACTCTTGCACCGCCGTGTTGCCGATGCCGCGCTTGGGATAGTTGACGACACGCAAAATGCTGTCGTTGTCGCTCGGATTTATTGCAAGACGAACGTATGCCAAAGCGTCTTTGATTTCCTTGCGTTCGTAAAATCTGAACCCACCGAAAACCCTGTACGGTATTCCGTGCAAATTAAACTCTTCTTCAAATTGTCTGGTGACCGAGTTTGCACGCACCAAAACCGCCATATCGCTGTATTTTTCGCCGTTTCTGTGCAAAGTGTTTATGGTTCGCGCGACCTGCGTCGCTTCGTCTCGATCGTTGTACGCCTCGTAATACTCGATGCTGTTGTCGTCCTTAATTTCGCTCCAAAGGTTCTTTTCGTTGCGGTTGGAGTTGTTTTTTATGACGTTGTTTGCGGCTTTCAGAATGGACGTCGTGCTGCGATAATTCTGTTCGAGCTTATAAACCTTTGCGCCGGGAAAATCCTTCGGGAAATCCAAAATATTGCGGATTTCCGCGCCGCGCCAGCTGTAAATGGACTGATCTTCGTCGCCAACTACAAACAAGTTTCCGCTCTTTTTCGAGAGCAGTTTTACAATGTCGTATTGCAGTTTGTTGGTGTCCTGAAACTCGTCTACGCAAATGTATTGGAATCGTCTTTGATACTTTTCGAGAACGTCGGGACACTCCGAGAAAAGTTTTACGGTTTTGAGGAGCAAATCGTCAAAATCCATGCAGTTGCACTTTTTGAGTTCCTCTTCGTAACGTGCGTAGACCTGATATATATTGTATGCGTCGTTGTCGTCGTTTTTGATTGCGTCGTAATACGCCTCAGGTGACAAAGCAAGCGTTTTGGCACGTGAAATATGCCACAAATAATCGCCTTTGTTTTTGGGATCGGCTTGCGGATAATCTTGCAATACGCGCTTGACTACTCTTTCGCTTTCAAGGTCGGTATAAATGGTAAAATCGGTGGAATATCCGATTCTGTCCGCATCGTATCTGAGCATGCGAGCGCACATCGAGTGGAACGTGCTCGTCCAGACGCTTTGTGAGCCGATGTATCTTTCGATACGCTCTTTCATCTCGTTGGCGGCTTTGTTTGTGAAAGTGATTGCCAAAATGTTATAAGGGTCGACGCCAGTCTCGATGAGATGGCAAACCCTTGCGGTAAGCACGCGAGTTTTTCCGCTCCCCGCGCCCGCAATAACCAAAACCGCGCCTTCGGTGTCGTTGACGGCGGCAAGTTGCTGTGGATTGAGATTGAAGTTGTTCATAGCGTAATCATACAACCTTTTATGCGACGTTTTCGTCGCAATGAACTACGTCTAATATACCACATCTTGTGGCGTTTATCAATTTATAATTGAAAATAGCGCGATTTTTGACAAAAAAAGTTTGTCGGAATATTGATTTAAGCAAACAAATATGATATTATATTCATATCTTGGATTATAGAGGAGTTTTTTCATGCAAAAAATTCTTCTGTTTTCCGTGCGGAGGAATTTATTTTTATGGTAAATTTTGATGAAATCGATTTTTTGGAAAGTGAAATCGTCGATGACGATGACAATGCCCCTGTCGGCACTTTGATACATATCACCGATGACGGCAAAGTAGAAGAAATCAAACCCGAAACACAATCCGCCCTTTCGTACAATTCTCTCGAGTCGACGGACAAAACCGCCGGTTCAACCGACGATATACAAGAAAAATCCGATGAACTTCCCTCCGACGCCGACAAGACCGAATCGGCTGACGCTCTCGACGTCACGACAACAGACTTGCAAGACGATCAACACGATCTAGTCGAAGACGCATCGGAGCAAATTGTCGACGAAGATGTCGTAACGCCCGTTGACGAAACGCCTGTTGAGGAGTTGAAAGCGGAACCCGAAAACGAGAATTTGCCGGTTGTCGAAACTCCGCAAGATATTGAAATCTCCGATTCCGAAGAAAACGATTCGCTTGGAAACACAGCCGAGCCGACTGTCGACGAGAATGCACAAGACGCTCAACCCGTTCAATCTGTCGAAGAACCCGTTGCCGAAGTCGTGCAAGACGCCGTCGAGCAGAACGAACAGGCTCCTGTTGCAGACCAAAACATGCAAGAAGAAGCAACCGAAACTGCCGAACCGGTCATCGATACTACTCCCAAGCCCGTTAAGAAAAGAAAACCCGCCCAAAAGAAAGTTGCCGAGCCTGCTCCCGTCCTCAATGACGAAGCTCACAAAACGGCTCTCAACCTCAAGAGCGGAAAATCCGTCAACGATGAGTTGTTCGACACGAATTTCGAAGTCGAGAAACCTGCAAAAACAAAGGTTGTATCCACAAAGAAGAAACAGGAAAAAGCAGAGGATTTGTGGGCTGTCGCTACAGTCGTAAAGCCCAAGAAAGAGATCGCAACCGCCGAAGAAAAAACGGAAGTCAAGTCTGCAAACAAATCTTCAAAGTCCGCGCCCAAAGCGCAAAAGCAGTCCGACGATGCACAAGTTGCCACCAAAAAGACCGCATCCAAAAAGTCAACAAAAGTTGAAAATACAAAAACACCTACGGAGGAAAAGAAAGTGGCAAAAGCAACGGACAAAACAACCAAACCGGTTCAAGAAGAAAAACCCGTGAAAGCAACCAATACTGCAAAAGCTCAAAAAGAAACTCCCGTCAAAGAAACGGCTGTAAAAGAATCTCCCGTCAAAGGAGATAACGCTCCCAAAGCAACGAAAACCGTCGAAAAGGATGAGGAAACCGTCCTCGTTGAAGGCGAAGGCAAAGTTCACGGCAAATACGTCATCAAAAAGACGGACAAAGGCAACTTTGTGTTTAAGCTTTTCTCCTCCAACTATAGAGTCGTGGCAATCGGCGCACAAGCCTACACCACTCTCGGCGCAGCTAAAATCGGCGTGCAAAGCATCATCAACAACGCAGAAAAAGCCCCCGTCGAAAACCAAACGCTCAAAAATTACGAAACCCTCAAATTCCCCAAATGGGAAATTTATCTCGACAAAAAAGGCGAATATCGTCTTCGTTTGTACGCAACCAACGGCAGCCTCATCGCAACCACCAACGACGGTTATGCGGACATCAGCGGCGCAAAGAACGGCATTGCCGCAGTTGCAAGAGCAAGCAAGGGTTGCGCAATCGTGAGAAACGACAACCTTTGGTAAATTTTACCGAAAATTTGATAAACTGCTTGTAGAAAAAGGACGATTAACGTCCTTTTTCTATGTCGATTTTCAATAATACTCGACCAAAATGAATGGTATTATCAAACCGCAAAGAACGCCGGAACTTGCGCGGCACACTTCGTCATAACTCTCCCGGACGTCACCGAATAGTTTTTGCGATACCGCAAAGAAATCTAATCTTATTCGTTACAAGTTAAAAACAAATGCAAAAGACCTCCGAAACGGAGGCCTTTTGCAAAAAATCTGACGTTGATTTATTCTTCAATATCGTTAGTGTTTGCGCCTTGGTCAGATAGCTCGCTATTCTCTACTTGCTCAACGCTTATCTCCTTGATTGCAAGCGTTTTGAAAACCGCGCTTACTCCTCTGAAAATCGAAACTGCAAGCAACACGCACGCTCCCGCAACGAGCGTCGCATCGTTTCCGCACTGCGTGAAATCGTATATCGCACCGACAAAGAAAATACCCATTGCCGCATAGTTAAATCCTGCGGCGATTTTAAGCATGTTAAGTCTGTTTTTCAGTGCCGAAAAGTCTTTGTTGACGGATCGTAGCGTAATCACCGTCCCGACAAGGGATATAAGCATGGCAATCAAGCAAATAATTCCCACGACAATCGACAAAACGCCCAAAATGCCTGTGGCAAACGCTCCGCCAATCTCTTGGATTGCGCCCGACATGTTGTCCTCACCGCCGGATACGTCAGTGTTTAGCAGCACCGCTCCGAATATAAAAAACAATATCGCAAGCACAAAATATGCAAACGAACTCAATGCGTCCATAATCCCGGACGACAGAATCTTCGGTCTGGATTTTGAATAAGTCATAATCTCCCTCCTAAAAATATTTTAGCAAGAAGAAACGAAAATTTCAATAGGTCAATCTGCTGTCAGAATTGATAAACGTAACAAACCAAGATTTTTATCCGCAAAATGAAAAAAATTATCTTTTCAACCGCTTGTCAAAAACTCTTTTTTGATATATAATCCATATCGTTGGGTTTGAGGGGACAGTCCCCCGTGAACAGTTGGAGGAAATGGTTTTGTTTTCCATTGGCTTCCAACTGCCACCCACTTGTAAAAATTTCATACTATCTCTTGGAGAAGTCGCGTTTACTTGGTACTGCGTACCAAACACGCTCTTCCCCGCAATATCTCTTGGAGAAGTCGCCTAGTTTGGTCGAGGGCGCGCGACTGGAAATCGCGTAACCGTCAAAAGCGGTTCAAGAGTTCGAATCTCTTCTTCTCCGCCAACACCTGAAACCCTACTAAACAGTAGGGTTTCGTGTTTCTGTCAAGGAGATTTTGTGCGGCGATGCCGCACGCAACTGCGTTGCCGAACTCTTCGTTGCACACTCCGCTTTGCGAAATCTATTTCGCTCGCTTCGCTGTTGGGCGAATCTCTTCTTCTCCGCCACGAAATGCAATCCTGCTTAACCCGTAGGGTTGCATTTTTTTTGCGCAAATCATTGTGCTTACACATATTGACTTGCGGAGAAAAAAGCATAAATGCGTAGCATTGCAGGATTGCAAAAGCGGCAGGAGACCTGAGGAGCAAAGAGATGTTTGTTGCCAGCAACAACTTACGTCTTCTTCTCCGCCAATCAAAAAAACCGACATAGGCGTTTTCAGACTTTCAATCGGTTTTTGAAGTGGATATTAAGTTGCAACGGCATATTATAGCAAGGTATGCCAATCTCCTTTTTTCTAATCATAACACATGCAAAAACTCATTGCAATACACATATGCAACATCGCATCTCGTATTTATATTATTCTGTCCGTTACGACAACGGTGTAATACTCTTGTTCGCACTCTATTCCCGTCGGCACAAGACCTAGTTTTTGCCAAAATGATTTTGCTTGCGGATTTGTTTTAACATAGCCGAGTCTAACGTGCGTATAGCCCTTGGCAGCAAGTTGCTTGAAACAAGACGAAACTATTTTGCTTCCGACGCCCCTGCCCTGATATGCCGCCGCAACCATAAACAGACCTATAAAAACGGTTTGTTTGTCGGGATATTTTTCAATCAAGTCAAGCACTGCAACTAGATTATTGCCGTCGAAAAAACCAACGAAGTGTTTGTCGGCGATGCTTTTCCCGTCGGGAAGCGCGCACATATCGTATTCAACAGACTGAATCGTGGGCGGTGGCGGACAATGCTCGAAATAAAGCGGATTTGACTCATATAAGTCCAAAACCGTTTGAGCATCGCACTTTTCAAGGTGGCGAACTTGATATTTTGAAGATAGTTTTTCGATATTAATAAACAAATTATATAACTACGTCTGGCAAAAATCCATCAAATATGTTATATTTAAAACGATATGGAAAACGATGCGATTATCAAATTTGAAAATACAAACGAACTCTCTGTTGGCGAGTTTGCGAAAATCGTTGCAAGTTGCTACGCTTGCAAGGTTTTCACGCGTACTTTCGAAAACAGAGTTATCGTTGCTATCGACACGTTTTTGCCGGGATACGACGAGGGCGTTTGCAACGTTTTGGAAAAAGTCGGCAACAGCGTAGAAATCTCTGACAACCGCTCGGTTACCGATTATTGGGAGATTATGGACGTAGATATGCGCTTGCACAAAGAAAAGATATGTAAAATCGAAAGCGAATACGGATTGAGTTTTGCGGACGGCAATTTTATATCCGCTTTCCCCTACGACGTAAGCAAACTTCAAGACAACGTTGCCAAATTCAACGAAGCGTTGTTTAAACTTGCAAAAATCGACGAGGATTGAACCACATGAACGTTTTGACTGCCGTAAAACAAATTGAAAGCAAATATCCCGTGCAACGTATCGCAGACGATTTTTACGAAATTCCGACGGGATATTTTACTCGCAGTGGCGAAGGGATATCCCTATATCTCATAGATATGCAAGGCAAACTCTATCTCAGCGATTGCGCGGATACGGCAAACGGAATTGGCGAAAAATTGACCGAAAATCAGCTTTGCGAATTGGCGGCGGAACACGGCTTTTCACTTGACGACTGGCACGTTGTGAAAGAATACGAAAGCGTTGCGGACGTAGACGATTTTGTAAAAATGATTTCCGACGCTTTTTGCGACGATCTGTACACGCTTTAAGACGTGCCGTAAACTTGTTCCACTTCTTGTCCGAGACAAACGAAAAACTCGCTTACACGATGCTTTCCAAAGCAAAATTGCCTGATTTGCAGCGTTTTCCGTGATTTTTGCACACACATTCGCATACATTTTAAATGTATTATTTACAAAATCTACATTGCATGTTATCATCGAAATATCAAAATTTTAGGAGATTATATGGGCAACTTACTTGGCGCAACCGCTGACCCTGACCCACTCAGTACGATATTATCGTCTATTTTTATCGTTGTTTTGGTGCTGTTTTCGGGATTTTTCTCGGCAACGGAAACCGCATTCAGCTCTGTCAACAGAACGAAACTCAAACTTAAAGCGCAAGGCGGCAACAAATCTGCGCAAAACGCTTTAAAACTTCTTGACAAATTCGACAAACTTCTCTCAACCATCCTTGTGGGAAACAACCTTGTCAACATCACTCTTTCAGTACTTTTCAACAATATTTTCGAAAGCGTGATTCCCGATCCGGCGGTAAGCGGCATCGTTTCGGTCGCCGTGTCCACCGTGATCGTTTTGACGTTTGGCGAAATCACCCCCAAAATGATTGCAAAGGAAAATTCCGAGCGTATCTGCATGGCGTTCGGCTACCCCATCCGCGCAATTCAAATCATACTCTATCCGATTACGATTGTTTTTACAGGGTTGAAATTCGTTTTGAACAAGATTTTCAAATCTCGCGACGACGACAAAATCACAGAAGAAGAATTGCTTTCAATGGTCGAAGAAGCGCAAGAGGACGGCTCTCTCGACTCACAAGAGCGCGAGCTTATTTCGAGCGCAATAGAATTTGACGACTGCGAAGTGCAAGACATTCTCGTTCCGAGAGTCAACGTCATTGCCGTGCCGACCAATATGGCGATGGACAAAATCAAGGCGATTTTCCTCGAATACAACTATTCGAGATTGCCCGTCTACAAGGATTCCATCGATCAAATCGTTGGCATGATCCACAACATCGACTTCTTCACTGCTCTTGAAAAAGGCGAGAAGAACATAAAAAATTACATAACGCCGGTTGCGGTGGCAACCGAGCATATGAAGATATCCGCATTGCTCAAAAGCATGCAACGCCAAAAAGTGCATATGGCTGTTGTCGTTGACGAGTACGGCGGAACGCTGGGTATAGTCACCCTCGAAGACATCCTTGAAGAACTCGTAGGTGAGATTTGGGACGAACACGACGAAGTTGTCAACTACTTCACCAAAATCGACGATGAAAATTATCTCGTAGACGGTCGTGCGGAACTCGATGATTTCTTCAAAGAATTTAATATCGACGAAAACGAAACGGAAAATTTCGACTCTCAAACCGTCAGCGGTTGGGTTATCGAGCAATTCGGAGAAATTCCAAAAAAGTCGCAATCTTTCGATTTCAAAAATCTCACGATCGTGGTCAATAAACTCACTGCACGCAAGATCATCGAAATCAAGGTCAGGATCAATCCTCAAAAGGAGGAAGAGGATGAACAAGAGCAAAAGTTCAAACTCTTTGACAAACACGAAAAAGAGGAACAAAAAGACTGATTTATTGCAATTTAGCGTTGCAAACGAAACTTAAATTTTCAAAATTCAGAGGAAAGCCACCGCTTAGGTGGCTTTCTATTTTTTGATTAAAAATTCGTACGCCTTTTTATTTACGGGCTCTTTTTACAAGCGAAAAGGACGGAAATTCCGTCCTTTTCAAACAAAATCGAATATACGATTTAACTTATTTCTTTTTCTCTTCCCTGCGCTTGTCGTTGATGATTGCAAGAGCTTTTTCGTCGATAAGGGATATACCTTCGCTCTTTGCGATTTCAACCATTTGCGTGAGAGCTGCTTTGAGGAACACTCTGGGGATCTTTGTCAGTTTTGCGCATGCCTCGTCGGTAAATTTGACTTGCGGGTCGATTCTCGACGCCGCATATTTGACGGAGTTGACGTCCCCTTCCTTTGCCTGAATCTTTTCGGGATAAGGCTTTTTGAAACGAGAGCACCAGAAGTTTGTGCTATCGCGATAGCCATAATCGACGGGCACAGGCGGATAATTGTATCTTGAAACGCCGTTGATGATTGAATCGTAATACTCCTCTTTCATCCAGATTTTGTCGATTTTGAGGATAAAGTGCGCGCCGAACTTACTTGTAATTCCGTTGAAATTGCGATACGGCGGTTCGTAGCCTTCAAGGCAACCGGGCTTATCGAGATATGCGTCTTCCAAAGAACTGTCCCACGTACACTCAAACACTTGAAATGCTTCTTCGACGATTTGCGGACGGTCGCCGCCGAGCACGCTGTCACGCAACGTGAAGATGCAATCTTTCATTTTTTGCTCGGTCGTGTCGCCGGGGAACCCCAATCTCACCGCTTCTTTAAAGAACTTTTTGTTGTCGGGGATAAAGTTGAGCGCAACTTTGCCCGTGCGCAAAATGTTTTGAGCGGTATTAGACGAGTTTCTGACCTCCAAAATCATCGCGTAATAGTCTTTGCCTGCGATGTAATACGGGAAGCAAAGAGAATACGAGCCGATGTTGGTTTGTCCGCTTTCCGACACCGTCGAGGCAAGCACGACGGGCATGGGGAAAAACGAAGACGTTTGATAAAAGTTGTCCACGATACGCAAATCTTTAAATTCGCTCATAGTTTACCTTCTATAAAATTGTTTACGATATTATAACGCGTTAGATACTCGAAATTATTTCAAACTTCTCACGGTGTAGCCCTCTTTTGCAAGCACACGCAATTGAAGGTTGAGTTGGTCGATAAACTCTTTGTTGGAAGAAGTTTTGACAATCATATTGATAAGGTTTTCGGTTGCTTCGGCGTTGTCGGCGTTCGACAAAAGTTTGCGGATACCCCACGTGCCTTCGAGTTCGCTGGGCGTAAGGAGCAATTCTTCCTTTCTCGTACCGCTCTTTGCAAGGTCGATTGCGGGGAAAATTCTCTTTTCGCTGAGTCTGCGGTCGAGATGAATTTCCATATTGCCCGTGCCTTTAAACTCTTCGAAAATGACGTCGTCCATACGACTTCCCGTGTCAACAAGCGCGGTTGCGATGATGGTGAGCGATCCGCCGTTTTCGATGTTTCTTGCCGAGCCGAAAAAGCGTTTGGGACTATGCAATGCGCCCGGATCGATACCGCCGGAGAGCGTTCTGCCCGTAGGCGGAATCGTGAGGTTGTACGCTCTTGCAAGTCTTGTGAGCGAGTCGAGCAAAATCACGACGTCTTTGCCCATTTCGACAAGACGTTTTGCGCGTTCGAGCAACATTTCGGCAGTCTTTGTGTGATGCTCGGGAAGTTCGTCAAACGTCGAATACACCACTTCGCCCTTTATGGAGCGTTGCATATCCGTGACTTCCTCGGGGCGTTCGTCGATGAGAAGCACTTTGAGTTCGATGTCGGGATAGTTGGTTGCGATGGAGCTTGCAATCATTTTCAGAAGCGTCGTCTTACCGGCTTTCGGGGGTGAAACGATGATGCCTCTTTGACCTTTTCCGATAGGCGATACGAGGTCGATGCAGCGAGTTGCAAACTCTCTGGGCGCAACTTCGAGGCGAATACGCTCGTCGGGATAAATTGGCACGAGATCGTCGAAATTGGGACGTTTGCCCACTTTGTCGGATTCGATGCCGTTGATCGTTGTTACGCTCACGACTGCGGACGGTCTGCCCTCTTGCACCTTTTTGCAAAGAGAAGTCACGTAGTCGCCTCTACGCAATCCGTATTGTTTAATTTTCATTGCGGACACGTAAGCGTCCATTTCGTTAAATTCACCGTTTTTTACGCGCAAAAAGCCGTATCCGTCGGGGTTGATTTCAAGATATCCTTCACGGATTTGTTCGGTTTCTTCATCATCTTTGCGTTCTGCGATAACGTTGTCGCGTTGCACTTGATTTTGGTTTTGATTGCGGAAATTGTTTTGTTTTTGACCGTAATTGTTTTGATTGAAGCCGTTGTTGGAATATTGTTTTTGATTTTGTTGAGCGAATTGGCGCGTCGGCTGATATTTTGGTCTTTCAAATCCCTTAGGAAGCGAAATTTCGCCTATGACCTCAACTTTTGCGGGAGACGGCGTGAGAATTTGCTCGGGTTGAGCAAGGTTTTGAGCAATTTGCGGTTTTTCGCTTGTCGTTTGTTCGGTTGCATCGCCATACTTTTTAGGGCGACCGCGTCTCGGAGCTTGCGGCGGCTCTATTTCACCGTTGGTGATTTTAAAGACCATATCGACAAGTTCTGCCTTGTTCATTTTCGTTGGCGCGCTTATGCCGACTTCTTTTGCAAGGGCGCGCATTTCGAAAATGCTTTTTGCCTCTAATTCTGATTTTGAGAATTTTTGCATCATTTTCACCTATATTCGAACTTAGCGTCCGAAAAAAATTTATATTACTTTTTTAATGCCAAACGGCGTATTTTGGTGTTATGCGTCATGGAGTATATCGTCCGTTGCCGACAGAAGTCGGCAACGGCTTAAAAAGCGTAAATAAATTATTTTGAAAGTTTGTCAAGCACCAAAACTTTTGTTTCTTCGCCGTCAAAATCGGCTCTGTCGAATTCAACCGTGCAAGAGTCTGCGTAAACGATGTTTTCGTCGTCGAAAAGGGACAAAAACTCATTGACTTTGTCGATGTCAAACTCGCAATCTTTGGTCTTGTAGTGCATGGGGATCACGACATCGGGCATGATACGATCGACGTATTCTTTTGCTTGTTGCGCATCTATCGTATAGTTGCCTCCGACAGGAACGAGCAACACGTTTACGGGCATAAGAGATTCAACCAAAATTGCGTTGCACTCCTCGCCGATGTCGCCCATATGGCACACGTCAACACCGTCCATACGATATTTGAAAATGATATTTTCCCCTCTCAGACTGCCCTTTTTATCATCGTGATACGAGCGTTGAGCAAGGATATGTACGCCGCCGATTTCGTATGCGCCCACTCTGTTGAGCACTGTGGGATCGCCGCCTACTTTCGAAACGCAGCAATGATCGTTGTGTGCGTGAGAAACCGTGACGATGTCTGCATCGACGTCGGGCATCTCATAGCCTACGTATGAATGATAAGGATCGGTGACAATCTTCGTTCCCGTGCTCTCTTCAAGCAAAAACGAGGAATGACCAAGCCATGTGATTTTCATCTTTTACTCCTTTTGTGTCAACCGTTGAGTCTGTCCACAAGCTCGCGGATTTTTTGCGAGGGATCGAGAAGATTCGCAACGGATTCGTTGACGTTTGCGGCGGCGATGATATAAGAAATATATTTTGACAAATCCGCTTCCACAAACCATTCGCACTCTTTGAGTTCTGGAATACGATACGTGAGGTTTGTCGAAAGCACTGCGTCAAACACGCCGTCCTGATATGCTTTGTTAAATTTGTCCACACCTTCGGTGAAGAGCGAGAACGTTGCAGCAAGGAAAACCTTTTTTGCGCCCTTCTCTTTTATCTCTTTTGCAAGTTTGAGGATGGAATCGCCCGTTGCAATCATATCGTCTGCAACAAAGACGTTCATACCCTCGACCGACGCGCCGATATACTCGTGCGCAACGATGGGATTGCGGCCGTTGATGATTGTTGAATAATCGCGTCTTTTGTAGAACATACCGAGGTCGAGTCCGAGCACGGAAGCGTAAAATACGTTTCTCGTCATTGCGCCTTCGTCGGGAGAAATGACCATGAGGCTGTCTTTTTTGAGTTTGACGTCGGGAAAACGTCTTGTGAGGCATTTGAGGATTTGATAGTGTGCAAAATAGTTGTCAAATCCCATAAGCGGCACTGCGTTTTGCACTCTCGGGTCGTGAGCATCGAACGTGATGATGTCCGCAACGCCCATATTTTGAAGTTCGAGAAGCATTTGAGCGCAGTCAAGCGATTCTCTTGCGCTGCGTCTGTGCTGTCTGCCGCCGTAGAGCATCGGCATAATGACCGTGATACGCTCGGGCTTGCCCATGCATGAACATATTATGCGTTTGAGGTTTTGAAAATGCTCGTCGGGTGTGAGCGGAATCTCTTTTCCGAAGAAAGGATAGGTCACACCGTGATTGCCCGGATCGCAAATGATGTACAAGTCTTTGCCGCGAACGGTTTCGCAGATGATACCCTTTGCGTCGCCGTTTGTGAAGCGCGGGCAGTCGGATTTAAGAATAAACGTTCCGTTGTGGAGTTTGTTGCCGAGGTGCGATTCGCTGAACAGTGTGATGAGTCGTTTGTCTATAAGTTGAGCAAGTTCTTCAGCGCCGGGAGTGGCGATGATGGCGATGGGCGCACTGGGCGTCTCTCCGTAAATAGATAAATCCGGTGTCATTTGTGCCTCCGTTGTTTTCAAGCAAAGTATAACAAATAAATTTTGGATTGACAATCATTATTGCCAAACAAAAAAATAATATTTTTTATTCGAGATTTTTATGCTATTTTCGCATTATTTTCGCATTTTTTTAATGCTTTTTTGTCGGCATTTACCCCCCCATTGGAAAAAAAACGCGTCAACGTATTCGTTTTTGTGTTTTAAGCAAATTCATATAGGTTTTGCCTATCCTCAAATATCCAGAATTTCTACCAATATCGAATTCATAACAGCCATACCCTCTCTTGTCAAAGACGCATAGCCGTTTTTTCTTTCAAAATACTTTTCCAGATTTTGCGGAACAAGTGGCAAAAGCTCTTCTTTTATGCCTTTATTCGTGCGCAAAGCAAGCATAATTTCCTCTTCTTTCACGTCTTTTCCAGTAAGATATTCGCAAAAATCACGGCAAATTTCGTCATATGTATTTGCGCTTTCCACAGCATTTTTATAGTCGCTTAACGAGCGGAAATTCGCATACCTGACCTGCCCGGAAAAATCTTTCGTCGTATTGACGTTTATCTTCGATTTTTTCAAAAAAGAATGTGCGCCTGCGCCGAAGCCGAGATATTCTTCCCTTTGCCAATAGCCGAAATTGTGCAAGGAAATCTTGCCGTCCTTGGCAAAGTTTGACACTTCGTATCTTTCAAATCCGCTTGCTTTTGCGCAATCGTAAGCACAATCGAACAAATCCTGCGTTTTATCGTCGTCGGGCAAGACAATTTTGCCTTGTTTGACCATTCTATCAAGCGCAGTGCCCTCTTCGACGCTCAATTCGTACATCGACAAGTGTTTCACAAGCGGCGCAAGCGTTTCGACTTCGGCTTTTATTCGCTCATTCGTGTCGAACGGCAGTCCGATTATAAGGTCGGCGGACACGTTGTCGAAATAACGCCTTGCAAGTTTGATTTTTTCTATTGCGGTTTTTGCGTCGTGAAGCCTGCCGATTGCTTTCAAATTGTCGTCGAAAAGGCTCTGAACTCCTATGCTGATTCTGTTTACGCCGACGTCTTTGTAAAGTTCGAGTTTTTGCTCGTTTATGCTTTCGGGATTGCACTCTATCGTCCACTCTTTAAGGTGGGATAAATCGAACCTGCAGGCAAGATTGTTGAGAAGCGACCACATAAGACTTCCTTCAATCAAACTCGGCGTGCCACCGCCAACGTAAATCGTGTCTGTTTTCTCTTTTCCGTATTGCTCGCTTGCAAGCCTGATTTCATCGTCTAACACGTTTAGATACTCGAAAATCGCTTGTTTATCATGGCAAGCGTAAGAGTTGAAATCGCAGTAGCGACACTTTGATTTGCAAAACGGAACATGGATGTAAAGTTGCATGTTTTTTATTGAAAACCCCGAAAATTTTGACGTTTTCGGGGCGATTTTTTATTTGTTGGGATCGACTTTGAGTATGGAAATAAACGCCTCGCTCGGCACTTCTACGCTGCCCACTTTGCGCATACGTTTCTTTCCTTCTTTTTGCTTTTCAAGCAGTTTTTTCTTTCTCGTTATATCGCCGCCGTAGCACTTTGCAAGCACGTCTTTGCGCATTGCTTTCACCGTTTCTCTTGCGATGATTTTGCCGCCGACGGTTGCTTGAATGGGGATTTCGAAAAGCTGTCTGGGAATGACGTCTTTAAGTTTTTCGGCAATACCTCTGCCCCTTGCGTATGCGTTATCTTTGTGCACTATAATGGAAAGTGCGTCGCACATATCGCCGTTTATCATCATATCAAGACGTACAAGATCACTCTTTTCGTATCCGTCCATCTCGTAGTCGAGAGATGCATAACCGCGCGTCCTGGACTTTAAACTGTCGAAAAAGTCGTAGATTATTTCGTTGAGCGGCATACGATAGATAATTTGCACGCGAGTGGGATCGATATAGCTCATATCGATGAAAACTCCCCTCTTGCCTTGGCAAAGCTCCATAATATGTCCGACGTACTCGGGCGGAGTATAAAGCGTTGCTTTGACGATAGGCTCTTCGATGCTTGCGATTTCGCTGGGATTTGGCAAAGCCGTAGGATTGTCGATGGTCAACTTTTCGCCGTTGGTTTTTGTTACGATATACGAAACGCTGGGCGCAGTGGTGATAAGATCGAGATCGAACTCTCTTTCAAGTCTTTCCTCGATGATTTCCATGTGCAAAAGTCCCAAAAATCCGCAACGGAATCCAAAACCGAGTGCGGTTGAAACTTCGGGATCGAAGCTCAAAGACGCGTCGTTGAGTTGCAATTTCAAAAGAGCTTCTTTGAGATCATCGTATCTTGCGCCGTCCGCAGGGAAAACGCCCGTATAAACCATCGGAGTTGCCTTTTTGTAGCCGGGAAGAGCTTCTTTTGCCGGGTTTTGAGCGTTGGTGATCGTATCGCCCACAGCAGTGTCGCTGACGTTCTTTATGCTTGCCGCGATATAGCCGACTTCACCCGAGGAAAGCACGTCGCAAGGACGCATACCCGGTGAAAAATAACCGACTTCGACAACCTCGAACGTCTTGCCCGACGACATCATTTTTATCGTATCGCCGACTTTTACAGTGCCGTCCATTATGCGCACCATAGAAATTGCGCCGCGATAATTGTCGTAAAAACTATCGAAAATTAGCGCTTTGAGAGGAGCGTCGTCATCGCCTTGCGGAGCAGGCAATTTTTCGATTATTTGCTCGATAAGATTGTCAATGCCTATGCCCTCTTTTGCAGAAACCAGCGGACAACCGTCGGTGTCAAGCCCTATTATGTCCTCAACTTCGAGTTTCACTCCGTCAACGTCGGCGGAAGCAAGGTCGATTTTGTTGATAACAGGCAATATTTCAAGGTCGTTTTCAAGAGCAAGATAGACGTTTGAGAGCGTTTGCGCCTCTACGCCCTGCGTTGCGTCGACGACAAGCAATGCGCCCTCGCAAGCGGCAAGAGAGCGAGATACCTCGTAGGTAAAGTCAACGTGACCGGGAGTGTCGATTAGATTGAAAATGTACTCCTCACCCTTGTACTGATAATACAATCTGCACGTTTGCAGTTTTATGGTGATGCCTCTCTCTTTTTCGATTTCCATATTGTCGAGCAATTGCTCGCTCATTTCGCGCGCGGAAACCGTACCCGTCTTTTCGATGAGCCTGTCGGCAAGCGTACTCTTGCCGTGGTCGATGTGCGCGATTATGGAAAAATTGCGTATATGTTTCTTGCTCAATTTGCCCTCGTATTTTGCGATTTCTTACAAATATATAAAAAATCGCAATAAATTTTGAAAACTGTTGACTTTATTATAATTGAATAATAAAATTTTATCAACAAAATAAAATGACAAATACGGGGGTTTCAAGCATGAATTTTCAATGGCTTTTCGATAGACCTATCGCGCACCGCGGTTTGCACGACGAACAGTATCCCGAAAACAGCATGCCCGCTTACGAGCAAGCGATCGCGCACAATTTCAACATCGAAATCGACGTTCACGTTTCAAAAGACGGCGAAGTGGTGGTTTTCCACGACGACAACCTCAAAAGAGTGTGCGGCGTTGACAAACTCGTCAAAGATTGCACTGTGAAGGAGCTTAAATCATATCCGCTTGCAAACAGCGAGTACGTTATCCCCACTTTTAAGGAATTTCTTGCGCTAGTTGACGGCAAAGTCGGTATTTTGTGCGAGATAAAAGGCATCAATCCCTTCGATCATCGCATCGTGCGCGAAACGATAAAAGTGCTCGACGAAGTCGGATACAAAGGCAACATCGCCCTTCAATCCTTCGATTTCGGCGCGGTGCTTTATGCCAAACGTCATTCGAACTACGCTTGCGGCGAACTTTGCACCTGGTGCTCCCCCGACGGAAAACACAATAGATGGTGGGCAACCGATTTTATGGGCAAACTTTGGATAAACAAAATCACGCGCCCCGATTTCATCGCATACGACGTGCGTGCGGTTGACAGAAATTTGCCGGAAAACAAATGGATTGTCAAATGGAGCAAAAAATTGCCTATCCTTATGTGGACGATAAAGTCGCAAGAAACGCTCGAAAACGCCACAAAGTACGCAAACAACGTGATTTTCGAGCATATGGACGCCGCACTGATGGACAGCCTTGCACGCAAGTTTATGCCCTTCCGCTGTCCTGAAAAGAACTTGCCCTCGAACAAATAATCGATTGCAAGTTTGCAGCCGCGATAAATTTGCGACAAGCAAAACCGTAAGCAGCAAGAGACAATTCATTCGATAAAATTGCAACAATGTGGTTTTTAACAACTAAAAACGACGCCCGTTGAGCGTCGTTTTTAATATAGATCTTACGATAAACTTCGTTTTAGTCCTCGTCCTTTTTGAGCTTTGCACTCAAACCTTTGAAGAAGTTTTTGAGCGTTGCGCCGGCGGTTTCCGGCATAGCTTTGATATCCACGATCTTTGTGTTGTTGGTGATCGAATAGCTCACGTAAGCGTAGTAGCCGATCAAAAGCACCGTAAACACGCAGAATGTGATGTAGAATGCGCCCGTCGTTTCGAAGTTGGTGATTGCGGACGAAATCACACCGCTCTTTACAAAACCGCTTTGGTTCATAAGTTGAGCGTAGTTGAGGAAGCCGAGGAAAGACATTCCGCTCGTCACGAAATACATTCTCTTGTCGCCGCTGACCATCGTAAAGATAAACGCAAGTGCGATTGCAAGGAACAAATACGTGTATGTCACCTTTATCGTGAACACTGCGATAACCGCAAACGTGAAGGACGCAAGGAGCAACAGCTCTTGTTTGTTGCGGTTCTTGAAGTAAAGCGAGATGACGTACGCTTCGAGCACCAAGAGGAAGATGAGGTTGAGGATGTTGACGCTTTGTTGCGAGGATTTGCCGTTCATACCCACCATGCCGTAGAGGTTGAACGCATTCTTGACAAAGTAGTTGACGTTGGTCATTTGTCCCATCATCAATTTGAAACCGTAGAAAGCGTCGCCCGCTGCGATTTGATGAATCGCGCAAGGAATGGTAAGCGCGTAGGCAAGCACGAAGCATGCGGGCAAACCGAACACGATTTTCGCTCTGTTGGACGTAAATTTCTTCTTGTCGTCGTTATCTTTGATGTACATATACACAAAGTACGCAACGACGATGGGCGCAATTGCCATCGCTCTCAAATCGAGCACTGCGGCAAGAGTCATCACAAAGTAAGTTGAAATATACTTTTTGTTGATCATCAAAATCAACGCGCCGACGATAAGAGCAATCAAAAGACTTTCGAACGTTGCGCTGTGACCGCTCACCATAAGTGCGAACGGAAGCATTGCGTACACTGCCGAATAAACGGTTGCCAGCTTGTTGCCAACCTGCTTTTTGCCATAGAAATAAATCATCGCGATCACTGCCAAATCGGCAATTACGTTGATAAGGCGAAGCAAAATCGAAAGCGAAGCGTCGTCAAAGTTTTGACCGACGAAGCCAAGCACGGACAAAATGTAAATCACGCCGGGCGAATACGTCATAGTCGTGTTTGCGGAAGCCATCTTCTCAGCAAAATTGAATACGCCGTTGTTTACGCCGAGGTATTTTCTTGCAATTGAGAGCGTGTTGGTCATCTCGCTGCCCATTCCGTACATCGTGAGCAAAATCATAAGGCGAATTGCCGCCGCTCCGAGCAAAATCATGCTTACGATAAAGGCGTCGCTTTGATACCATTTCGTTGCAAACGTGGTGGATTTCTTCTCAAAGACCGCTGATTTGCCGAAATCGGCGAAAGCGTCTTTTCTTGCATACAAACGTCTGATGAGCACGTATGCACAGCAAAGCAAAGCCACGCCGAACAAACTCATAAGCACCGTGAAGCAGATGCCGTTGACGTCTGCGCCGGTGTTGACGGTTTTTGCTTTTTTGAAGTTGATAAGCTCGAAACCTTCGGGCACTTCACTGACTCTTGAAACGTTTACGTTGTCGAAATATACCGTGCCTTTGCAGCTGTTTTCTTGAGAACCGATGCAAAGCGCAATCGTGAGATAATCGGTGTTTTTGGGCTTGACGTAGAAAGTGCTGGTAACGAAACCGTTGGTCTTTTGAGAGTGCGTAACGAACTTATATTCAACGTTTTCAAGGAAAGACACGTACGCGCCTTGTTTGTTGGAAAGTTCGGCGTCGATTTTCATATCGACGGTGACTTTGTAAATCTTGTTGACTTCAACCTTGACGGATTGTTTGAGATAGCTGTACCCTGCCGATTTGTTTTCGATTTTGAGAACGTTGTCGCCGGACTCGGAATCCGAGCGTTGCACTCTTGCAAACGATACGCTCGATGATGACGTCGTCCAACCCTCGAACTTGTTTTCCGACGTAAACGTGGAAAAATCACCGTTGGTGACGAGGTTTACGCCCTCTTCGCTCTCTGCGTTGTTGCATGCCGTAAATGCGAAAAGTGCCAGTACGAATACCAGCACTAACGCACTTATGAAAATTGTTTTTCTTTTCATTGTGTTCCTCTAAAAAAATCGGATTTCCGCAATTAGACTTCTTTGAGTTTTGCAGCTTTACCGGTTCTTTCTTTCAAGTAATAGAGTTTTGCGCGTCTGACTTTGCCGTGGCGAACGACTTGGATGCTGTCGATCTTGGGCGAATGAAGCGGGAACGTTCTTTCAACGCCGACGCCGCATGCGATACGACGAACTACGATTGTTTCGCGGATGCCGCCGTTCTTTCTTGCAATGACGATTCCCTCGTAAGTTTGGATACGTTCTCTCGTACCTTCAACAACTTTGACGTTCACTCTGACGGTGTCGCCGATTGCGATTGCAGGCAAGTTTTGTTTCATGCCTTCTCTTTCGATTGTGTCGATAATGTTCATTTTTGACCTCCTGTATTTGCGCGATGTTCACGACAAGCGTCTCTTGTTCGGCGGAACATCCGAGTCACGCGTGTTATATTATCATAAATAAATTTATTTAACAAGCAAAAATACAATATAAATTTGCTTTTTAATCAATTTCTTTCGATTTTTATTCAATTTCTAGGATATTTTGCGTCGTTTGCGCAAAAAGCGTTCTCGATATGGCGGATTCCTTCGTCGTCGATTGCCACTATATCGAAGCGCACGTTTACACCGCTCAAATGCTTTTGCGTCGTATATGATTTCGCCGCCGTGACGTATCTGGTGACTTTGTATGGCGTAACCGCCTCTTCCGGCGTTCCGAACTCACTGCCGTATCTCGTTTTTACCTCGACGAAAACAATCGTTCTTTCCGCCTTCTTCAAAGGATTGATTTTCAGCAATTCGTGCACGAATTTTTCAAAACGGAATTTGGCGTTTTGCTTGATTAGATTGCCGTTTTCATCGGTATAGCACTCGCAAATTATATCCACCTCGCAATCGCAGTATTTTGCGTTGCGTTCGATAATTTTATATCCCTCTTTTTCAAGGTATTCGGCGGCGATTTTCTCGCCTATGTCACCTGCAAATCTCGTGTTCATTTCACAAAGTTTCCTATAAACGATCTGCGGTGTATCGGCGTTGCCCCAAACTCTTTTAGAGCGGCAATATGCTTTGCAGTGCCATAGCCCATATTGTGTTCGAAGTCGTATTGCGGATATGTTTTTGACATGTTTTCCATATATCTGTCTCTCGTCACTTTTGCGACAATAGAAGCTGACGCTATGGAATACGAGAGCGCATCGCCGTGAATTATTCCGAAAGTTTTATAAGGAATATCAAGTTGCAGTGCGTCGACAATCACGATATCGGGTTTGACACAAAGGGACATAATTGCATCGCGCATACAAGCTTTGGTTGCGTTCAGAATATTCATTTCGTCGATTTTTTCGGGAGAATAAGAAACCGTTGACACCGCAACCGCCTTTGACAAAATGACGTCGAAAAGTTTTTCACGCTTGCCCTTGCTCACCTTTTTGCTGTCGTTTACTCCAACGATAAGATCGTCAAGATCCATAATAACCGCCGTGCAAGTCACGGGACCGGCAAGCGGGCCTCTGCCCACTTCGTCCACTCCGCAAATATAGCGATAGCCTTTTTCGCGCAGTTGATTTTCATACGTCATCAAATCTTTGGGATCGACCATAATTTTCATCCTTTACATACGCATTTGTATTGATATTTCGACATTCTAATGCGGTGAATTAACTATTAATGCCGATACTTTGCAAAAAAATCAGTTTTCGGAAAGCGTAATTTTCTTGGGTTTTTCAAGCATGATTTTGCCAAGTTTGCCCTTTCTGAAATCGTCGATAATCATCTTTGCCGTGCGCTCGTAATCGGGTTGATTGCCTTTGAGTTTGAAGCCGCGCGCCATTGCGATTTGCTCGAAAATCTGCAACGTATCGTCGCTCAATTCACCGAGATTGTAGCGATTTTTGAGCGCGTCGGGATATATCTTCTTCATTTCGTCGATGAAGTCGAAGCAAAGCTCGCTCACATCCAGAATATCTTCCCTTATCGAGCCGATATACGCAAGGTGATGCGCAACCTTTTGATCCTCGAACTTGCCCCACAACGTGCCCGGCGTGTCCAAAAAATCAACGTTGTCGATGGACAACCATTGCTTTCCGCGCGTAACGCCCGGTCTGTCACCCGTAACCGCTTTTGCTTTTTTGACCATAGCGTTGATGATGGTGGATTTTCCGCTGTTGGGAACGCCCACAACCATAGCTCTGACCGATATATTCGCGCCCTTTTGGGCATATTTTTCAATTTTGTCGGCAACGACTTTTTTGAGTCCTGCCACGATTTGCGAGCAATCGCCCGAAGTACCGATTGCCTTTACGTAAGGTTTTCCTTGTCTTTCAAACTCTTTGCACCACAAATCGAGGTCGTTTTTTTCAACGAGGTCGCACTTGTTGAAAACGTAAAGCACCCTCTTGCCTTGCAAAAGTTTGTTGAAAAGCGGATTGTCGCAAGAGTAAACCGCTCTTGC
>FR895540.1:51481-56526 GCA_000434435.1 Firmicutes bacterium CAG:475
CCCCTCTTGCGTCGATGACGTAAATGAGCGCGTCGACAAGACGAAGATTGTCCTCCATCATGCGTATCGCCTTTGTCATATGTCCGGGAAACCATTGAATGTTCATATTGCCTCGTTAACGATTTTCGGCAATCTAACAAACAATTTTGAAAAAGTCAGCGTTTCGATATGCCTATAAATCGAATTTGAAGATACTTATATCTTCTTTTCAAAAAACCGTCTTATCGACGGTGTTTTTTCTTCCTTTTGGGAAGGTACAATTTCAAGTCCGCGTCTTTAAAAAGGTCGGGACGATTTTTCATCGTGATTTCAAGAGATTTTTCCTCTCTCCACTTCGCAATGTCTTTATGGTTGCCGCCGAGCAAGACTTCGGGCACGCTACGTCCCCTGTAAACTTCGGGGCGAGTGTATTGAGGATATTCCAAAAGCCCGTTTGAAAAACTCTCCTCTTTTGTCGATTCGTCACATCCCAAAACGCCGTCAAGGTATCTTGCAACAGTGTTGATGACAACGAGTGCAGGCAATTCTCCGCCCGTAAGCACGTAATCGCCTATTGACAGCTCTTCGTCTATACATATGTCGAGTGCACGTTGATCTACGCCTTCGTAATCGCCGCAAAGAATGAGGATCCTATCCTCTTTTGCAAGGCTTTCAACCTTTTTTTGACAAAGTTTCGTGCCGCGCGGCGACATATAAACGCGCCATGCCTCGTGCTTGGGATCGACAGCTTCGATTGCGGAAACGATGGGATCGGGCGTCATAACCATACCCGCACCGCCACCGTAAGGCGTATCGTCGGGTTTGAGATGTTTATCCTTTGAAAAGTCGCGTATGTTGGTTATTTCCACGCCAAATTTGCCTGAATCGATTGCCTTTCCCAAAAGGCTTTGATTCAGGACGTCGAAATATTCGGGAAAAATCGTCAATACGTCGAATTTCATATCAGTTGTACACCACTACGCGAGGGAATATCATATCGTCGAGCACCATCTTTCCGCCTTCCAAATCAACGGATTTGATAAGGTTTGCGATTGCCGGAAAAGATAGCGAATCGTTGCCGTTCTTGACAACGTAAACGTCGGCAGAGCCGTATTGCAACACGTCGCAAACTTCGCCCACGACTTCACCTCCGACTACGACGTCAAGTCCTATCATGTCGACGATATAATACTTTCCGTCGGGAAGTTTGGGAAGGTCGTTGCGATTTGCCGTGACAAACTTTCCGCGCAAAAGTTCGGCTTTTTCAACGCTGTCTACGCCCAAAAGCGTGAGATATCCCACGTTTCCTTCGGGCGAGATGTGTTCGATGTCGTATTCAACCGAGTCGATTTTGATTTTTTTTAGGCGAGAAAACCGTGCGGAATCCGAGGAGTAAATCTCGATTTTGATTTCTCCTTTCAGTCCGCGCGGTTTCAAAACCTTGCCTATTGTCAATTCAGATTTCATCTTTTTCTTCGATGACGACGTTGTATCTTACGTTGCTCTTCGAACTTGCGGATTTGACGAGAGTGCGGATCGCTTTTGCAATTCTGCCCTGCTTGCCGATGATCTTGCCGATGTCCTTTTTGGCAATCGTGATAACGATGTCGTTTGCATTGTTTGCATCTCTTTGCTCGACGGTGTAATCTCCGTCTGGAACGAGAGATGAAACAAGATATTCGACCAGTTCAATCATTGTCGTCACCAATTACTTCTTCTCGACTATACCTTGAGAAACGAGCAATCCCATAACCGTATCGGTGGGTTGTGCGCCGTTTGCAAGCCATTCTTTTGCTTTGTCTGCGTCAATGACGATTTGCTTCGGCTCGGACACGGGGTTGTAGAAACCGATTTGGTCGATATACTTGCCGTCTCTTGCTTTGCGAGAATCCATTGCAACGATACGATAGAAAGGAGCTTTTGTTGCGCCCATTCTGGTGAGTCTAAGTTTAACCATAATAGTTAATCCTCCATTTGTGATAAGATTTTTATTGATATATTTCTATATTTTTGCAATTTTTAGAATACTTCGTGCGATTTTTGTCAGAACAAGCCTTTCAAACATCTCAAACCTTTAAGACCGCCCTTTTGCATTCTTGCCATCATATCCTTGGTCATTTCAAACTGTTTGAGCAGTTGATTGACTTCCTGTATGCTTGTTCCGCTACCCTTGGATATGCGTTTCTTTTGCGACGCCTTGATGATTTCGGGATTTTTTCTTTCCTTCGGCGTCATGGATTGTATGATTGCTTTCGTCCTTGCGATTTGCTTTTCGTCGATTTGCGCGCCCTGTTTGAGCTTGCCCGAAAAGCCTGGTATCATCGACATCATATCTTGCAGATTTCCCATCTTCTTCATGCTGTCGAGCTGTTGCAAATAATCTTCGAGGTCAAAAGAATTTTCTTTGAGTTTCTTTTGCAGCTTTGCCGCATCCTCTTGGGATATTGCCGCTTCCGCTTTCTCAATGAGCGTAAGAACGTCACCCATACCGAGGATTCTCGACGCCATGCGTTCCGGGTGGAAAGGCTCGAGATCTTCCATCTTTTCGCCCGTGCCGTTAAACTTGATCGGCTTGCCGGTAACAGCTTTGATGGAAAGTGCCGCGCCGCCCCTCGTGTCGCCGTCGAGCTTTGTCATGATGACGCCGGTGATGTCGAGTTTGTCGTTGAAAGTTTGAGCAACCGTAACCGCGTCTTGTCCCGTCATGCTGTCGACAACAAGCAAAATCTCGGTGGGTTTGACTGCGTTTTTGACGTTGATAAGCTCTTGCATGAGAGCTTCGTCGATATGCAAACGGCCTGCGGTGTCGATAATCATCGTATCGTAACCGTTCTTCAAAGCATATTCAACGCCTGCTTTTGCAATCTTTACGGGGTCTACCTGTCCCATATCGAAACATTCGGTATTTGCTTTTTTCGCAACCACGTGAAGTTGTTGGATTGCCGCAGGTCTGTATATATCCCCTGCAACCAAAAGCACTTTTTTGTTTTGCTTTTTGAGATAGGTTGCAAGTTTGCCGCACATCGTGGTCTTGCCCGCGCCTTGCAAACCGCACATCATATAGATTGTGGGTTGTTTGTCGCTGACGGCGAGTTTTTGATGCGTGCTGCCCATGAGTGCGCAAAGTTCGTCGTTGACGATTTTGACGATTTGTTGCGCAGGCGTCAAGGATTTAAGAATATCCTCGCCCAACGCCTTTTCGCTCACTTTTGCCGTAAAATCCTTTACGACGTTGTAGTTTACGTCCGCTTCGAGCAAAGCAACACGAATTTCACGCATAGCTTGCTTTATCTCAAGTTCCGTCAACTTGCCTTTGTTGCGGAGTTTTGAGAATATATGGTTCATTCTGTCCGATAAACTTTCAAAAAGTGCCATTTATTCCTCCAATAACAACTTAAGTTGCTGAGCGCATTGTTTAGCCCTGTCGTCGTCAATGCATGCAAGCGAATCGATAACGGCGTGCATTTTTCTGTCTTTCTCGACGAGGCGGAGCTTTTGCTCATACTCGCAAAGATGCTTCTCACCCTTGTTTATGCCGTCAAGAACGGCTTGACGGGATATTCCGACAATGTTTGCGATTTCACCGAAAGACAAATCCTCGTCATAGTGCATAACGAGCATATCGTTCTGTCTTTGTGTTAGAAGCGCACCGTAGTAGCTCCTGAGCGTTGAAACTTCAAATCTGTCCATATCACCCTATCAAGCATAAGAGCTTGACACAATAATACTCCTTAAAAAATAAGGTGTCAAGCATTTTAACATTACATATAAATTATTTAATCTATAATTTTTCAAATGATATTAAAATGATAAACAACAACTTGTAAAAAATCAAAATTCCGCATATCTAAAACGTCTGATGTTGGTTTAAGCACTATCCCACAAGTTTCAACTGCTATTTTGAGCGCAATATTGAGATGAAAAACAAGAAAGAGCCTGTCAACATAGACAGGAGCGTACTTTGCGTACGTGACTGTTTATGGGGCAGACTCTGACGCAGTTATTCGCTCTATAGTGCGCTCAAAGCAATGCGTTGATAAAATCTTTCGCGTCGAACGGAATCAAATCGTCGATTTTTTCACCGACTCCGACGTACACGACTGGAAGTCCAAGCTCCTCGCTGATGGCAAGCACCACACCGCCCTTTGCCGTTCCGTCAAGTTTGGTAAGAAT
Organism: Firmicutes bacterium CAG:475; assembly: GCA_000434435.1. Taxonomy (GTDB): domain Bacteria; phylum Bacillota; class Clostridia; order Christensenellales; family CAG-917; genus CAG-475. The sequence goes on from FR895540.1 coordinate 55,634, forward strand.
TATACCGTCGGTGTCGATATCCTCGCTAAAAATTTCCGCTTGCGACACGGCGTTTTGTCCCGTGGTTGCGTCGAGAACGAGATATTTGCGGAAGTCCGCATTGGGCAATTCTCTCTCAACTACACGGCAAATCTTTTGAAGTTCTGCCATAAGGTTCTTTTTGTTGTGAAGTCTGCCGGCGGTGTCAACCAATATCACGTCGTTTCCTTTCGCTTTTGCGGAAGATATTGCGTCGAATACGACTGCCGCGGGATCTGCGCCCTCGTTGTGACGGATAACCCTGACGCCTGCGCGCTCGCCCCATACTTCTAGTTGCTCGCTTGCAGCGGCTCTGAACGTGTCTGCCGCCGCAACCACTACGGAATGACCTTGCTCTTTGAACATATGAGCGAGTTTGCCGATTGCGGTGGTTTTTCCCACGCCGTTGACGCCCGAAAGCAAAATCACAAGCGGATATTCGTATTCGGGGATATCGTAATCGATATCCTCGATCATAAGCTCGGCAAGCACGCTTTTTGCGTCCTCAGGCTTTTTAATTTTGCGTTTAAATATCTCGTCTTTTAGCTCTTCGATGAGGTTTTCGGTTGCGGTTATGCCGACATCGGCGGTGAGCAACGCTTCTTCGAGATTCTCATAAAACTCATCATTGAGTTCTCTCGCCGAGAAAGCAAAAAACAGTTTTTTTGAAAACGCATCTTTGGTTTTCTTTATCCCTTGTACGATTTTTTGAAAAAATCCCATATTTTACTCCATATCTATATACGTTGCGTTTCGCAACAGTTATAACGCCTGCGGCGGTAATATGCACGCAAAGCGTGCGTGATTTTGTCCTTGCGTGAGCGTTGTGTACTCTTAATACAACTTCCCCCTTCCTCACGTGTTTGGACTTCGGC
>FR895541.1 GCA_000434435.1 Firmicutes bacterium CAG:475
AAGGAGCTTGTGTGCGACGAAAGCTCGGCGCTCACTGCGGTCGTCGCCTTGCGACTCCGATTCCGTCTTCGAACAGGCATATGCCGTGTATAAGAACGCTTCGAATAAGCTGAAATTATCCGCAATCGAACATTTTTTCATTTGTTACTTTTCGTCAAAGAAAGTATTTACATTTTTGCATTTCATTGATATAATAAATTATCCTAGTTTATTATTCGGGGGAATTATGAATATAAAAGACTATACTCTGAAAATCGGATACCGCATTGGCGGAAAGTGTAAAGAAGAATCCGTCGAGTACGCTCTTGTCAAAAACGGCGGGTATGATGGCGAAGATATTCGTATTTGCGATTTCGGAGATGCCGACCACGTAAAAATTGTTGTGAGCGCAAAAAGCAAAATCGAACTGACGCTTGCCGAACTTATATACGACCGTTATTTCGAGAACAACGAGAGATTTTTCGCGAACGGTTTCCAATCGTGGACGTCTACGAGAGAGTATAAAAAACGCGACGTGCAATACGGTTTGCGCTCGCTGTCCAAACTGCCGATAGTTAGAAAATTCTCGGGTGTGTCGGGCGATTACGCTTTCACCGAATACGGCAAAGATTTGTACCACGGCTTCACATATACTTACTTCCGCAAGGACGAAAAAGTAGAGTTTGTAGGTTCGCTCAACGAGCGCACGGGCTATACGATTTTCTATGCGGATATGAAAGAAAACGTATTTGCGGTGCAAAAAGACGTTGAGGGATTGTCGATTGACGGCGAATACGAATTGTTTGACCTTATGCACGTACACGGCACTTACGATGGCGTTTTCGACGCGTATTTTGCCGAGTATCCTCAAAAACGCACGGGTAGGGTTGACCATCTTGCAGGCTACACGTCTTGGTACAACTACTATCAAAACATCAACGAAGAAATCATTTTGCGCGATCTCGAAGGACTTGCCAACGTCGGCAACCTTGCAAATATTTTTCAAATCGACGACGGATACGAAACCAAAGTCGGCGACTGGGATACGGACACGCAAAAGTTTCCGAGAGGACTTGCGCCCGTCGTTGACAAAATCCATTCATACGGCTACAAAGCGGGGCTTTGGTACGCGCCTTTTGCGGCGCAGTTCGGCGCAAACGTCATAAAGAATCATCCCGATTGGCTCATCCGCGGCAAAAACGGCAAACCCGTGTTGAGCGGTATAGCGTGGGGCGGTTTTTATGCTCTCGATTTCGAAAAAGAAGAGGTTAGGGCATATATCAAAGCATTTTTCGACAAGGTGTTTGACGAGTGGCACTTCGATATGGTCAAGCTCGACTTTCTCTATGCCGCCGCAATCGAACCCAGAAACAACAAGACGCGCGGTCAGCTTATGTGCGAGGCGATGGACTTCTTGCGCGAGTGCTGCGGCGATAAAATCATTCTCGGATGCGGCGTGCCTCTCGGCCCTGCGTTCGGAGTGGTGGACGCTTGCCGTATAGGATGCGACGCCGAAAACACGTTCAAAGAGAAGTTTTACGTCAAAGTCACCAATCAGGAAATTATCTCCACAAAGATTTCCATGCAAAACAGCGTGTACCGTCGTCATTTGAACGGCAGAATCTTTGCAAACGATCCCGACGTATTCTTCTTGCGCGACGGCGGCGTGAAACCTGCCGTGTACACGTGGCAACAAAAGAAACTGCTTGCGACGGTAAACCACATATTCGGCGACGTGCTGTTCGTGAGCGACGATATCGGCGAGTACGACAGTGAAAAAACCGCTGTTTTGGTTGAATCCTATGCAAAATTCGACGGAAAAGTCTTATCCGCAGAGCATATCGCGCCCGAAATTGTCAAAGTGGTGTACGAAGAGGGCGGCAGGAAAAAGATGCTCGTGTTCGATTTGACAAAGGGTGACTATATCATCCAATAAGCGCAACGCAAAAAGTCTATGATACTGCTTGACAATCTTCAAAAAGTGCGCGACGAGGTGGCAAGGTACGATAGGAAGATAAATCTCGTTGCGGCGTGCAAAATGCAGACCAAAGACACGATAGACAAGTTTATGTCAATCGCGCCGGACTTTGTTTTGGGCGAAAACAGAGTGCAGGAGTTTGTCGAACACTACGATGAAAAATATACGTGGCATATCATAGGACAGTTGCAGACGAACAAGGTCAAATATATTGCCGGCAAGGTGGATTTGATACACTCGCTTGACAGGCAAGACCTTGCAAAAGAGATTGAAAAACAAGCCGCAAAACGCCAAATCACTCAAAAATGCCTTGTGGAAATCAATATGGGTGCGGAGATAACCAAGGGCGGTGTGCGCCCCGAAGAAACGCTTGATTTCATACAAAGTATGAAAGATTATCCTCACATAGAGGTAAAAGGCGTGATGAGCGTGTTGCCTAACCTCGACGACGAAGTTGAACTTGCAAAACTTTACGACAAGTTGCAGCGCATATACGAGGACGCAAAAAGCATAAAGCAAGACGGCGTAAACGTCGAAATTTTGTCGGCAGGAATGTCCAAAGATTACAAAATCGCACTCGAACACGGCTCGAATATGCTCCGCCTCGGCAGAGTGCTGTTCGGAGAGAGGGTGGCACTTGCGACTGCGTCGCAGTGATATTGTTGCTTCGCAACAGTGAGATTGCACCTGCGGTGCAGTGATATCCACGCTTTGCGTGGGTTTTGGAAGATTGAAATTTTACGCTTTGTGTGAATCAACTGTGCCGCTAGGCACAATATGGGTAAATATATGGACGAAAGATATTTTAGAAACAATCAAACGCAACGCACGGATATGCAAAACGGGGGAAGAATTTTCTCCCGTCAATCCGCGCCCGCTCCGCAAGTGCCGAGTTACACGCAACCGTCCGTCGGTCAAAGCGGAGGTGTAGTTATCTACTCGCCGCGCACCTACAAGGACGTGCAACTGCTCATCGATCACCTCAAAATGAGAGAACAGGTCATCGTCGATTTTTCCACGCTCAATCAACAAGCGGTTTACAGAATTCTCGACTTTATGAGCGGCGCGATTTACGCTCTTGACGGAAGCATACAACAAATCACAAAAAATATTTTCCTCTTTGCTCCGCAAGGAGTGACGATAACAATCCCTCCGCAAATCAGAGGATAAGGAGTTTTTATGGCTAATCAAGAAAAAAAAGATTATAAAACGCAAATAAAAACATTTCTTTCCGACTGGGCGAAGGTTGCAAAAAAGAAATGGTGGATTTACCTTGTCGAACTTGCGGTTGTCGCAATAATTCTCGTTGCGGACTTGCTCTCCAAGCAAGCGGCGTGGGAGTATCTTGAAAACTACGGCGTAAAAGAGCTGATACCTCATCTTTTCAATCTCGTTATGGTCAAAAATATGGGGGCGGGCTTCGGTATATTCCAAGGCAAAACGATTGCGTTGACCGTCGTAACGTTTATCGTGGTAATCTGCATTTGCGTATATCTTTTCTTTGCTCTGAAAGAGAGCGAGTGGCTTAGAATATCCCTCGTTTTCGTCACCGCCGGCGGAATAGGCAACATCGTTGACCGCATTGCGCTCGGATACGTGCGCGACTTCATTCAGTTTGCATTCTGGGAGAGTTTCCCCGTGTTTAACGTTGCGGACTCCTTCGTTACGGTGGGCGCGTTTATGCTTGTCGTCGTGCTTATCGTTATGCTGGTGAAAGAGGGCAAGAAAAATCAAAAAGAATTTGAAGAAGAGCAAAAGGGTATCGCTGACAATCAAGAGCAATCGGATCCGCTCGACGCTCCCGTCAACCTCAATCCTATGATGAAATCGCAAAACGATTATACCTTTGTCGTGAGCGAGCAAAAAGAAGAAAACAAAGCGCAAGAAACTGCGGAAAAACAGCCCGAAAACGACGAAAAATCGCAAGAATTTGAAAACAACTCCGACAACAACGAAAAAACGGACGAGAGCAACGAAATCAAATAGTTTTTTATGACGCATACCGTTGACAAAGACAACGTAAGATTGGACGTATTTATTGCGTCCGAGTGGGGCATATCGCGCTCCAACGCAAAGACCGTCATCGAAAGAGACGGTGCTTTCGTTAACGGCGTAAAAAGACAAAAAAGCGGATTCGAACTCAAAATCGGCGATGTTGTGGAGTTTGACGTACCCGCACCCGAAACGCTCGAAGTCAAGGCGGAGAATATCCCTCTCGATATCGTGTACGAGGACGAGTATATGGCGGTTGTCAACAAGCCGCAGGGTATGGTTGTGCATCAGGCAAGCTCGTACAAAAAAAACGACACGCTCGTCAACGCGTTGCTCTACAATCTCGACAGTTTGAGCGGCATAAACGGCGTCATTCGTCCCGGTATCGTGCATAGACTCGACAAGGATACGTCGGGACTGCTTGTCGTTGCCAAAAACGACGAGGCGCACAAGAGCCTTGCCTCGCAAATCGAGAAAAAAACCGCAAGAAGAATATACTTCGGGCTTTGCGACGGCAACTTCAAAGAGGACGAAGGTGTGGTGGACAAGCCCATTGCTCGCAGCAAAAAAGACCGAAAAAAGATGGCGATAGACGAGGACGGTAGGCGTGCGGTGACGCACTACAAGGTGCTGGAACGTTTCGGAAAATACACTCTCGTGCGTTTTGAACTCGAAACGGGGCGCACACATCAGATAAGGGTTCATGCGGCGAGTTTGCATCACCCCATCGTCGGAGACGAGGTGTACGGCGGCTCAACCGCACTCTACAAAAACGGACAGCTTTTGCACGCAAAAGAGCTTGTTTTGGAGCATCCGCATACGCATGAGATTATGCACTTCGAGTGCGAATTGCCAAGCTATTTCCAAGCCGTCTTAAAGAAACTCGAAAACACAAACAAAAATCAATAAATTTTCATTGACATACAAACGCAACATGACAAAACACAAACAAAATACTTCCGACAATCAGCATCTGCTCAAACGATTCGTGGCATACTACAAGCCGCACAAAGCGACGTTTGCCGCAGATATGATTTGCTCGTTTATCTTTTCGGTGAGCGGGCTTATTTATCCTATCGTGTCGCAACGCATACTTCGCCAAAGCATACCAAACGGCGTGATAAGCGAGGTGCTTATACTTTGCGCGATACTTTTGAGTATATACCTTTTGCGCGCGGGAATGAAGTACTATATCAACTACTACGGTCACGTAATGGGCGTAAAAATGCAGGCGGCGATGAGAACGGATTTGTTCAAGCATCTCGAAAAGCTGCCGTATTCCTTTTACGACAACAACGAAACGGGACAGCTCATGACGAGAATGACAAACGACCTTTTCGACGTGAGCGAACTTGCGCACCACGGCCCCGAAAATTTTTTTATCACCACGTTCGTGACGATAGGCTCGTTTGCGTATCTTTGCACGATAAGCTGGAAACTGTCCTTGATTGTATTTGCTTTTTTGCCCGTGCTGTTCATCATTGCCATTGCGTGCAGAAAGAATATGAACAAGGCGTTCAGAAAGAGCAGAGAAGAGATCGGCAACATCAACGCTACGCTTGAAAACAGCATCGCAGGTATTAGAGTGACGAAAGCGTATGCAAACGCCGAGTACGAGCAGGAAAAGTTTGAAAAAAACAACGCAGGTTACGTCAAGGCGCGCTCGAAGGCGTACAAGGCAATGGGCACGTTTTCGGCAAGCATGAGCCTTGTCACCGAAATATACAACGTCATAGTGTTGCTTGCAGGCGCGCTGTTCTGCATATACGACAAGGAGCATTTCGACTACGTAGACCTCGTGTCGTTTATGATTTCGATAAACCTTTTCATTTCGCCCGTGCAGACGCTCATACAGTTTTTCGAGCAGTTGCAGGACGGCGTGACGGGATTCAGACGTTTTATCGCGATTATGGATGTTCCTGTCGAGCTTGAAAGCCCCACGGCGCACGAGGTGGACAACCTCAAAGGCGATATAGTGTTTAAGGACGTTAGTTTTGCCTACAACCACGACAAAGAAGTGCTTGACAACATAAATCTCACCATTCCCGACGGAAAAATGTACGCTTTCGTGGGAGCGAGCGGCGGCGGAAAAACCACGCTTTGCCACTTGATACCAAAATTTTATCCGCTCGAAGACGGCATGATTTACATCGGCGGCGAGCCTATAAGCGAAATCAAAAACGATTCCATGCGCAGAAACGTCGGCATAGTGCAACAGGACGTGTTTTTGTTTACAGGCTCGTTCAAGGAAAACATTGCCTACGGCAAGGAAAACGCAACCGACGAGGAAATCGTCGAGGCGGCAAAAAGGGCGGATATAGACGCGTATATCAGAAGTTTGCCAGAGGGCTACGATACGCAAATCGGTGAGAGGGGCGTAAAACTGTCGGGCGGTCAGAAACAAAGATTGAGCATCGCGCGCGTGTTCCTCAAAAATCCGTCCGTTCTCATTTTGGACGAGGCGACGAGCGCGCTTGACAACACCACCGAAGCAATCATTCAAAAGGCACTGTTCGAGCTGTGCAAGGGCAGAACGACCATTGTTGTTGCGCATCGTCTGTCAACGGTGAGAAAAGCGGACAATATCGTCGTTATAGACGGCGGCAAAATCGTGGAACAAGGCACGCATGATCAACTTGTCGAAAAGGGCGGCGTGTACGAAAAACTTTATCAATCGCAATTTGCCGACGATATTGATATCGACGTCGATATAAATTGAGATAATTTGGAAAAACGACTGTGGACAACGTTTTGTCAGCAGTCGTTTTTATATAGTCGTTTTTATATCGTTTTGAAACGTTTGTGTTTTTTTAATATCAAAAACGAGAATTTGAAATTGTCATTTTTCGGCGACGACGGCAATCCATTTGCCGTTTTCGTTGACGTCCGTGCGGATTTTTTTGAATCCCGTTTGTTTCAAAAAGTTTTCAAGTTGCTTTGCGGTGTAAACTTTGAAGCCGACTTCGGCAAGATATTCGTCAAGCCCGTCGCTCGATTGCGTTTCGTTGACGATGAGAAGTTGTCCGCCTTTTTTGAGAGTGCGATACACTTCGGACAAGCCTTTTTCTATCTCCCAATAATGCACGGATTCAACGGCGGTGACAAGGTCGAAAAGATTGCTTGCAAACGGAAGTGCTTCAACGCTGCCTTGAACCACTTGCAAACGTCCCGATTTTATCGCGCGACGATTTTTGCGAACGGAAGTTTTGACGCTTGTGGGGGATATATCTATGCCGATTGCGTTTATGCTCTTTGAATGGTTGAGTATGCGTTGAAGATTTTTGCCGCCACCGCAACCGACGTCCAAAACAAGACGCTTTCTTGTGAAAAATACATGAGAAAATCCCCAGGACGAAAGCAAAGAATAGCGGTTGTTCATACCTCTCAACTGCGCTTTGCCGTATGCGCTCGATTCGGGTTTTTTGAGATTTTGCAAAAATCTGAGTTTTGAATTTTTCATTTCTCTCTCCGACAATGTGAAATATATTTCATATTTTGATTATATCAAGCATAAAAAATATGTCAAGAGTATGAAAGTGTCAAATTATAACAACAGATAAATTACTCAGCAGGTGCTCACGGTCGCAAACTGCTCGTTAGCATAAAAAACCGCTATACACAAGGTATTGCGGTTTTTTATGGAGTTGGCCGGATTCGGACCGGCGACCTTTTG
>FR895542.1 GCA_000434435.1 Firmicutes bacterium CAG:475
CTCCCGCTCTTCCTATAAGCACGTTGACCGTGCCTGCCGGATCGATTATACTCCAACTTATTCCCTCTTCGCCAAGATGTTTCAGGTACGCTTTGTTGGTGTTTTGCGGATCTTTTACGCCGTCTGCTTTTTTGTGAAACGCGCGGTATGCGACAAAAATCTCGTTGCTTTTCGGTTCTGCGGTTACGTGCGCCGACTTCGGCAATTGCGCCCTGAACGGCGACATCGCTCCCGAATTGTCAACGATGAGATCCGCATAAAATTTTTCACCGTTTGCCACGATTCCGTTGACCGTGCCGTTCTCAACGATAAGACTTTGAACGGGAGTTGAAAAGTGAAAATCCACAACGTCTTTTGCTCTGTCAACGTATTGTTGCGCAAGGATTCGTCTTTCCGTAGACCAGTCCAGTTCCTTTTCGGGAATGTGCAAACTCACCTCTATGCGCTCTGACGGCGGAACGAACGTCCAGTTGCGTTTGGGAAAATATGTGTCCTCTTTCGGAAGCGGCAAGCCGAACATATCGAAAGCGTCGCGATTGACGTCGTCGTGCCAGTCGTATGAAAGATTTTCGTATGCGTCCTTTTCAAAAACGCTCACGTCGTAACCCGCTCTTGCAAGTCTTTCGCTTGCGACAAGCGATGCCATGCCTGCACCGATGAAGATGATTTTCATAATTTCCCTCTTTTTGTTGATGTCCGAACAAATCTGCACGGCTTATTTGCATTATAGCATACGTTTGTCAATTTGAAAAGTATGCGTTAAAAAAAGAAAGCACCCTTGCGGGTGCTTCGATTTTTTTGAAATCGGTTTTATTCGTCAAGTTTTTCGACGATGCTTACGCAAATTGCGAAAGCGTTTGCAAGGCACGGCTCGCTTACGTTGTCCACGGTGTCGTATCTCGTGTGCAAATACTCGGGCGTGTGCGGATTGTATCCCGTCACGCTGACGCTTGAAAATCCGCGCTTTGAAAACTCGGCGCTGTCGGTATGTCCGAAAGGAAGCTTGCGCTTTTTGAACGGCACTTCGACGTCTTGAGCACAACTTCCGACAAAGTCCGCAAGAGCGACGTCGTTTTTCACGATTCCGTTGCCCTCGCGCGTGTTTACGCCAAGCGAATCGACCTCTTTGAGCGTATTGAGGCAAACGAACACCGTTTTCGCTTTGTCCTCGTCCGAATGTTTTTGGCACCACTCTCTTGCGCCGCATGCACCGACTGCGCCGCTTCCGGTGAGTATTACGCCCACTTCGGTGTGGTCAAGCTCGACGCCGCTGTCTTTTATGCTTTGCAAAAGTTCGATTGCAAGCGCGCAACCGCTCATATTTTCGTTTGCGCCCGACACTACTTTCGATTTGTTTATCGCAAAATAGGTTGCGATATAAAACGGCACGAACGCAAGCGAAACGTAACCGACAATAAGCATACTTCCTGTTGCGATTTGCGAGCCGAGTCCTCCGACGATAACCCATCTTGCGACGTTTGCGACGGCAAGATACAAAAGCCCTCCGAGCAAGCAAAACAGCGTGGCAATAAACATCGTTCCGCCCATGCGATATTTGAGCGTCCACTCTCTTGTCGCATCGACGTTTGCAACGAAATAAACTCTCTTTTCGGCTTGACGTTTGCAAGGCAAAACCGCCGTCAAATTGCTCGATTGTTTCTTGGAATAAAGCAAGTCAAGCGCATGCGAATTTGTCAAAAACTGCACGACGAAAACCACTATGCCCACAATCGCGAGCGCAAGCGACACCATTGCCGTAAAAAAGTACGCAACGGTTGCTAGCAAAGCGAACGTCGGAACGATGTAAAACACTCCCGAATACGCTTCGGGATACACGTCGAAAAACTCTTGTTTAACTTCACATACGTTTTGGAGTTGGTCTTTTAAAAATGCGCTCGTTTGCGCTTCTTGTTCGCTGCCCGATTTGCGATTTTCAAACGTATTGCAAACGGTTGAAACCCTTTGGCGCGCACGCTTTGCCGACTCCTCCCTGTTATCGATCAAATCTTGAAATTTCATTCCCCTTCCTCGTCAAGATTGTTTAGCATCAGTTGCAACAGTGCTTGAAGCACTCTCTTTTCGTTGTCCTCGAAGCGTCTGAACGCAACTTTATAAAAATTTTGATTGGCATCCGCAATCAACTGCGCCGCTTTTTCGCCCTCGGGCGTAAGCGACAACTTTTGCTCCCTTTTGTCGACTTCCGAAATGGACGCCGAAATAAGCCCCTTTTCGCGAAGCTCCTTTACGCTTCTTGACACAAGCGCTTTCGACACGCAAGCGTTTTGAGCAATGTCGCTCGCCATTCCGACAACTCCTATGCTCGAAAGAACGACTATCTCGTTTGGCGTGAGGTCATATCCTTTCAATTCTTTGAGTTGATAATCGGTGTAACTTTTGAGCAACTTGCGAAACGCTGCAAAAAAATATGCGGTATTTTTCAAGTCCATAACAAGATTATAACATTGATTTACAAAATGTTCAATACAAAGTTTACAAAATCAACAATATTAATTTTTTGAATAAAAAAATAATAAAATTAACAAATTCTACAATCGCACGCAGTACGATGATATCCAAACGATGTTTGGATTGAGGAATACTCCGCTTTGCGCCAAAGGCGCATTAAACCAAGCAGACAATCTTGCAAAACTGTGGCAGGAGTTCTTGTCCCTACTCGAACTGATAGCGCAAATTCTCTGTGCGGTAGCGATTGCGAAAACAAGTGCGGTCAGTGGCAACCGCCACTGTTTCTTCATTTCTATTTTGTGGATTCCCGCGTCGCTTTGCTCCTCGGAATGACGAGGGGAAGAATGTAATTCAATC
>FR895543.1 GCA_000434435.1 Firmicutes bacterium CAG:475
ATCGATATGCTCAAAAACGGCAAATATCCGCCCATGCTCAAAGCAAGGATTTTGTCCAACAACGGACATCTTTCAAACGATGCGTCGGCGAGAATCGCCTCGATTTTGTGCGATGATTCGCGCATAAAACAGCTTGTTTTGGGGCATATAAGCGAAAACAACAACACCGAGCAAAAAGCGTACGATGCCGTGGGAAACGCATTGAAAGCAAAAGACAGCGACATCGAATTGTATGTTGCGCATCAATCGAGAAGAAGCGAGGTTTTCGAAATATTATGAGAAGAACGATAGGCGCAAGCGAAAGTTCGTCAATTTATCTTTTGGGCATATGCGTCGGCAGTTTGCTTTCGCTGTTTTTGTCCCTTGCTCTCCGCAACGTATCCGCAACGCTCGACGGCATGAGCGTGTACAGTTGGTGCGGCTATGCAATCATGCAAGTCGGTTTTATCGCAACCGTATTCGTTTATACGCGCGTGCGCAAAGTGGACGTCGTGCGCGTCGCAAAAATCAAAGGCAAACTCAATCCCGTTCAAATCGCAATTTTGCCGTTTATCGCAATCGCAACCATACTCGTATTTTTGCCGCTTGCAAACGCATGGAGTGCGTTTTTGGGCATCATCGGATATCACGGAGCGGGAGTGTCCATGCCGTCTTTTTCAAATGTAGGATTCTATTTTCTTGCGATTTTCGTCATGGCAATTATGCCTGCAATAGGAGAAGAAATATTTATGCGCGGCACGGTTTTTCCCGGTCTTGCCACGCGCAATATATGGTTCGGCGTGCTTATGTCGGGGTTGTTTTTCTCTCTTATGCACGCAAATCCCGTTCAAACGGTGCATCAATTCGGGTTGGGCGTAGTGCTTGCGCTCATGGTCGCACTTTCTGGCTCGATATGGGCAAGCGTCATAGTCCACTTTGTCAACAACTTTATATCCCTCACGCTCACGGCGTATTTGCCGCAAGTGGACGAAATATACCTGAAACTCGGTTATTTCAACTGGCTAACGGGAGTTGCGAGCGTAATCGTAGGACTTGCGCTGCTTGTATGCTTGCTCTATTTATTCTACCGCGCCGGCAACAAACGTCAAAGAGCGGGCGAGGTCAGCAACGTGTACGAAGAGGACGGATTCACGATCGTGGCAACGGCAAACGTCACGACAAAAAGCGAAAACGTGTTCAAGGGTATGTTCCGCTTTTTCAAATCGCTGTTTACGAAGCAGGGCTGGAAGCGCGTACAATACGAGCTTGAAGAGCGCAACGAAGTTGAATATCTCGGCAAAAATCAGCATATGTCCGGCGTGTGGATTGCGCTTGCGCTTGTGTGCATATACTGGCTTTACGCCTTCATCGTAGGTATGGTATGACAAAGCGCGCAAGTGTAGGTTGGATATATTTTGTCGTTGTGATATGCACTTTACTTTTGCGTATCGCGTCGAGTTTGGACATCTATTCCGTGCTGGGCATTGCCGATTCGGACGCATTTTTCTCTTGCGTGGTGCAGATTGCGATATTTGCGTTTTTGAGCGTGTTTTTGTACTCTCTCGGCGCAAAAGGAAGGGGAGAAAACGCAAAGGACATTATTTCCGATTTCGGTTTCAAAAAGATTTCCGCAAAGAACTGGCTTTTAATAATAGGCATATGCGTGTGCGCAATCGTGGTGTCGAGCGGTATCTCGTACGTCTGGCAAACGGTGTTGCGCATGATAGGTTTCACCCACGTTTCCTCGAGAACGGATTATTCGAGCATAGGCGTGCTTTTCAAAGAACTGTTTTTGGTTGCGGTGCTGCCGGGCGTGTGTGAGGAAATCGCACACAGAGGCCTTATACGTGCAGGGTACAAGGAAAGCAAATCGTGGTATGTCGTGGTGTCCGCGCTGCTGTTTTCGCTCATGCACCAAAATATAGTGCAGACTGGTTACACCTTCTTTTTCGGAGCGACGCTTGCGCTTATCACCTATTACACGGGCTCGATTTGGGGCGGAATATTGATTCACTTTGTCAACAACGCGTTCAGCGTGTTTTCCGAGTATGTTTCGCAAAACGGCGGAGCGTTTGACTTCATCAACAAAATCAGCGACTGGGTATATTCCTCAAATCTCGGCTTTGCCGTGGCGGCGGGCGTGGTGGTGCTTTGCGCGTGCTTGCTTGTGCTGTTCTTCTTTTTGATGCGCAAAGACGCGGTGAAAAAAGAGCGTATATCCGACACTCCTTTCGATTCGGGCAACCTTGCAAAAGGTTACGTTGACGTTCCGTTTTTGCTTACGCTTGCGGTCGGAGTATGCGCCACGATATTCAGTTTCGTGTGGGGGATGACAAGATGAAAATCAACGTTATCGCAATAGGCAAAATCAAAGAGAAATATTTTGCGGACGCAATAGCCGAGTATGTCAAACGCGCCTCGCGCTTTGCCGACGTAAAAATCGTCGAGCTTCCCGACGCACCTCAAGGCAAAACGCCCTCGGAACAACAACGCATAGAAAGCGACGAGCTTTTGTCAAAAGCAAAAGGGTATATAATCGCAATGGATTTTCGGGGTAAGGAATTGTCAAGCGAAGCCCTTGCTGATTTGATAAAGACAAAGTGCAACGACGGCGAAAGCGAGTTTTCTTTTCTTATAGGCGGCAGTCATGGTCACACCGACGAGCTTCGCTCAAAAGCCGATTTCGTCTTGTCTTTCGGCAAGCCGACGTTCCCTCATCAACTGTTCAGGGTGATGCTTTGCGAGCAAGTGTACAGGGTGCTCACCATCAACAATTCGTTGCCCTATCACAAATGACGAGGCTATTTGGTGAATAGCGTCGTCAAGCACGACTTGTCCCACCACCACGTACTTCGAGTACGCTGGGTGCTGGTTCAAGACGCACTTTCCTTGCTCTTCATCCAAATATCCTCGTCATTACATGACGGCCTATTTGGCGAATAGCATTGCTCAAACTACGCATAGGCAACGGCAACACGCCTCAAATGTCATTCCGAGCGTAAGCGTGGGAATCCCCTA
>FR895544.1 GCA_000434435.1 Firmicutes bacterium CAG:475
GCAAACGCCGAAGTCCAAACACGTGAGGAAGGGGAAAATCGCAATAAAAAAATAAGTCGAGCATGCGTTTTATGTTATGACACATGCTCAAAGGACAACCCATGTTCAAACAAAAAAACAATAATACGGAATATATAGTGAACGATCAAAACCACGTCGTCAAAGGCTTAGACCGCGGAGATACGGCTGAGTTTCTCGGCATAAGATACGCAAGGGGAGAGCGGTTTAAAAAGCCTGTGCTCGAACCACTTGCAGCCGAGGTTACGGCAACAAAGTATGGCGACGGATGTCCGCAACTTCGGCAATTTTTCGACGAGAGCAAATCCAAGTCAAAAACAGATATGCTTTATTACACGGAGTTTCGCAAAGGACTTTCTTTCACGTATTCGGAAGACTGCTTAAATCTCAATATTTTTGTACCCAAAAATGCGGAAAATTTGCCGGTTTTGCTGTATATTCACGGCGGCGCGTTCGTGATATGTTCGAGCGACGAACGCCCTTTCGACGGCAAAGAAATCGCAAAAGAGGGCGTGATTTGCGTCACGGCGAATTATAGGCTCAACGTGTTCGGATACAATGCCGACGAGGGCGCGCAAAATCTCGCTTTTTACGATATGATTTGCGCGATCGAGTGGGTGAAACAAAACATATCAGCGTTTGGCGGCGATCCGTCGCGAATAACGCTTATGGGGCAGAGCGCAGGCGCGATTTCCATTCAAAATCTCGTGCTTTTGCCAAAAGTCAAAGAGATGGTGCAAGGCTCGATTATGCTTTCGGGCGGCGGCAGCGTGCGCGGTATTTTCGCGCCGAAATCCCTCAAACGAGCAAAACGATTTTTTGCGAGAGTGCGCAAGGATTTGCAAGCAAAAGGGCTTGATCCCAAAACTTGCAATGCCCAAGACCTATATCTTGCGTGGTACAGACAAAACAAGAAGAATCTTGCATTGTCGATGCTCTCCACAATGCCCGTTTTCGACGGCGAAATCGTCAGAAAAGACCTGTACGAAAACGCATACAAGGACGAGCAACTTCCGTGCATTTTGGGCGTAACCAAAAACGATTTGCTTGCGCCGTATCTCGAACGCATAGCGAAAACCATGATGAAAAGCGGCAACGGAAAAGTGTGGCTGTCGCACTTCTATCATCCTCTTCCCGGCGATGACAAAGGCGCGTGGCACAGCTCGGATTTGTGGTACGTATTCGGGCTTGATCAACATCCGTGGCGCAAATTCGGCGAGGACGACTACCGCCTTGCAACCGAGCTTCGCAAACGCTATTGCGAGTTTGTGAAAAACGGCGCACCCAATCCCGACGGTTACGACGAGTGGAAGAGCAACACCTCGAAAGAGTTTTATTGATATAAGCAAACCGATACGAAACAAAAGCCGAAAGACAATCTTTCGGCTTTTGTTTTTGATGTTTAAATATTGTTTTTAATTTTTCTAATAAGTCGCAAAAGATTATGCGGCAAGCACGATACCTTTCTTTTTGCGAATTGCGCGCGCGATTGCTTTGACGATTTCGACCATAGGAATTATGGATATTGCAAGTGCGATTGCGATGCCGTATTCCGCTCCGTCGAGTTTTGCAAGTTCGAATGCGTTTGCAAGGAAGGGGACTTCTACGACGAGGGTTGTCAACAGCAGCGACAACACGCCAGCGCCCCACAACCACCAGTTTTGTTTTTTGATTTTGAATATAGAACCGTGCAGCGAACGCATGTTGAAAGCGTGGAATATTTCCGCCATAGACAGCGTCAAAAACGCCATGGACGAGCCGAGAGTTTCCGCGCTGTACAATCCGTTTGCGATTGCTTCGGCATGGTGCATATTGGCAAGCACCTTTGCACCGATGAAGTAGGACGCAATCGTAATAAGAGTGATAAGCACGCCTTGATAGCTTATTGCAAAGCCCATACCGTTTGCGAAAATGCCGTCTTTGCTGTTTCTCGGAGGGCGGCTCATGACGTCGCTTTCGGGAGCTTCCATGCCCAAAGACAGCGCAGGGAAGCAGTCTGTGATGAGGTTTATCCACAAAAGATGCGCAGGCTTGAAGATTGTAAATCCGGCAAGCGTTGCGATGAAAATGGACAGCACTTCGGACAGGTTGGACGCAAGCAAGAATTGTATCGATTTGCGGATGTTGTCGTAGATGCGTCTGCCTTCGCCGACTGCCGAAACGATGGTTGCAAAGTTGTCGTCGGTGAGAATCATATCCGCAACGTTTTTCGTAACGTCGGTGCCCGTGATGCCCATGCCCACGCCGATATCTGCGTTCTTGATGGACGGAGCGTCGTTGACGCCGTCGCCGGTCATAGCGGTGATGTAGCCCTTTGCGCGCCATGCGTTGACGATTCTCGTCTTATGTTCGGGCTGAACGCGTGCGTAAACGGAGTATTTTTCAACGTCGTTTGCAAAGTCTTCATCGCTGATTTTGTCGAGTTCCGCACCCGTGATTGCTTGCGACGGATCGGTGATTATTCCCAGCTGCATTGCGATTGCAACGGCGGTATCCTTGTGGTCGCCGGTTATCATAACGGGGCGTATGCCTGCTTTTCGACATTCGTCGATTGCGGGTTTAACTTCGGGACGAACGGGGTCTATCATACCAACAAGCCCCACGAAGCACATATCTTTTTCGTCGTTTTCGGTGGTGTATTCGCTCTTTTCCGCTTCCAAACGCTTTTGCGCAACCGCAAGCACGCGGAGCGCGCGGTCTGCCATCTCTTTGTTTGCGCAAAGAATTTCGTCTTGTTTGTCGGGTGTCATCGCAACTTCTTTGCCGTCTTGCAGATAGAACGTGCAACGCTTGATTATTTCGTCGGGTGCGCCCTTTGTAAATTGCAAAGCGTTGCCGTTTGCGTCCTTATGCACGGTTGTCATCATCTTGCGCGAGGAATCGAACGGGATTTCGCCCACGCGGACGAGGATGTTCTTTTGCTCGTTTTTATTGAGATTGCAAAGCGCGGCGTAGTTGACCAAAGCACATTCGGTGGGTTCGCCGACGGCTTCGCCCTTTTCCTCGTCGTACTCTGCGTCCGAGCAAAGCGACATTGCGTTGGCAAGCAAGTTCTCGTCGCTTCCGTAGTGGTCTACGACGGTCATTTTGTTTTGCGTCAGCGTGCCGGTTTTGTCCGAACATATGATTTGCGTACAGCCGAGAGTTTCCACGGCGGTGAGCTTTCTGATGATTGCGTTGCGTTTTGACATATTCGTCACGCCGATGGAAAGCACGATTGTAACGACGGTGGCAAGACCTTCGGGGATTGCCGCAACCGCAAGCGAAACAGCAATCATAAACGTATTGAGAATTGTGGGTGCAACGTCCGCTTTGAGAGAACCGTCCACGCCTGCGCGAATAAGGCTTACCGCAAAGATAACCACGCAAATGCCGATGACAAGATAGGTCAACACCTTGCTAAGCTGCGAAAGTTTTTGTTGAAGGGGAGTTTTGCCTTCTTTTGCTTGCGTGAGTGCGTTTGCGATTTTGCCCATCTCGGTGTTCATGCCCGTGCCGACGATAATCGCTTTGCCTCTGCCGTAAACGACGGTGCTGCCCATAAACGCCATGTTTTTTCTGTCGCCCAAAGGCACTTCGCCGCTCGGAGCGTCGATGACGTCGCAGGTTTTCAGCACGGGTACGGATTCGCCTGTGAGCGCGGCTTCTTCGATTTTCATGCTTGCGCATTCTATAATCCTTGCATCCGCAGGCACGGCGTCGCCCGCTTCGAGCACGATTACGTCGCCCACAACCAAGTTCTCGCTCTTTACGACCACGATTTTGCCGTCGCGAATGACTTTCGACGTGGCGGCGGCAATCTTTTGCAGTGCGTCGATTGCTTTTTCGGCCTTACTCTCTTGCGCCACTCCGAGAATTGCGTTGATTATAACGACCGCCATGATTATGATGACGTCGGAAGGGAATTCTTTGACGGCACTCGATGCATTGTTGACCGCCGTCAGTACACCGGATATAATCGCCGCAACTATGAGAATGAGCGTCATAGGCTCGATAAACTGCTTCAAAAATCGCAGAATAATCGGCTCTTTTTTGCCTTCCGCAAGTTTGTTTTTGCCGTCCTTTTCAAGCCGCTCTTGCGCTTGTTGCGACGACAAACCGTCCACGCTCGATTGAGCGTCGGCGCATACGTTGTCGATAGACTCCAAATAGTGTTTCATAAACTCTCCTTTATTGATATAATAAGAGCATAGTATATTTTTTTATTCCATAATTGCACGCAGTGCAATTTCACTTGCGCTTTGTGAAAGTTTCACCGTGGCTGAGGCACAATATCGCTACCGTAGGGAATATCACTCTTTTTTGTTTGTACTAACAAATAAAAAAGACTTATCCCTGCGGATAAGTCTCATCATTTCAAATAAAACCGGAGACAACGCTCGTGTTAGCGGCTTTATTACACTCAAGAGTGCCGATTACTCCCTTATTTGATAGCTATTTTATCATATGATTTTTTTGCCGTCAAATATTTTTGACTTACAAAGTTGTGTTGTTGCGTTTTGCAAAACTCGCTTTGAGTTCGAAACACGGACGATTTCTCACAAAACCTATCATCGTGACGAAATCTTCGTCTATAGTGTATTCCAGCCTCACGCTCGCGCCGTATTTTATTTCGGATTTAAACTCGATTTCGAGCGTTTTGAGCATATGCGTATCGAGAAAGTCTTTGCCCAGAACGTCCTCCATGCAGTCGAGGTATTTTGCATTATTCATATGCCCGTTGATGTCAACCTGGCTGTATGCTACTTTGAAACGTTTCGTCTTTTCCTGTTCGCCCAGCGATACGCCGAAAGAGAGGGGGATTTCTCTTCCCGTTCTTATTCCGGGGACGACAACGTCGTAGTTTTCGGGGAAAACCATTTTGCGTTTTTTAGCGTCCATCAAAAGCCACACCGCACTTGCTTTCACAAGGGGAGTGCCGCTTTCGTCGGTCATCTCGTAGTATCTCGGAAAAAGCACGCGCATCGTGTCGCCCGCCCAGCCTGAAAGGGTGACGGTTTCGTCGTAGCAGGGCAAA
>FR895545.1 GCA_000434435.1 Firmicutes bacterium CAG:475
CCTAAAAAAACGAACCTTTTGAGTTCGTTTTTTTTGTTTAGGTGTTGCACTTGAAAGTATAATTCACCAAACGTAAAAGCAAATGAAGCGATTTCGCTTCCCTTGCTTTTGAGAGAGAATATAGATTGTCGTATTGCTACAACACATCTTGTGATTTTGCATTGAATTTGGGTTATCATTATTCAATATCAATGCGAAGTTGAACTAATCGTTGTCGGTAGGTTGTGAATCATTGTTTTGTTGCGAGTCTTTTTCGCGCTCGGCTTCGAGTTCCGCCTTACGCTTTTTGACGAGTTCCGTCCAATCGACGTCCTTGTCTTGCGAGCAACAATGTCCGTTGCACTGCCCTGCATGCGAGCATCCCGCGCAATCGCTTCCGAGCGAGGGCTTACCCTTTGCTTTTCTCACGATTGACGCGACGATGACGCCCGCCACAATCGCAACCGCCACGACGATGGTGACGATTCCGATCGGGTGCATTGCCGACAATATAGAATTGAAAACTACGTTTGTCATATATCGCTCTTTTCACGCAAAGACCGTATTGCGCATTTTGCGCGACTTATGCGTTCTTTTTGATTTTGAGTTTTGCGCCGAGGTCGCCAAAGAACTTCTTGACGTCGATCTTACCCTTGTTGTCAAGCACGATGAGCGTGATGATTGCCGCCCAGATTGCCGCAAAGATGAACACCGTCCACCACCATGCGCCGATGAGATAAATCATCATGGACACGACGTAGCTTGTGCCTACCCAGAAGAGCAAGGTCAATTTGTAAGACTTCTTTGTCGGAAGTTCTGCCTTTGCGGTTGCAACGGCTGCAAAGCACGGAATCGTGAGCATGTTGAATGCGATGAATGCAATCAAGCCCGGCACGTCGATGCCTGTTGCGGCGATCATTGTGCCTGCCGCGGCGATACCGCCGTCTACTTCTACGTCGATCATACCGCCGACGATGCATGCCGCCAAAGTGCCGAACGTTGCGATAACGTTCTCTTTTGCGATAAGGCCTGTGATTGCCGCCACTGCGAACACCCAACCGAATGCTTTAAGTTGCGAACCGAATCCGAGCGGTGTGAACAGCGGTTGAATGAGTCCTCCGATACCGGCAAGGATTGATTGATCCATTTGCTCGTCCGCAAGGAATTGCCACGTCCAGCTGAAGTGGCTGATAAACCAAATGAGGATTGTGGAAGCAAGGATGATTGTGAACGCTTTTTTCACAAAGTGCTTCGTCTTATCCCAAAGGTGCAAAGCCAGGTTTTTGGGTTGAGGCATATGGTATGCGGGAAGCTCCATGATGAACGGAGGCACTTCGCCCTTCATCGTTGTTGCGCGCATCAAGATGACAGCGCAGATTGCCACGACCACGCCTAGCACGTACATCATATATGTGATGACGTCGGGATGAGAGAATCCGAATTGGGTTGCGATGCCGCCTGCGATTGCCGTAAGGATCGGGAGTTTTGCGCCGCAGCTGAAGAACGGAATAACTCTGATCGTTGCGATTCTTTCGTTCTCGTCGGCAAGCGTACGAGTGTTGATGAACGCGGGGACGGAGCAACCGAAGCCCATGATCATCGGCATGAACGCTCTGCCCGACAAACCGAATCTTCTGAAAATTCTGTCGAGGATGAACGCTACACGCGCCATATAGCCGCTGTCTTCCAAAATTGAGAAGAACAAGAACAGCAAGAGGATTTGAGGCAAGAAGCCGAGCACTGCAAACAAACCGCCGAGGACACCGTCAACGATAAGTCCGATGCACCATTCGGGCGCGCCCGCCATCGCAAGGCCTTCGTTTACGCAAGTGCTGAGGAATTCGGTGAACGTGTTGAGGATGTTTGCAAGGATGACGCCGGGGCCGTACACGCTCTCTTCGTATCCGAAGAAGG
The DNA here is from genome assembly GCA_000434435.1 of Firmicutes bacterium CAG:475. Taxonomy (GTDB): domain Bacteria; phylum Bacillota; class Clostridia; order Christensenellales; family CAG-917; genus CAG-475. The sequence continues at coordinate 1,894 of FR895545.1, forward strand.
TCGCCGCACTGATGCCCGAGCACCACTCGTCAATGCCGCTCACGAACGAGGCTTCGAGTTCGCCGTCGTCGTTTGCTTCAACGGTGACTTCCCACTTGCCTTTTTCATCCGCATAGAATTTTTGGTCGAGGTCGGCTTCGGTGAGCTCGTCAACGTAACGAAGTTCGTGATCGGCCGTATATACGTAGGGTTTTGCTTCAACCGCTTCGAGTTCGCCGTCATCGGTGAAAGTGAGATCCGCTTTGAAGCCGTCTTCGGTGTAATACGTCGTATCTTTATCGTAAGGCGTTTGCGCAAAGTCCACCGCTTGAGTTGCCGACGCGTCCAAGTAAGCAACTACGTCTTTATCAAACACACCGCCTGCGCCGAGGAACAAGAAGTCCTCTGCAAACGTGAGGTGGAACACCAAGAACAAAATCACAAGGAAGATAGGGATACCCCAGACCTTGTGGGTGAGCACCTTGTCCGCTTTGTCGGATACGCTGAGTTTTTCTTTTTCGTTTTTCTCTTTCTTCGTTAAGACGGAAGAATAGTTTTTGGATATGTACTTGTAGCGAGCGTCTGCGACGATTGCTTCGAAGTCCGTTCCGAAAACGTCATCCTTGAACGTCTTTTTGAACTCCTCAACCATTTGAGCCGCTTGCGGATGTTGACCGACCTCGATTTCATCGAGTTCGACGAGTTTCACCGCATGGAAGAGCGAATTCTCCACTCCGCTGCCTTCAAGTGCGATTCTGCAATCGTTGATGAGGTGCGTAAGTTGAGTGCCTTCGAGTACGGTTCTACCCTTTCTTGGTTGCCCGCAAACTTCATATGCTCTCTGCATGAGTTCGTCAAGACCTTTTTCGCGAAGTGCGGAGATTTCGACAACGGGAAGACCGATTTTTTTTTCAAGGCTCTTTGCGTCAATCTTGTCGCCGTTCTTTTCAACGGTATCCATCATGTTGAGCGCAATGATCATCGGAACGTCGATTTCCATGATTTGCGTCGTAAGATAGAGGTTACGTTCGAGGTTTGTTGCGTCCACGATGTTGATGACGCAATCGGGTTTCTCGTCAAGAATGTAGTTTCTTGAAATCACTTCTTCGGGTGTATACGGAGAGAGCGAATAAATGCCGGGAAGGTCTACGATAGAGATGGGTTCTGCGCACTTTTTGTACGTGCCCTCCTTCTTGTCTACAGTGACGCCCGGCCAGTTGCCGACGTGTGCGGTAGAGCCCGTCAACGAGTTAAACAAAGTTGTTTTACCGCAGTTGGGGTTGCCTGCAAGAGCAAATCTTTTCATTATTTCTCAACCTCCATTGTAACGGCAGATGCCTCGGTTTTGCGAAGCGTCAATTCATAACCTCTGATTGTCACTTCGATCGGGTCGCCAAGCGGTGCTTTCTTTCTGAGATAAACTTCAGCGCCGGGTGTTACGCCCATGTCGAACAAACGACGTCTGATTCTTCCGTCGCCTGCAACGGATTTGATGACGCCCTGTTCACCTATAACGAAATCACTGAGTAGCTTTTCCATTGTGTCCTCCTGTTTTTATGCTACCAAAATTTTTGTTGCCATTTCTTTGTCCAAAGCAAGACGCCCGTCTTTGATAAGGCAGATGACGCTTCCCCCGCTTTGGGATATGATGCTGATTGTCGAATCGATGGTAATACCCAAACTTTCAAGATGTTTTTTTGTCTTGTCGTCAGTCAAAATCTTGACGATTCTCAAATCTTTTCCGATCGGTGCAAATACAAGCGGCATAATCTCTCTCTCCTTTAAGCCGATTTTATTCATTCGGTAATGTGAATATGAAATTTTATTCATATTTATGTTAGAATATTACATCTAAAAAAAACGGATGTCAACAGTTTTGAAAAAGAAATATGAAAAATTTTTCATATTTTCTTGTTGATTTATTTTCAAACAAGTTATATAATATAAATATTCAATATAGAGTGCGCAAAAAGGCTTGATTTTTTACGACGAACGTATCGCGCTTACGTGACTTGTGAAAAATTTCGTCAAGCACAATCGTTCGCCAAATAGTGCGGCAAACAAAACTAGTTTTATGCCGAGTGCAATATTTGGATGAAGGACAAGGAAGATGCGATTTTCGAACAACGAGCGTACCAGGCGTACGTGACTTGTGAAAAAATTGCGTCTGACGCAGTTATTCGCCAAATAGTGCGCTCGAAACGGTAGGAATCTATGGCACAGGATATAAGAGAACCAAAACAAGAAAGATCAATCGAAAAAAAGAACAGAATCGTACAGGCGGGTTTTGAGCTTTTCTCGCAGGCGGGATACTACAACACCAACACTGCGGAAATCGCAAAACGCGCGGGTGTATCCACAGGCATCGTTTACGGATATTTCAAGGACAAAAGAGATATTCTTCTCGATGTTTTGGAAATTTATGTCAACACCGCTTTTGCACCGGTGCTTAATATGATTCAAAATCTCACCGCTCCCGTAAATTTCGACGAAACAATAACTCATGTTTTGGACGGCGCAATCGACACGCACAAACAATACGCAAATATTCACGAGGCATTGCACTCTCTGTCGCACAGCGACGAGGCGGTCAACAACAAATTTATCGCACTCGAAGACGAAATCACCCTCTCTATTGCGCAAAAGTTTGCCGATTTGGGCGTCGAAAAGGACAGCCTCAACGAACGCATACACTTTGCAATGGACATCGTGCAATCTTTCTCGCACGAGTACGTGTACGATCACCACACCTACATCGACTACGACGCTATGCGCAACATCGTCAAAGACACTTTGGTTGCACTTTTTGAGAATAAATGACGACATTCACGCAAAGGTCGCTTGACTTTTTGTATTTCAATCACAAATACAACTCGAAACTGTGGTATCAGGAGCATAAAGAGGACTTCAAACAGTACCTCTCTATCCCCTTTCGCGACCTCGTTTGCGAAATGTCGCCGCGCATGCTCGAAATCGACGGGCAGATGGTAATCGACCCCAAAAGCATAGTGTCGAGGCTTTATAAAGACTTGCGTTTTGCAAAGGACAAAACCAGCCTTTATCGCGACCATATGTGGCTCACTTTTATGCGCGGAACGAACGCTGAGTGCGGTTTGCCCGGCTACTTTTTCGAAATATCCCCCTACAATTTCCGCTACGGTTGCGGATACTATATGGCGGACGCAAAAAGCATGGCAAGTTTGCGCAATCTGATTTTGTCAAACTCCCCCGCTTTTCAAAAAGCAAAAGAATGTTTTGAAACTCAAACCGATTTTTCTTTGGTCGGAGAAACCTTCAAAAAGCCGCGCTATGCCGATTATCCCGAAGATTTAAGTCGCTGGCTTGAAAAAAAGGATATTTGCCTTATTGCAAATTCAACGGACGCGGATTTGCTTTTTTCGGATAAACTCGCAGATTTTTTGTGCGATAAATTCGAATCGATAAAACCCGTCTACGATTTGATGATGACGGCGGAAGCGTTGGTTGAAAGATAATCGTTTTATTATTTTTTGCTGCTACGCTTTTCAAGATATGCGTGCGCGCTTTTCAAAATCTTTTTCGTGTTGTCGAAAGTGAGCAACTTCATAGCCTCGTCGTACGGCACGAGTTCGTAAGTCATATTTTCAAAGCCTTCGTTGTGCTTCGGCGTTTGATTTTCAAAATATCCCAAATAGAACACCACCGTCTTGTCGTTGCCGTTTTTTAGCTTGTATTGGATTGTTTTTCTGAATCCGTTGACGATTTTCGGCTTTATAGAAGTTTCTTCCCACGTTTCGCGCACTGCCGTTTGCCTTTCGCTCTCGCCGTCCTCGACGTGCCCTTTCGCAAATCCGTACACGCCGTAATCCGTCATCGTGAGCAAATATTTTATTTCGCCGTCAATTTTCGTAAACGTCACCGTTCCGCAAGATTTTTCTCTCATAGCTCACCGTAATTTTTTATTTGCGGATATATTTTTCGTCGCCGCTCGGCACGTCGTCGGACACGAAACGCTCCACTTTCATTTGCAAATCGTATTTGTCGCGCAATGCCGCTATCTTTGCCATCATAGGCGAAGAATGATGCTCGTCTATCGCATTTTGATTTTTCCATTTGTCAACCAAGAGCACGACTTCCGGCTCGTCCGCAGAGAAAAAGTACTCGTAGCCGAGATTGCCTTTTTCGGCGCGGATTTCATCGACGACGCCGCTTTTTATCATCTCTTCGACAAACTTTTTCGCACTTCCGTTCGTATCTTTGTAATAAATGTTTACGCTTATCATATTCACCTCACAAAATCACGTGTAAATTGCGGATTTCTGCATTTTTTATGCGCTTTTGTATGGCATATCCGAACGGCTCCAAATATCGTCCCTCAACGCCCAAATCGAATTGCTCGTTTATCTCTTTTGCAAATGCGCCGCACGCGTCCTCGACAATTTCGCGCTTGAGTTCTTTTCCCTTTTCATCGTTGTCGGCGGTGAGCAAAAATTCAAGCGGCATGGACAACTCGGCAAACTTATCGAGAGTTCGCATTTGTCTGAACGCCCACTTATAATACGGCATATGTTTCTTTTCAAGCAAAAAAGCAAGTTCGCAAGCGTTTTTGACAAACTCGCAAAGCGCAAGCATCGCCGCACCGTCTTCACCGTGCTTTATGCAACGAGCGTAATTATACTGTCCCGACTGTGCCGCTTTGAGCGCACACGAGCCGATTTTTTTTGCTCTGACGTCCTCGGGCATACCATGCAAAATCTCGTTGCGAATTTTTGTAAACTCGCCCAAGTCGTCGCGAAAGACTTCACCGTTCGTCGCCTCTGCAAAGAAAACCGAGCTCGTATAGAGCCAGTCTTGCAGCGTTTGCGGCGCGCCGTCGCATCCCGTGTATCGACGATAAAAATCGTCTATGCGATAAACTCCCTGCGCGCTTGCTCCGCCTGCGCTTTGGCGAGGCTTGCCGAATCCGTTTTTCAGGCAATATTCTTCTTTGAGTTTGTCATAGGCGCGCATAAGTTTGAAGCCGATTTTTTCTTCGTCCTCTTTTGTCAGCCACATGCAAAAACCCACTTCGAAATCGTGGTCGCGCGACACTTCGTCGTCAAATCCGAAGCACTCCGAGCCGTGCCCGACAAGCCCGACGGCAATGCGGTTTTGATAATCGCCAAACTCGTCCGCAATCATCTTTATGCCGACTTCCGTATAAAACTTTCTTGCTTGTTCGATTCCCTTCATATGACACAATCGCCGTTTTATAATCGCATTATTGCGATATAAAACTCATTTTCTGTTGTTTTCGTAGATTTGTTTCGCGCGGTTTTCAAGCTCTTCTTTTTGCATAAAGTAGCCGAAAAATCCAAATGCAGGAGCGCACTTGGAGCATACGAATGCATAGTTTCCGTCATGCGTTAAACTTGCGTCGTCAAGGTGTTTATACGCCTTGTCAAGCAATGCTTCTATCTCGTCGTCGCACTCTTCTCCCTTGCTTTGCGCCTCGTCGTAAACAAGGTGCGCAAGATTGACGTAGGACACCGCAACCTCGCAAAAACCGCCTTTGTTTTTCAGCACTTCGATGGCTTTTTCATAGCACTTTCTGCCCTCTTCGTAGCGGTGCAAATCGCACAGCGCGGTGGCGTAATTGTTGTAAAGTCCCGCAAGGCGATAATCGTCTTTCGGCAAGGAGGTTTCATAGCGTTGTTTTGCGATTTCATAATACTTTATCGCTTCGTCCGCCCTTGAAAACGCTTTCATAGTGGTTGCGCAGTTGAGGTATATCGTTGCGTCGTTGACGCTTTCCGCACCTCCTTTGCACGCCAAAATCGCAAGGGCTTCGTCCACTGCTTCAAGTCCCTTTTCTCGTTCACCGAGTTTGCGATAAAGTCCTATTTGCTCGCTCAAAATTTCAAGCAGTCCTTTTGTATCGCCGAGTGCTTTTGCTTCTTGTTCCCAGTATTCGAGCACACGCCTCGCACCTTGCAAATCGTCCTTTTCGAACATCTCGTCGATTTTGTCGATGACGCGCATAATAGGGATTGTGCCGATAGGCTCTTTTGAGCAACTACATTTTTCTTGCATGATTTCGCCTCACGTATATTGTACAAATATTATAACATATCGCTTTTATTTAGAAAAGAGGAAAAGTTGCTTTTCAAGCGAGTTTTACGCCACAGAATAAAGCGGCTGAGGCACAATTTTGCGCCGTATTGCCTAAACGAACGATTTGTTTAAAATTTTAAACATACAAATTGGATAAATTGTCGATTTTTGACGAGCGTTTTGAGCAAATCGCATATTGAAACGCCTAACAAACGTATAGTATAATTGTATTATCTTAAAACAAGGGAGAAGTTTATGGGAAAACTTCAAAAACTTATCGACAACAAAGCGCAGAGCGCGAAGTTTATGTGCGACGAAATCGCGCATATCTGCAACGACATGCCAAAGCGCGATCCCGGCTCGGAAGGCGAGAAAATGGCGTGCGAGTACATGGCAGATTACCTGAAAAACGACTGCGGATGCGAAAGATCGGACGTGGAAACCTTCACCGAACACCCCAACGCGTTTTTCGGCTGGATTTATTTCACGATCACGCTTGTGCTTGCAGGCATGGTTCTTTTCTTCTTTTTGCCGATACTCGGCGCAATTCTGACGGCACTCGGTTTTGTGATTTTGTTCGTTCAATTCGGTCTTTACAAAAAACTCGTTGACAAATGCTTCCCCAAGAAGACGGGACACAGCGTCACCGCAATCAAAAAATGCACGGGAGAAGTGAAAGGCAGGGTTTTCTTCAACGGACATCCCGATGCGGTTTGGAACTGGCCCGTCAACAACAAATTCGGCGGCACTGCGCACGTTGCGCACCTTGTGACAAGCGTCGTAAGCGGACTTGTGGTGCTCGGCTTGAATATAGCGGCGGCAGTCGCAACCAAGTGCCAACCCGTCGTTGACTACACCGTCGCAGGCTACGTCGCACTCTACGGTCCCGTTCTTTTCTGGATGGGCATCGCAATTCTCGTCATGGTTCCCTGCCTTGTAGGCATGTACTTCATGTGGGACGAAAACACCATCACCGACGGTGCAAACGACAACCTCACGGGGTGCTATATGGGCATCGCAATCCTCAAAGCAATGAAAGATCAGGGCATCGAACTCGAACACACCGAGGTCGGCGTCATAATTTCGGGCAGCGAGGAAGCGGGACTTCGCGGCGCAATGGCATGGTGCGAAGCGCACAAAGGCGAATTCGACGATGTGCCTACATGGATATACTCTTACGACACAATTCACGAAAGCAGATTCCTCGGCGTCAACTATCGCGACCTCAACGGCACGGTAAAGTCGGACAAAGAAGTCAGCGATTCGTTCATTACGGCAGCAAACGAACTCGGCATCAAATGCACAAAGACATGGGTTCCTCCCTTTGGCGGTGCGACAGACAATGCGGCATTCAACAAAGCGGGCTTCCGCTCAACAGGCATCACCGCTCTCGACCACAACCTTCAAGACTATTATCACACCATGCGCGACACTGCCGACAATCTCAATCCCGAATGCCTTGCAGATTGCTATGCTATATCCGTCAAGTGCCTTGAAAACTTCGATCGCGACATCGCAAAATAATTTTACCAAAACCAAAACAACAAAAAAAACGTCTTTCGAAAGAAAGGCGTTTTTTTGTTGCGACAATATTTTTCGCTTAAACTTCAAATCAATTTTGTTCGCACAAATCGGGCAAATCTCTGTAATACTCGTCTTGCGCGATTTCCATTTTCGGCTTTTCGCGATTGTAGATTATACGCATGATAATTCCGTCCACGATTATGTTGAGCACCCAGCTTATAGGCCAGCTCAAATATAGCATTTCGGGCGTATTTACGGCTTTGCACGCTGTATAAATCCACACGATACGGAAAACGCAAATGCAGAAAAAGTTGGCTACCATCGGCGTAAACGAATAACCCATACCGCGCATACATCCCACCAAAACTTCCACGATTCCGCACACAAAATAAATGGGCAAAATGATTTTCATTCTGTTGCAAGCATACTCGATGACAACGGGATCGGGCGTGTACAGCCTTGCGATATACTGCCCTGCCGTGAGCAAAACAAGCGTCCAAAGCAAACTTATGACGATAATCATTATCGACGCCTCGATTGCGGTTTTTTTGATGCGGTCGGGGCGTTTTGCACCGTAATTCTGCCCTGCGAACGTAACCGTTGCGTTTGAAACGGCGTTCATAGACGTATAAACGAAGCCTTCAAGATTGCTTCCCGTCGAACTGCCTGCGACAAGCGAATATCCGAAGCCGTTGAGATTGGTTTGAATAAGCACGTTGGCGATTGAGAAAAACGAGCTCAAAATGCCGCTCGGCAATCCGACTTTGATGATTTGCGCAAGCTCTTTTTTGTGGAAACGCAGTTTTTTGAGCACCAACTTGCAATATCCGTCCTCTTTCATAAGCGTGATGACAAGCAGTATGCACGAAATGTATTGGCTGACGATCGTCGCAATCGCAACGCCTTCGACGTCGAGTTTTGCAACGATGACGAATATGAGGTTCAGCGCAACGTTGACGATACCCGCAACCGTGAGGTATATAAGCGGACGTTTGGTGTCTCCTTTCGCCCGCAAAATGGACGCTCCGAAGTTGTAAAGCACGTTTGCGGGAGTGCCGATGAAGTATATAAACAGATAGTCGGTGGCTTTGTCGAGGATTGCGGGATCGGTTTTCATCCACACGAGGAAGTATCTTGCGCAAAACACGCCGATAAGTCCCACTGCTACACCGCTGATGAGCGAAAGAAGCACGGACGTATGCACGGTGTTTTGAGCGCGATTTTCGTCCTTTGCGCCGATTGCCTGGCTCATAACCACGTTTGTGCCTATCGACAATCCGATGACAACGTTGATAACAAGATTTATCAGCGCAACGTTTGAGGAAACCGCCGCAAGCGATTGCGTGCTAGTTTCCGAAAACTGACCTATAACTATCAAATCCGCCGCATTGAACAGCAACTGCAAAATACCCGAAAAAGCAAGCGGCAACGACACCGCAATGAGCTTTTTGAGCAGCGGTCCGCTTGTCATATCCATGTCTTTGAGTGCGGCAGCACCGTGATGATGAAAATGAATTGGCTTCATATTTCTTCCGTATCGTTTGAAAATATTTCTCGTCAACTTCCCTCTATCCGTATGGAAAAATTATTTTATCACTTCCGCAGCCAAAGTCAACCGAAACCGCCCCATATCCATAATTAAAAATTATGGAAAAGTCCCGACCTTATAAAAAATCGGGACTTTTATTTGAAATATTCCACAACTCGCACAAAGTGCGAATATAACTGCGCCAAAGTCGCAATATCACTGTTGCGTGGCAACAATATCACTCGCCGCGCATCGTATATTTATTTGCTTGCCTTTTGAGCCTCAAACCTATCCAACTTGTTTTTTTCCAATTTAAGATACACCCACTTGATCGGCGGACAAATCGCAAAGAGGAATTGTGCAAACGTGAAAAGTTTGGACGGGTTGACAAATTTGCGTTTATGCTCCAAACCTCTCACCATGCATTTGGCAACGTGTTGAGGCTTTTGTACGGGGAACGGACGCTCGCGGATGACTTTGCCCTCTTGACCTTCGACCGCTTTTTTGAAGAAACCCGTGTCGGTGGCTATCGGATAAAGGCAAGTGAGCGCGACGTTTTTGGGAAGCTCGTAGCGCAAACCTTGTTGGAAGCCTTGCATCGCAAATTTGCTTGCGCTGTAAAGCGTGTAGCCTGGCATTGCGAGCTTGCCGATTGCGGAAACCGTGATTGCCATATGACCTTGCTTGCCGCCGAGATATTCGACGTATTTTTGGTATGTATAGACGGGCGAAAACACGTTGACTTTGAAGATGTCCTCTATACGCTCCCAGTTGACGTAATCCATTGTTTCATAATACGGGAAGCCTGCGTTTGCAAAGAAGATATCGATCGAGCCGAGTTTTTCGTCAGCGGTTTTGAAAATCGAATCCACGTTTTCTTTTGTGGAAACGTCGCACACCATCGGGATAACGTTTTTCAAACCGAGAGCTTCGATTCTGTCAGTGCGCAGGTCGACTGCCAAAATCGTGTTGTCCCTGTTTGCGAGCAATTTGAGAGTTTCAAGACCGATACCGCTGTTTGCGCCGGTTATGACGATATTTTTGCCTTTTATCATAGTTTTCTCCTTTATTTGAAAAATTATATTTCTTTATGCTTTTCCAAAATCTTGTCAAACAAGACATTTGCCTTCTTTTTGAGCTTGTCAAGCGAGCCTTTATTGTCGATTATTTGCGTGCTTTTCGCCATCAAAACCGACGACGGCACTTGCGATCGGATACGCCTGATAGCCTGCGCCACGTTCATCCTTCTGCCCTTTTTCAAGCGCAATATACGCTTCAAAAGCGGTGTTTTGACATACACGATTTCATCGAAAGCCTCGTCGCCGCCCTCTATAAACAGCGGAAGTTCGATTGCAAGCGGGTTTTCGGTATGTTCGGCAATCGCTCTCATAATTTCGGGATGGGCTATCGAATTAAGCTTTTTGCGCTCGCTCTCGTTTGAAAAGACTATGCTTGCAAGCGTCTTTTTGTCCACTTCTCCGTTTCTGACCGCAGTGGGAAACGCCGTTTGAATTTTTTGAATATAAGACGGCGTTTTGAGCAATTCCGAGTTGATTTCGTCTGCGCTAATGCAGAAAAATCCTCTCTCTTTTGCGATTTTCATAACCTCGCTTTTGCCCGAGCCTATTCCGCCGATAATTGCGATTCTCATTTCAAATCACCCCAGTTGTCCGCGCTTGTCGCCTCGGCAACGAGAGGCACGGAAAGCGAAACGGCGTGTTCCATTTCATACGACAATATCTTTTTGACTTCCTCTTCTTCGTCCTTTGTTGCCTCGATGATGAGTTCGTCGTGGATTTGAAGTATCATTTTGGACTTCATGTTTTCAAGGCGTTTTTCGACGTTTATCATCGCTATCTTGATGATGTCTGCCGCCGAGCCTTGCAATGGCGTATTCATTGCCATGCGCTCCGCCGCCGAACGTACCATATAATTCGACGCTTTGAGGTCGGGCAAATTGCGACGTCTGCCAGACATCGTGAGCGAATACCCTCTCGCTCTTGCGTCCTCGACGTTCTTGTCCATAAACACGCGCACTTTGGGATGCATTGTGAAATAGTTTGCGATAAACTCCTTTGCCATGTATTGCGGAATGGAAAGGTTTTCTGCAAGTCCGTATCCGCTTATGCCGTAAATTATGCCGAAATTGACCGCTTTTGCGTCCCGTCTTTGTTGCGGCGTAACCTCGCTTACGGGAATGCCCAAAATCTGCGACGCTGTAATGGCGTGGATGTCGTCGTCGTGATTGAACGCCTCGATAAGTTGCTCGTCGCCGCTCATATGCGCAAGCAGGCGCAATTCTATTTGCGAATAGTCCGCGCTTACAAGCACGCAATTCTCCCCGGGAATAAACGCACTCTTGATATCCTTAGCCTCGTCGCTCCTTGCAGGAATGTTTTGAAGATTGGGATTCGTTGAGCTGAGTCTTCCCGTTTGCGTGATGCATTGATTGAACTCGGTGTGGATTCTTCCCCTGTTGACAAGCGGTTGAAGTCCCATGACGTAAGTGGATTGGAGTTTTGCATAATGGCGATATTCCAGCACGGCGTTTACTATCGGATGTTTAGGCGCAAGGTTTGAAAGCACGTCTTCGCTTACGGAATATCCCGTCTTCGTTTTTTTGCCGTGCGGCAAACCGAGCTTGTCGAAAAGTATATCGCCGAGTTGCTTGGGAGAAGCAATATTGAACGTTTCGCCTGCAAGCGAATATATCTCTTTCGTCAATCCTTCGATAATCTCGCCGTACTTCTTTTCAAGGGCTTTCAAAACGTCCGTCGACACTCTCACGCCCCTTTCTTCCATATTGCGCAAAACGACGCAAAGCGGCTGTTCAATGTCAAAAAACAACTTGTTAAGTCCTTGTTGTGCAAGTTGAGCGCGCAATTGTTGGCTTTCGTCAAACAATTCCACCGCGCCGATTTCATAGCCGTCCGCACCCAAAACTTGCTCTAAACTCTTTATGGGTGCGCTGCCTCTTGCAAGGTGGGCGGCAATCATAACGTCGAAAAATTTATCTTGGTCGAACCCGTAGATTTTGCTCAAATTTTTATAGTCGTAACATATCAGTTCTCTGCCTTTTGCCACTTCTTTGAGCGTTGCGATTGCGTCGTCGAATCCTATGCCTTCGCTGAACAAATCTTCGACGCAACTCACGGTGTATTCCGTCTTGTCGTCCACCGCAAACGATACGTCGCGCCCTATAAGGACTGCGATTTTGTCGCCTTTAACGGCATTTTCTATTTCGTTTGCGCTTGTAAGTTTGACAATGTTTTTTTCAATCTTTTTCGCTTGGGGAACGTCCTCTTGCACGGAGTCGAAACTCATTCTGTTTGCAAGCGACGTGATTTCAAGCTCGCCAAGCTTTGCTCTGACTTCACCGCTATACACAGGCGTAAAAGCAATGTCTTCGAGAGTGCACTCGACGGGAACGTTGCAGTTGATAGTGACAAGCTCTTTGCTCAAAAGCGCAAGCTCTTCGTTGTTTTGAATATTTTGTCCCAGTTTGCCGGGAATATCGCTTGCGTTTTTCAAGATGCTTTCAAGCGAGCCGTATTTGTCCAAAAGTTGCTTCGCCGTTTTTTCGCCCACTCCGGGAATACCCGGCACGTTGTCAGACGTATCTCCTCTCAATGCTTTGTAATCTATAAACTGCTCAACGGTAAATCCGTCTTGCAAAAGGCGTGCCACATCGTACACTTCGATGTCGCTGACGCCTTTTTTTGTCCAAAAAACTTTTGTCGTAGGGCTTACAAGCTGGAAGCTGTCGCGATCTCCCGTGACTATGATACATTCGTCGTCGAAACGCTTTGAGAGCGTGCCCAAAATGTCGTCGCCTTCATAGCCTTGCAAGCTGACGATTTTGATTCCCATTGCCGTAATAAGCTCTTTGAGAGGCTCGACTTGCTGACGGAGTTCCTCGTCCATAGGCTTTCTCGTCGCCTTGTACTCTTTGTACATCTCGTGACGGAACGTCGGGCCGTGCAAGTCGAACGCAGCCGCAATATGCGTGGGATTTTGCTCCTTGATTATCTTCAAGAGTATGCTCAAAAAGCCGTATATCGCACCCGTGTATAATCCTTTCGAGGATTTGAGATTGGGAAGTGCGTGATACGCGCGGTGCATAAGACTGTTTGAATCCAAAAGCAATATTTTGTTTTGCGCCATATTTCACCTATATATCGTCAATACGATTATTCTGTCCTTTTTCGGGCAAGCAAAAACTCTCTGAGTCCTTTGTCCATAAGTTCTTTCGCGTCGTCGTAGCCCGTTTGCATATATGCGTGTATGCGCGAGCTTGAAAACGCCATAGCGGGCCCCAAATCCTCTTTGGGAGCTATGAAGAACAAATCGGGATTGCCCTCCACTTTGCGTTTGGGCTGTTTGCTTTCCACGTTCGTGCGGATTACGAGCATCTTGTCGTAGCCGTTTTTCACAAGCAGATTTATGGGCATATTGTCGTAAACTCCGCCGTCAATATACTTCTTGTCGTCGATGATTTTGGGCGGAAAAATCGGGAAAGTCGCAGATGCGATGATGTAGTCCACAAGTTTTCCCTCGTCGATTTCGTCCATCATTTTTTCGACGGGTTGCATATCCGAGATGTTGAACGTGACGAGTCCGTAGTCCTTGCCCGACGCACGAATATCCTCCTCGTTTACGATAGTTTCAAAAAACTTTTGAGATTTCTCGTAGGAAGATTCCAACATTTTGAAAGTGCCAAGTTTCTTTTCAAGCATAACTCGCAAAATCGCGGGTTTCAAATCCAAGCCTTTGAGAGCGGCGGTTTCCTCGTCGCTCAAATCGAAAACGGTGTTGGTTTGTATCTCGTTCCACACGTCGAAAAGTTTAGAATATCCGCCCTCGAGATAAATTGCGCCGTTGATTGCGCCTATCGAAGTGCCCACAACGCCGTCAAACTCCACCAACAGTTCCCTCACTGCCATAAGCGCGCCTATTTGATATGCGCCCTTCACGCCGCCGCCTTCGAGAACCAATCCCAACTTTTGCTTTTCTTTGCTCATTTGTATCCTTATATAGTTTTTATATTTTTATTAATTGTATCACACGAATCCGCTTTTTGTAAAGACAAGAAAGTCGACGCGCATTTACGGTGTTTTTAATATTAAAAACAAAACGGCGGAATGCAATTGCAAACCGCCGTCCTCGTATAGTTTTTGTCAATCGACGTTGTCCTCGATTTGTTCCGAATTGTCGCTTGCCGCGGCAATCTCGTCCAAAACCTCTTTTTCCTCTTCGCTTTCGACGTCGCCATTTGCGATTTCGTCTTCGACTAAGGCAAGTTCCGCTTGCTCGTCGGAGATTTCGTCCGAAATTTCTTCTTCTTTACGAGCGTTGATTTCGGCAAGCATTTGAGTCATTTTCGTCTCGTTGAGGAAGTATTTTTTCTTGTAGATGAGCATTGCCGCAATCATAAATACGATAGGAATAATGCACGTGCATACAAGCAGGATTTTTATGCTATTCTGCCCGTTTGCCTGCACGTCGGCGATGACCATCTCTCTCGTTTCGGTGCTGAGATTTCTGTCGATTGCGGTGAGTCGGTTGGTGTAAGTGAGAACGCCTGCTATGATGTAGACGAGCGACACCAACCCTTGCATAAGCGCAGAGCCCATTTTTGCAGTAAACGGACGAAGTGCGAAAATCAAACCCTCGTCGCGCTTGCCCGTCCTATACTCGTTGTATTCGACGGTGTTTGCCATGTTGATAACCATAATCATATAGAATCCGCTGCCCCAACCTGCAATCGTATAGGCGAAAAACGTCATCAAAAAGCGCAGAGTTATCGTCATACCAAGCACTTCAAACAGTACGATTTTTGGCACCGTAAGCCCAAGAATCATCATCAGAGCATAGCCGATTATGATGGCAAAACCGCAAGAATACAGCAGTTTGTCACGCCCGTATTTTTTGGAAAGAGCAGGATAGAACAGCGTAAAGATCACCGACACCGCTGCAAAGCCCAAACCGAACACCATCCATAGCGTGCCGTTGTAGGCGTTGTCGAAGTAAACATACATCATGCCGAGTCCGCCGCCGACAACGTTTGTACCGATGTTAAACAGGAGCATTACCAGCGCGCTCCACAAAAGCTGATCGTTTTTGAAAAGCACGCGGAACATGTCTTTGAGTTTCATCGGCGGAGTTTTCATCAAATTTTTTGGCAACGGCTTTTCTTTGACGCCGAGTATGGTGAAAAGTTGGAATCCGCACATCAGCACCACCGCCACGACGGACATTATCCCGAAAGCCGCCGTCGAGCTGCCCCCTATCGGATTGTCGCCCATTGCGAATGTGGGAATGATGAGTCCCGCAAGTCCTCCGCCTATGCTCACCGAGATTTGCGTGACGGTCATGAGTTTGTCTCTGTCATGCGCATTGGACGTGAGCGTGGGCATCATGCCCCAATAGGATATGTCGTTCATGGTGAACGTAATCGAGAAAAGGAAGTACATTGCGGCAAGCAAGCCTATAAACGCCCAGCCCTGCGCAGGTACGTTGAACAGCACGAGTATAACAACGCCCGTCGTAAGACATCCTATGAGCTGCCACGGCTTGTACTTACCCCACTTTGTGCGCGTATTCTCGACTATGCCTCCCATGATCGGATCGTTGAACGCGTCAAAGATTCTTGCAAGCACGATGATGATTGTGATTGCTGAAAACTGCGCTGTGTTGAGGCTCTTCGTAAACACGCAAAACGACAAGAGATATCCGTTGAACAGATTGTACAAAAAATCTCTGCCCAGCGTGCCGAACGCGTACATAAACAGGTTGCGATTGGACAGTTTATCTTCGCTTAAAAGATTGCCGTCCTTTTTTGCCGAATCAGTGATTTCGACTGCGTTTATATCATTTTTCTGCATAATGTTCCCCTTTATGCTTGATATGTAGATTATAGCAAACCGCAATGTAAAATTCAATATCAAATAAAAAATAATCTGCATAGCATATCAAATAATCGACAATCGTTCAACAACCATTGCACATGGAAATATTTGTCCCGTAAATCATAGAATTTCAGTCGTTTTTTTTCAATCGTTATTTACATTTTTGAATCAATGTGTTAATATACTTAACGTAGGATAACTCCTAAAAAAACTATATGTGAGGAATTAATATGGCAAAACGTAAAAGCGATTATTTCGGACTCGGTTATATCGTAAGTCTTATTCTTGCAATCATCCCCGTCACCTCTTGGATTCTCGGCGCAATCACAAGATTCTCCGAAGGCAAAATCGTTGCGGGACTTCTCCGCTTGGTGTTCGGCTTCAACATCGTATGGCTCGTAGACCTCGTTTTGATGATCGTCAAAAAATCTATTTGGCGTCTTCTCAACTGCTGATATGAAGATTGAATTTGAAAACAAGATTTACACGGATAAAAAGCAAGCTCTCACCGAGTTTGCTTTTTGTCATTATCCCCTTACGCTGACAATAGACGGAAATCACATGACTTTCGATTGGTTCAGCGATTTGGAAAAGTACGTTTTGTCGCACTAAACGTACTTTAAATTGTCAAGACGCTCCGATAAACTTGTCGGAGCGTTTTTTTGTCCAGTTTTATAGTATGCGGTTAAGAATTGTATTTCTAGACAAAAGTATCTAAATATAACTTAATTGCAATATCCCCCTTCCTCACGTGTTTGGACTTCGGCGTTTGCAAAGCAATCCGCCTCGTTCGCTTTGGCTACAACACATTCACTGGATGTGTTGCTTAACGCGTCGCGCCCATATTGCTCAAAATTACGTCATTTCTCTACAAAACCATACATCGTTCGCAAGAGGGGGAGCGTTAGTAACGTAAATCGTACCTTTCTCTTTCTCCGCTTTGTATTTCTGCCACTCTTCGTATTCCTTATTTGTGATTTGCTTCATGTATAGGCACCTCGTCAATCCGGAATTTGTTGGAATCAGCTATGCGCATCATTTATCGTTTTCCTACGCTTAATCCAATTCATCATAGCGGAGAAGGACAACGCAAGCACCGCAAGCATGATCGCGGCGCTCGTGATTGCAGACAAAGTCAGCATTTCCGAACTTTCGTTTTTCATATTTACCATGATAAGCGTGTTTTGCAACGTGAGAACGGACACGAGCGCGTCTATGAAGCCGATCGTCAAAAGCAGGCGAACGAGTCTGTCCGACGATCTTTTTCTCCTCTTGAGATTAACCGACGCCATGATAACTTTACACGTCGTATACGCTGCCGTCGCGATTGCGGGGATCAACGTCATATCGACGGGCTTTTTCTGAACGACCATCAGGGACACGGGGACGACGAGGCAAAGATTCAGAAGCAAAAGCAACACCGCCGACGCGACATAAACTTTTGTTTGCGCGCGTTTGGACTGTGCTCTTTGGTCTGCGTTCTTTCTTGCTGTGATGATCATTGTACGAAGACCGACAAGTACCAAGTAATAGACACAGACCGAACCGTGCCACAATGAAGCGTGATAAACGCCGAGAAATCCGTTATAGAGAGCAAAGAGCGCCGTCACGAAAAGGGAAACGAGCGCGGCGGTGACGGTTTTGAAATCATAATCGGTCTTCCACCGATCAAAAAACTGCTTAACCCGACTCATTGTTCATCCCGTCCGTATGCCATAGTGTGCTTCATGATGAGATCGATGATCATATCTATATCGTCCCGGCAGTTATCTTCAAGCCATTTCCCGATGATCGCCACCGTGCCCTGCGTATAGAACGCGAACACGTATTTCTTATCTTTTTCACTTACGCCAAAATGCGTCAGCGCAGGAGAGAAGATCGACTGATAAAAGCTTTCAAATGTCTTTTGAGAATCGAAAAGATGGTCTTTTTGATGGATAACCTTATATGCCCGTCGGTTCTCCTTGATAAAATTGAGATAAGGCCGCAGGTACTTTTCGCTCGTCAGTACCACTTTGCTCGGATCATCAGTCGGAACGGATGAAAGTGATGCTTTGAAGCAGTCATTGATCATACCGACGGTTTCCTCCAAAAGATCGTTCATCGTCTCATAATGAAGATAGAATGTCGAGCGGTTTACTCCAGCTTTCTGACAGATTTCCTTTACCGTGATCGTGTCATATTCCTTTTGTTCCAGCAAAAGCAGGAAAGCCTCGTCCATAAGCGAGGCTGTGTATTGATATTTGCTTTCCTGCTTGTTCATAAACACTCCTTTATTCCGCCGCTATCTGATTTGCAAGGGCGATGATATCTGCAGAATACTTTTTCTTTGATTTTTCAAGAATCTTTTTGTAGATCGGGTAATTGACCGAAATGCCGACAACCCCGATCACACCGACGACAACGCCCAGCGCCGTAAAGAGCGTGCTTCCGTCACCGATTACCTTCATTGACAGGCACATTCCGACACCGAGTAGAAGTGTCATGACAACGCCGAACGTGTAGGCGAAGATGTTTGCAGGGAGTTTTACGCGGTTGTCGAGCTTTTTCAGTGCGACGACCTTTCTCGTCTCTTTTGGAGCGTACTCGCTCGCGATCTTTTCCGCATAGGTTTTGTCTGTGTTCATTTTAGAAACCTCCTTTGTTTTGTGACATCATTATATCACCCGAAGAATCCGGAATGAACGACACGAAAAGCTGAAAGTGTCGATTTGAAAGGAATTGTTAAATCTCGATTTCTCGCCGTCTTGCGGCTCGCGTTCAGGCTCGCAAAAAGCAATTTGTGTACTAAAATTGCGTGATTGAGATGAATAACAAGGAAACGCCCTTTTGCAAACCCGCCTAACGTACTAATCGTACGTGACGGGTGCGCAAAAGGGCGTTGACACAGTTAGTCGCTCAATCACACAATTTTAGCTGGGGAAACGCGTGCGAGCAGCATACGACGTATGCAACAACTCGTGCGCCAAATGGCTGTTCGGTTCGCCCAAAAACTCGTCGTAGAGTTTCTGGACTTGTTCGTTCTTGTGAGATACGCGGATCTCTTTGCTTTCGTCCTCTTGATAAAGAGCTGCGGCGCGTTTGTCGCGGAAAGTGTCGAGAATGTCGTCGTCATCGTTGGGAAGGAAGCAGGGCTTGACAAAAGGTTGTCCGCCGCCTGCAACGCAACCGCCGGGGCATCCCATGATTTCGATGAAGTGATAGGGGCTTGTGCCTTCTCTGATTTGGTCGAGAAGCACTTTTGCATTCTTCATGCCGGACGCGACCGCAACTTTGACATCCATACCGCCGAGGTTGTAGGTTGCCTCTTTGATGCCTTGCATGCCACGCACTTCTTGCAATTCAACATGTGCGAGTTCCTTGCCGGTGAGTGCAAACGCCGCCGTACGAAGAGCCGCTTCCATAACGCCGCCCGTTGCGCCGAAGATGACGCCTGCGCCGGTGTATTCGCCAACGATGTCGTTGTCAAATTGCTCATCGGGAAGTTTTGCAAAGCGGATACCTGCGCGCTTGATGAGCTTGGCAAGTTCTCTTGTCGTAAGAACGGCGTCAACGTCTTTGAGTCCGTTGACGGCAAGTTCTTTTCTGTCCTTTTCAAACTTCTTTGCGGTGCAAGGCATGACGGACACGACAAACATATCTTCGGGCTTGATGCCGTTGCGCTCCGCATAGTAGGATTTGAGGATTGCGCCGAACATTTCGTGAGGAGATTTGCAAGAGGAAAGGTGATCGAGTTGATCGCCATAGTAATACTCCGCATAGTTTATCCAGCCGGGAGAACAGGACGTAATCATGGGAAGCACGCCGCCGTTTTTGACGCGATCGAGAAGTTCGTTTGCCTCCTCCATAATCGTAAGGTCTGCGCCGAAATTGGTGTCAAACACTTTCTTGAATCCGAGTCTGCGCAAAGCCGCAACCATTTTTCCGGTTACGAGAGTGCCGATCGGCATATCGAATTCTTCACCGAGTGCGGCTCGCACTGCGGGAGCGGTTTGAACGACGACGTATTTGCCTTGTCTGAATGCCTCGTCAACCTTGTCTATTTCGCTCACTTCCATGAGTGCGCCGGTGGGGCAAACGCTTACGCATTGACCGCAAAGGATGCACGGAACGTCGGCAAAACTTCTGTTTTGAGCGGGAGCGACGATGGTTTTGAAACCTCTCTTCTCGAAGCCGAGAACGGAAAGTCCGTGCGCGCTCTTGCATCTTTCGATACATCTGCCGCAAAGAACGCATTTGGACGTATCTCTCTTGATGGACGGAGTGACTTCGTCAATGGTTACGGGAGTTTGTTCGCCCTCGTAAAGACCTTCCCTTGCGCCCGTAATTTGAGCGACGTGCAAAAGTTCGCACTTGCCGTTTTTGTCACATTCTTGGCAGTTTCTGTTGTGGTTTGAAAGCAAAAGTTCAACCGAGTTTCTTCTTGCTTGCACCGCTTTTGGAGAAGAGATGGTGACTTCCATACCCTCCGCAACGGGATACACGCAGGACGCGACGAGTCCTCTTGCGCCGGTTGCCTCGACAAGGCAGACGCGGCAAGAACCTCTTGAACATTCGCCGTGATTATATGCGCAAAGAGAGGGAATTTCGTATCCGCAAGCCTTTGCCGCTTCGAGTATCGTCATGCCTTGTTCGACTTGATAAGGCACGCCTTCGATTTTAATATTGATTTTTGCCATAGTCCTCTCTCCTTATTTCTTCTCAATTGCTTTAAGTCTGCAAGCAGAAATACACATACCGCACTTGATGCACTTGTCTTTGTTGATTTCTCTGGACGGAAGTTTGTGTCCGGGTGCGACATAGTTGGTGGTATGGATTGCTCCGACGGGACAATTTCTCTCGCAAAGTCCGCAGCCGACGCACTTGTCTAAAATGACTTCATAATTCATGAGGCTCTTGCAAACGTGTGCGGGACATTTTTTGTCCACGATGTGAGCGATATACTCGTCTTTGAAATGCGCAAGCGTGGAAAGAATGGGGTTCGGCGCAGTTTGTCCGAGTGCGCAGAGAGAGTCGTTTTTGATGTTCGACGCAAGATCCATAAGTTTGTCGAGATCTTCCATAGTGGCTTTGCCCTTGGTGATCTTGGTGAGGATTTCGAGCATTCTCTTGGTGCCGATACGGCAAGGAGAGCATTTTCCGCAAGATTCGTCGCAAATAAATTCCATATAGAACTTTGCAACGTCAACCATACAGTTGTCTTCGTCCATGACGATTGCGCCACCCGAACCCATCATCGAGCCTTTTGCGACGAGGTTGTCGAAGTCGATGAGTGCGTCGAGGTCATCTGCCGTAAGGCATCCGCCCGAAGGTCCGCCCGTTTGAATGGCTTTGAATTTCTTTCCGCCGGGAATACCGCCGCCGATGTCGTAAATAAGTTCACGCAAGGTTGTGCCCATAGGAACTTCCACAAGCCCGACGTTGTTCACCTTTCCGCCGAGAGCAAAAACTTTCGTGCCCTTTGATCTTTCCGTGCCGAAGCAAGTGAACTTCTCATAGCCTTCTCTCATTATGTAAGGAACGCACGCAAGAGTTTCGACGTTGTTGACAATGGTCGGAGATTCCCACAAGCCTTTGACTGCCGGGAACGGAGGACGGGGGCGAGGCATACCTCTCTTACCTTCGATGGAGTTGAGGAGTGCGGTTTCTTCACCGCAAACGAATGCGCCCGCGCCAAGACGGATATGTACTCTGAAGGAGAAGTTTGTTCCGAGAATATTGTCGCCCAAAAGTCCGAGATCTTCCGCTTGTTTGATTGCGATGCGGAGTCTGTTTACGGCGATGGGATATTCCGCACGGACGTAGAAATAACCGTTTTGCGCGCCGATTGCGTAACCTGCAATCATCATACCTTCGATGACTGCAAGCGGGTTTCCTTCGAGAATGGAACGGTCCATAAACGCACCCGGGTCGCCTTCGTCGCCGTTGCAAACGACGTACTTTGCGCCTTCGGGCTGAGCATATGCAAATTGCCACTTTCTGCCGGTGGGGAATCCGCCGCCACCTCTTCCTCTCAAACCGGAAGCCAAAATCTCGTTGATGACTTCTTGTCTGTCCATTTGAAGCGCTCTTTCAAGTCCTTTGAACGCACCTGCGCCGAGAGCTTCCTCGATTTTTTCGGGGTTGATGCTGCCGCAGCCGTGCAATGCGATACGAACTTGCTTTTTGTAGAAAGTGATGTCGTCTTGTTTGGAGATTTTTTCTTTGGTGACGGGATCGACGTAAAGGAGTCTGTCCACCACTTCACCGTTTTCGAGGTCTTTTTCGACGATTTCTCTCACGTCGTCGATTTTGACCATTCTGTAAAGAGTGTCTTCGGGATAAATCTTAACGAAAGGACCTTGCGAGCAGAAACCGAAGCAACCGACTTGGTTGACGGTGACTTTGTCATGCAATCCTCTTTCGTTGATGAGCTTGACAAACTCTTCTCTGATTTCGTCCGAGTGAGATGACAAGCAGCCCGTGCCGCCGCACAACACGACGTGACGTCTGCCGTCGCTTCCCGTAAACTTTGCGTCGAGGCAAGAAGAGCAATCTTGACACGTTTTGTCCAATTCAGCAAAATTTCTTATCATAATCAGTTCTCCTTTGCCATGTACTCGTCGATGATGCCGGGAACGGCGTTCACCGAAACTTTGGGATACACCTGTCCGTTGATTGAAACAGCAGGAGCGATTCCGCAAGCACCGATACAACGCAATGCGTCGATTGTAAACAAACCGTCTTTGGTTGTTTCGCCGGGTTTGATTCCGAGCAGTTCGCTGAATTTGTCAATGACTTGTTGCGCACCTTTGACGTAACAAGCAGTGCCGAGACAACAACCGATGACGTATTTTCCCTTCGGAGTCAAAGAGAAAAACGAATAGAATGTCACGACGCCGTAAATTTCAGCAACCGAGATACCCGTTCTGTCCGAAACGATTTCTTGCACTTCGAGAGGAATATAACCGTATTCCTTTTGAATATCGCTCAAAATCATCATGAGAGGGGTGTTTTCGCCGACGTATCTGTCGCAAATCGTATTGATTTGAGCAACCGCCGCTTCGCTTAAATGAGCCATGGTAAGCCCTCCTTTGTAGTTGAATAATGATGACCTTTAAAAGTTTAGCACAAAAATCGCGCACTCGCAATAGATAAATCAATATTTATATATTTTTATCGGTTAAAAATAGTAAATAAGCCAATCGGGTGTGGGTGTCCCACCCGAACTGATACTCATTCAGGGCGTTCTTATAAACGGAATATGCAACTTCGAAGACGGAACACGAGCCGCAAGGC
>FR895546.1:0-8667 GCA_000434435.1 Firmicutes bacterium CAG:475
GCACGGAGCGGAGCGAGGTTTCGCGCTAACCCGCTTGGCGAAATCCTCGCTTATCCGCCTGGCCGTTGCTGGTGTCTTGCCTCGGAATCTTCGGTGGTTTTTAGTTGGAAGTGCGTAGGCGCGATTTTGTCTTTTGGCTTATTACGCCAATCTGTTCGCCTTCGTTGTAACACATAAATTTGTCTTGCAATAACAGTTTCTTTTCTTCAATGCCTATACCGCATAATACATCGTTTTCATCTATATCAGATATTACATACACAGGTAGTTTCCGAGAGTAAACAATCTTTTCATTCGTCTTGCCTATGTACTTCAAAATGTATGCCATTGCGTTGCCCATTTTTACAAGATTATCGTCTATGCGTTCAAAGTCGTTTCGTCCAAAACGAGAGTTAAAGTATTCACTTTGCAACGTTAACTGCATTTTGTGTGTATTGAGATTAAAATCCTTCTTCTCAATCATATTGCCCGGCATACTGCCTTCAGGTATATAGAATAGTCCGTGAAAGTGCAATCTTTTCGTCTTTGGCGCACGCTCCCACACGCCCATATAACGCCATCCTTTTCGAGATTGCAACAAGCTTAGGATGTTTATCAGTTTCTTCCTAAAAGACATCTCATCGTGCTTGGTATCGTCGTATGTGAACGTCACGAAGTAGTTGAAATCATTAAGGTATGCCTTGCGTATAAAACGTGTTTTTCTCGCTATGAGATTCCTTAATTTTGCATCGAGTTTTGAGTCAACGTAGGCATCTGCGTCTTGCTCTTTCGTAAAAAATGGACGCATACCTTTGCACAAAAAATTGCGCCGTGCTTTCTTGCTCATACCGTCGGATTCGGCATACAGTTTTTCAAATACTTCGCTCCGTTTCACATACTTTTTCTTTGGCTTTGGCGGCTCAACATCAAACGGCATATCATCCGATTCAACCGGTGTCATATCCGCAAAATCCCACTCGTCTTTAATTTCTTGTGACATAATTTCTTGCATTCCTGGTTCGTCGCTTGATACGCTTATAGTTTGCATATCTTCGGGTACTTCAATAGGTGTTTCGACAACACGCTTACGCTTGCAAGGATTGCTCGTATGCGGTATTGCAATGTAGTGACTGCCGTCGCTATAAACCTTTGCTTCTTTATAAAACATAT
Source organism: Firmicutes bacterium CAG:475 (assembly GCA_000434435.1). Lineage (GTDB taxonomy): Bacteria > Bacillota > Clostridia > Christensenellales > CAG-917 > CAG-475. The sequence goes on from FR895546.1 coordinate 1,150, forward strand.
ACATCACCCCCTATCACGATAGAGCGCATCTATGAAATAGCTATGCTGCCTCTTGAGTTCATCCACGCTCGCTTTCTCAGTCTCATAAGTGATATAGTCGTTCAAGCCGACCTTTGCCTTTATCGCCATGTCACTAAAATAATCCGAAAAACAGTCTGTCGAGAAACGCTCTTTATAAATCTTGTAGTTCATAAGGTTGTATCGCTCACGATGTTTTTTGCCGTCCATAGTGCCTTGTTCTGTTTGTACGAACACGGTTGAATATCCATACTTGTTATAGATTTTCAAGTTGCGTTGATACAGCAAATTCACAAGCCATTTGAGCGTATGCATAAACAACGTGTTGTCGCCACGCTTGTAACGGAAATCATAGTACAGTTTTATAAACCACTTGAACGCCTTTTCCGCTATCATTTCTTCAAGCGTATAGAACGGCAAAGCAACGTGTGTTTCTCCGGTAGAGATAATCGTCACAATATCGGCAAGATCTCGTGCGTCTGCGCCCCAACTTTCAGGGCGTTGCTCGTCGGTGAAAACTTTTATGAACGGGAAGTTCTCAACTGTTGCCGAGTGCCTACACATTTTGAGCCAATTGTTGAAAAGGTCGTTCTTTTGGTTTGTATCAAACGTGCCTTTCTTGACTTCTTTCAATTCAAGATTGTTGCCACGCTCTTTACCTACTTCGGTTATAAGCACAACACCAAACTCGAAACTGCCGTTGTTGATATTGTCCGCAATGACCTTTCGTCCAAGGCGCAGAGTATCGAAGTCGAGAATGTGCGCATTGTGGCTTAGACTCTTATCCCGCTTTATAAAGAAGTCTGAACTCCATATCGGGAAATTGCCACCGTCCATAAGCACGCTATCTTCTCTCACGGAATAGTTGGACACGATAAGGCTGGATTCGATGACGTATATAAAGTACAACTTTACATAGTTCGTCAACACGTCGAAAAGATGATACGTTTTGAGTTCGTCATTATAGGTAAGCCCGTATAGGTCATAGTCGTAACCATACAACTGCCACTTTGCATTATGATGCTTTTCAAAACGTTCTCGCTTCAACTTCATCCATTTTTCGATACTTGCAAGGTTATATATGACGTGATGCTCCATACATTTGCGCACTTCCATTTCAAGCGCAATCCACGGGAAAGAGGGGAAACGCATATCGTTTTTCTGCAAGAGTTCAAGCGCTTTCTGCCTGAACATAACGTCTTGCGAAAGTGCCATATCCGTAATGATTGTGGTCTTGCGTTTGCCCATACTTCCGCAGGTCATAGACACTATCGGAAGGGCGTTTATGAAACCGCAATTTTGAGCCTCTTTATGACGTAAAATATCCACTGCGATTTTGCGTCTGATATACTCAAAAATAAGCCACGCAACAGGCAGTAAACTCCACCACGGAAAGTGCTTGAAAATGACTTGCAAATCTATGACGAGTTTCCTTGCAATCGTGTATATCGAAACGAAGTCAAACGACACCGAGAAATACAAAAAGTATGCAAAGAACGATATGACGATACTCGTCAAATTCAGGCTACAAAACCATATAATCGCCCACACAATCGGTATCCATTTTTGACAGTTCAAAAACGCGAAATATCCGATGATAAATTGCTTTGTCGGACGCGTTATTTTTCGTGATAAAGTTTTATGAATTTGAAGTGGTTTTGTGTCCTTGTTATGCTTTGTGTTAGGGGTTGAATACAACTTCTTTATAACAAAGAAAAACACAAAAACAAAGGGCAAAATTATCACGAGAATTTGTGCCGCGACGCCCAGTTTTTCGCTTACGGTTTTACCGTATAATATGAAGTTGTCAAGGTTCGCAAACAATCTCCAAAACTCAACGAATTTGACTTTGAAATCGCCAAAGTCAGATGGAAGTACAGACTCCCATTTTATAGCGTTTGAGCCGTCGAGAATGCTCGGGTTTAATTCTGCATCTATACCGAATAGTTTGCAGAAGTAATATTTTATCGAGTGCATTAAGTCGGTTAAACTCTCGAATATGCGAATATAGGACGTTTTGAACACAAGCGCAGCGAGCAGAATAAAAGCTATTGTAACAAGCACGCTTATCACTATGTATGCTATGTTTTTCTTGCTCATAAGCCGCCTCCTATATTGGTTGCTACATTGAGTATTCTTGCCTCGTTATCGGTCGTAATAGAAGGCAATCGGCTACCTGTAAATATCAAGTAGCCGGCTGCAAATACAACCATAATAATGAGCAGAATACATACGATTCTTTTCACTGTTTTCATTGTATCTCCTATCCAAGTTTTATGCTGCAAGTCGCACTACAGTCGGGGTTGTCCTTACTTGTTGCCGTAAGCGTCAAATACACGGTGTATGTGATACCAACTTTGTGATATTTCAGCACCGTAATTTTGCACTCCGCGCCATCGATCTCAAGGCTCAAATAATCGTATGGATCTTTATCTTTTATGACCGAATACGTGATACTCGAAGTCTTGCTTTTATCCCAAGTCAGCGACCATTCAAACGTCTGCGGAACACCGTCCGGATGAGCGGTTGCCACCACCGTTTTAGAGTCACCGACAGCCCTTGTTTGATTGCTTTCCGCAAAGGCAATATCATACGATTTTATAGGCTCGAAACAAAGCGAAATCATAAGGCAAATCAGGCACAAAATCAGCATATAAATTTCGGCTTTGAGTAGCATCGTTTTTTCTTGTTTCATACGCTATCACCGCCTTGTGATTTGTCTTTTGCTTTACGCTTTTCATTGACGGACTTTATCGCCTTGAACGGAGCGCAAATAACAAGCCAAATTCCTTTGAAGATATACGGCAGTATCGGTGCAAGAAATATTAGGCAAATGATGAGAATGATAACCGCAATGATTATCTTCCACCATTCCAACTTCTGTGCAGGTGCCGTAAATCCGTTTATAACGTCGGTAGGACTGGACACAACGGGAATGACGTGATATACGCCGTCCTTGTTGAAAGTCAGTTCTATGATGTCAAAGTCAAGGAATATAGTTTCGCTTGCAATATAAGTGTCTGCCTCGTCCTCGGGAACATAATTGCCTTCGTTGTCACTTCGTCCGCACGCTTGAGAGAAGTAGTCCGTGTTTGCAAATCTGAACAATACCATTCGTCTGTTGAGCGCACTTTCTTTTGCATAGAAGGCTCTCAAACTTGCAACGTCGTTCTTATTCACGAGCAATCTTTGAGATACGCCGTAGTCATCGGCAATCAAGTCATCCGCTTTCACTTCATAGATAGGCGAGATGTCTTTATAATCACCGCTTGTCTGAGGCCATGAAAAACCATAGTCCCAGAGTTTGTCCCACCACGAGTGATTGGAGTCGTAGCTCATAAGATTAAAGGTGTCGGCAAGGTCAATGGTTTTGTCGTTGTGTCCCATTTGCCTGCCTTCGTCAACGAAAGATTCAAACAAGTCCTTGCTTATCTCACGTCCGTTGCAGTCTATGTATCCGTTTCCTAATTCGTTGGAATATCCATAAATATATTCGGCAACTCTGTTGGCTGCAACGTCGCCCGCAACTGGTTTCGAAAAAAGAAAGTCAAAGACTTCATCCAAACCGACGTATGGTGAATAGAAAACCATTGGCATCATATCCGACTGACTGTTTGCCTTGCTCACTTTCGTAGAATTGAAAACTGCGCCGCCGGTTGTCTCTTCATAATTGGTACGCTCGTTGAAACACCAATCATATTCAATCGATGTATATCCATGAAATTGATTTGATGTTTGCTCAACCTTATAACCCGTGAAGAGCCTATATGGAATTTGTGGATTGTTTTGATCTTTCTCGGTTTTAAGTTTTGAGCCTGCAAGCATCTTTTGATAGAACGCCTCGTTGGAAGTGATAGCGGCAAGTTTGGTTTTATACTCCCACCATTCCGCGCGTATCTTTTGCAACTTTCCGTACTCTTGATAGATTCGCTCCGGGATAGAAAAATACACCGAGTTGACTTCGTTGTAATGGTCTTTACCTTTGCTTGAAACGTTGGTCCTGAACGATGTGTGATGCACTTCGAGTGTCAAAGTTTCAAGGTCTTGCACAACGCAATTCAACGTAGATTTTGCATTGGCGTCAGGGCCGTATCCTTCCGAATATCCCGTGAAAGTGTACGTTCCGCCGATACCGTATTCGGTAGCATTTTTATCTCCGTAAGTTACGAGTTCTATGCCCGAAATATCGTATCTGCGCTCGTTGGTATTCACACGTTCCGCAAAAGTCTTTTCGGCTATTTTTCTATCTACGATTTTGTATTTGTAAAACAGATTTTTATAGTCGTTTGATGACTTACTGCAGAACTGCAAATTAAACTTTTCATACCTTGTAGGTGTGCCGTTTTTGTCGTAACTTACAGCCATTTGGATTTTATTCTGTTTGCTGTTTGTTGACAAATTCAAGGCTTGTGGGTTATAAATCAGCAGATAAAGTCCGTAATTTGCTCGCATATTGGATTTGAACGAGTAGCAATACTCTATAAAACTCACAATGCGCAGCGTCCCGTTTTCGTTGTACGGATAGTCTTTCAAATCGAAAGGCTTTCCGTCTATGGTAGACGACAAAAGGTCATCCAAAACGTTCGTGGTGTCAAACGAATTTTCACTTGACGCATACGCAATTTGCGGTGTCCCTTGCATCATCAAAAGGATGGTGCAAAGGACCAAAAGTATTGCCATAACCAAACGGCTATTTTGCTTTGATTGTGCCATCCGGCTGTACCTCGAATACGAGTTGTTCTTGCAGTGTGACACCTTCCACCGCAACGTAATTATGGAAACTGATTTTAATCACCGCTTCGCCGTTGTACGAGTAAACAAGCAATGTGAAGTTGTCTACGGAATTGTCCACGTCGCCCGGATTGAAAGACACTTCTTTTTCGGGATAAAGTCTTTGCAAAATACTTTGCATTGTATAGTTACCGCTCACAACGAAATCGTTTTCGTTTTGGGTAATGTCAAAGCCTTTTGTGAGATCTTCCTCCGCGCCGAAACTGTATATCTCTCCGTCCACCGTGAAGTCAAAATCATTGTCGTGCGACACATTTGGAACAATCTTTAAGGTATAACCGCTTATATCTTTATTGACTGCTCCGAAAGTGTATTTGACAACGAATTTGTTTTCCGCATCTTGTTTCATTATGTAGTTGTCATAGTCCGAGAGCATTCGATTTCCATCGCTTTCAACATAAAAAGTTTTGAAATCAGATGTAAAACCATTAGTGAAGAAAGCAATAGAACCGACGGCAAGCACCAAGAGCAATGCACATACGATTACGGCAATCGTCTTGCCAACATTCATTTGCTTTTTCATGCTCCACCTCTAATTAAAACGAAAGCGTTGAATTGGAAAGCGATACGCTTTGCACGCCGGATACCGTACGAATGCTGATGGTGGTGCTGATACCTGTTTTCACTTCAGTGACCGTGATAGTGACATACGGAAGTTTGCCGTCCACATAACTGTCAAAGGACTCAACAACTTTGCGAGTAGGATCCGCCGAAATGCCGCTGTAAGAAGAAGGCATACTTTCACCGATAACTTGCAACTTGCCGTTCTCGATTGAGAACTGGTTTACGCTCACATATCCACCCGGTTTTTGGAACGAAGTCCAAATATATCCTGCCGATTCAAATACGTCTTGAACAACATAATTAACCGTGGCATACTCTGTGCTCTGAAGTGTTCCCGATTTGTATATCTCCTTCTTAACCCTGATTGCGCCATAAGCAACAGCGGAGATTCTGTATTCGGGAGTGAACGTACTGCCCACAAGTCCAAACTCGTTGTCAAGAGAAATGTCAAAGTTGTAGGTTTTGGAACTTTGAATTTCCACGATTTTTGCGTTGTTCCAATTGCTATCGGTGATGGTTTTTGCTCCGGTAGGCGTAACTGTAATAGAAGTGGGCGCACCAACGTACAAAACTTGACATTTCGCAGAGAATCCGCCTTCTCTCGTGGTAACCGTGACAATGATTTCATCGTCACCGAACGCTTTCTTACATGTTACGGTCGCGATATTGCTACCGTCGCTTTTCGGAGTTACGGTAACATAGTCAGTGACGTTTTCACTTCCGTGTTGTTTTGTAACGCCCCAAGCAACACTCCAATCCACGAGTTTGTTAGTTGCCTCGACGGGAAGTACTGTTGCAGTAAGGGTTACGGATGCCGTATGACCGGAATCTGCCGCAGTCGTTGCGTCTGCCGAGAATGCAAGTACGGAAGGCATCTCATATATTTGACCTTCAAACATATCCTTGCCGTCTCCCGATGCAATAGGCGTGTCGGTGTTGTTTTGTTTCATCTGCTGAATTACAAGCCCCAGCGCTGCGCCGACGCCTGCAAAAAGGACTATGATTGCCAAAAAAGTTGCAATCCATTTGATACTGTTTTTCTTTTCTTGATTCATATAAATCCTCCATGTTTTTCGAAAGAAATACGGCTGTATTTCAAGCCGTATTCCGTGACGCTTATTTATCTGATAAGCATATTGAGCAATGCTCTGTCCGATGATTTGAACGGCTGAATCTTGCATTCGTAAACTTCGCCGTCTTCGTCAAAAGAACGTACGCCATAGGTGTTGCCCGAAACGACTTTACCTGTTTTTTCGTCCTTGATTTCGTAGGGCGTTACAACGAGTTCCGCTTTGTTTTCATTGCCGAAAACGATATCCAAAACCGTGTAGCCCGTGAAGTCCGGTGGCATAAGTTGCACTCTTGCTTCGATACCGCGCACAACGCCTTTGATGAAGTATGTAAAATACTGCTTGCCGTTTTTCTCGTAGGTTTCTCTTTCTACAAAGATTTTCTTATCCATTGCTTATATCCTCCTTATTTTTTCTTCCCGATAGTACGAGAGATTGTTCTTGCCTCGGATTTGGATTTGCCTTCACCGAGCGCCTTTTTGTACTTGTACAGACCTGCGTGATCCGATTGTGCTTGCAAGTATCCGGAACGAAGTCCTGCCTCGTAATCCGTGAGTTGCTTGCCTTCTTTTGCACCGTGTTCGTGCACCTTGTTCTTACGCTCCGATGCGTAGTCCTTCGCTCTCTTGGAAGGCACGCTCCATCTGCGTTCGCCATATTTGTTTGCCATTGAAAAATTCTCCTTTACCCGTTGTGCCGATAGTGCAGCATAGTGATTTGTCTTTGCCCGTGTTGCCGTTAGCTAAGCGCGAAATTGGTATATTAAGTTGTGGTTTTGTAATCATAAAGTCTTGATTGTGAAACATTCCGTTTCTTGCGACTTGTTCCGGAAGGTGGCCACCTTTATATGAATTCAGTCCGCAATCAACAGTCGTTCGCTTGTTCTCGCTCTTGATTACGTCATCAGTATAGGGCTTATTTTTCACAAAAACCAGAACACTAATGTAAGCAAAAAGGACTGCTTTCAAATGAAAATTAAACAGTAGTGAAGTGCTAAAATGGCACATTGAAATTTAATTGAAATATAAATGAAACATGTTTGTAACAAAATCAAATGTCTCTTATCTTACGAATA
>FR895546.1:8683-9431 GCA_000434435.1 Firmicutes bacterium CAG:475
GTCTCTTATCTTACGAATAAAAATGAAAAATTAATGACATAATTACTTGTAATTTAGGGGGCAAAATGATACAATTCAGTTATAAATTGTCCCCTAAATAATTAAAGGAGTAAATTATCATGGAAAACAATTTCGAAATGATTCAAGAGTTGTTAAGGACTAAAGCTGAATATCAGGCAAGACTTAACCTCATCCCGTATGATGGAGTTGTTGAAATAAAAGAAGTATCAGATAAAAAATATCTTTATATTAGGAAAAGGGAAGCGGGTAGAAAGACATCAACATATGTGGGCCCATATTCCGAAGAACTTCATCAAGTGCTGCTAAAAAGTATAAAGGATGCAAGGGAAATTAAAAAAGCTATTCGTGATATTGAAAAGCAACTTGCATCTTATGGCTATAGTCATGATGAACTATCGGCAAATGTTGTTTTGAACATTGATTTCGCTCGCGCGAATATGAAATCCATTATTTATGACCAAGCCGTGTTGGAGGGGGTTGCTACAACGTTCCCTGATACCGAACTCATAATTGACAACGGGAAAGTTAATAACGTAAGCGCAGAAGATGTGCAGAAGATTTTGAACTTGAAACACGCATGGGAATTTGTGCTAGATAAAGACGTAATTCTATCAGAAACAAATTATTACGTTTGTCAATATATCGCTAGATTGGTAAATGAAGGCTTTTATCAGCAAGGCGGTCGAATTAGGGCTGTACCGGTTACAATTGGAGGCTCATCTTATAT
>FR895547.1 GCA_000434435.1 Firmicutes bacterium CAG:475
CCGTGGGTTCCCTTTCAAGGGGGAACGGCGGTAGGGGAAACACGTGAGGAAGGGGAAAATTGCATTTATAATGCAAAACGCCCAACACTTGTAGAGGAAGAACGAACACTCATTCATGGCGTTCTTATAAACGGTATGTGCAACTTCAATTTTTACTTCAAATTTTCGGGGTTCAAGCCGTAAAGTTCGGGGATAATGAATCTGCCGTCTTTGCGGATGAGAACGTCGTCGAACCAGATTTCACCACCTCCGAATTCGGGAGTTTGGCATAGCACCAAATCCCAGTGGACTGCGCTCTTGTTGCCGTTGGGGGCGTCGTCGTAGCTGCAACCGGGGGTAAAGTGGATTGAGCCGCTTATCTTTTCGTCAAAGAGGATGTCGCCGATTGCTTTGGTGACGTAAGGATTGACGCCGATTGCAAATTCGCCGACGTATCTTGCGCCTTCGTCGGTGTCGAAAATAGCGTTGGCTTTTTCGGAGTTGTTGGCGGTTGCCTTGACGATTTTGCCGTCCTTAAATTCAAGGCGCACGTTTTCAAAACGGAATCCGTTTTCGATGGACGGTGTGTTGTAGCTTATCACGCCGTTGACGCTGTCCTTGACGGGAGCGGTGTAAACTTCGCCGTCGGGGATGTTGCACGCGCCGTCGCATTTGATTGCGGGTATGCCTTTTATGGAGAAGGTCAAATCGGTGTCTTTTGCCACAATCCGCACTTTATCCGTGCGATTCATCAATTCAACCAGCGGATTCATCGCATTGCTCATCTTTTGGTAGTCGAGGCAGCACACGTCGAAGAAGTAGTCCTCAAACGCCTCGGTGCTCATCGACGCAAGTTGACTCATGCTCGGAGTGGGGTATCTCAAAATGACCCAACGCGTATGCGCCACGCGCCTGTCGCTGTGTACGGGAATGCCGTATCTCTTGTCGTACTCTTGCATTATACTCTCGGGCAAATCGCAAAGTTCATAGCTGTTGTCGCCGCCGCGAATGCCGATATAGCAGTCCATTTTATCCATAAAATCGGCGTCGCGTTTTGCCCACATATCGAGCATCTCGGGGGTTGCGCCTTTCAGGATTTCCTTTTCAAGCCGCTTGTCGATGATGTTGAGGAAGGGGATACCGCCGTTTTTGTAAATCTCTCTGATGATGCATGCCGGCAGTTGTTCGCCGCATCCGATTGCGTCAATCCACACCTTGTCGCCTTTGCCGACGTGGATTGAATAGTTGACCAAATTGTGCGCAAGCACTTCTTGCCTTTTGTCGAGAATCATAATTCACCTGAAATTTGTTGATGAAGATATTATAGCACGATTGCGGTGATTGTTAAACCGTTTTCTACAAGTGAGTATTGCTCAAAAAAAACCGTTGCCGTGAAAGTTGCTTTTTCGGGGCGGTGTGGTATAATGTGTTCAGAATAAATTTTTAAAGGAAGGCTTTTTATGGATCTTACCTATAAAAGACAAAACGTTTACGCTTTGGCGGACGAGCAAGAGCTCAAAGCAATAAGCGATTATGCAGAGGGTTACAAGAGATTTCTCGACAACGGCAAAACCGAAAGAGAAGCCGTCAAGGAAACAATCGAAATGATTGAGAAAAAGGGTTATAAGCCTTATACGCTCGGCGACAAAATCAATGCCGGCGACAAGCTTTATTACAACAATCGCGGCAAGAGCTTGTTTATCGTAAGAGCGGGCAAAGCGGACGTCGCAAAGAACGGCGTGCGTATTCTCGTCGCTCACGTCGATAGCCCCAGACTCGATCTCAAACAAGTTCCGCTTTATGAAAAGGCAGATATGGCGTACTTCAAGACGCATTACTACGGCGGTATCAAAAAGTATCAATGGCTCACCATTCCGCTTGCGCTTCACGGTGTGATCGCTCTCAAAGACGGCACGTGCGTGGACGTAAAAGTCGGCGACGAAGAAGGCGATCCCGTGTTCTACATCACGGATATTCTTCCGCACCTTGCGCAAGAGCAAGTCACAAAGACCATTGCGGAAGGATTCCCTGCCGAAAATCTCAATCTTTTGGTGGGCGGCATCCCCGTCAAAGACGAAGAAAAGGACGCGGTGAAGAAAGGCGTGCTTGAAATTCTCAACCAAAAATACGGCGTGTGCGAAGAGGACTTCCTCTCGGCAGAGCTCGAAGCAGTGCCTGCGTCCAACGCTCGCGACGTCGGCTTTGACAGAGCGTTCGTCGCAAGTTACGGACACGACGACAGAGTGTGCGCGTATCCCGAAATCACCGCAACTCTCGACACCGACACCGACCAAACCGTCATGTGCATCCTTGCCGACAAAGAGGAAATCGGAAGCGAAGGCAACACCGGCATGCAGTGCGTCATCATAAGCGACCTTATCGACGAAATCGCCAAGAGTTTCGGCGCAAATCCGTCCGTCGTGCGCGAGCATTCAAAGTGCATCTCGGCAGACGTCACCGCAGCTTACGACCCCTCTTTTGCATCCGCATTCGAGGAGATGAACGTTGGCTACGTCAACAAGGGCGTGACCATGAACAAGTTTACCGGAGCAAGAGGCAAGAGCGGTTCGAATGACGCATCCGCCGAATATATCGCATATTTGAGAGGCGTGTTTGCAAAAGAGAATATCGTGTGGCAAACGGGCGAGCTCGGAAGAGTTGACCTCGGCGGCGGCGGAACGGTTGCGAAGTACATCTCCAAGATGAACATCGACACCGTGGATATGGGCGTACCCGTGCTTTCCATGCACGCACCCTACGAGCTTATCTCAAAAGCCGACATCTATTCGGCACACAAGGCGTTCAGTGCATTTGTAAAATAAGTAAAAAAGGACTTGCAACGCAAGTCCTTTTTTATAAACATTTTTACGGAAATAATCATAAAACGGTGTTTTATCCGTGCGATTTGCATAGATAAAACACCGTTTTTGAGTGTTTGAGTAATTTTATCCGATCAAAATCGAGTTGTTTGATATCGTAAATCTCGTTTCCAAGAACGCCTTTGCACATTCTTGCATTTTTGCAATATCGGCATACGCAACCGTTTCGATGCCCGAATGCATTGCAAGTTGCGCAAGACCTATATCGCACGCTCTCATGCCGAGATTTGCGCTTGCCATAAGCCCTATGGTGCTGCCGCAGCGTTGGTCGGAATTGTTGTAATAATCTTGTCTTTCGACGCCTGCTTTGTCGAGTATGGTTTTTAGCATTGCGGAAGACTCGCCGTCGGTGGAGTAGTTGACATGATGTTTTATCACTATGCCCTTGCCCATGTACACGCGCTCTTTGATATCCATTTTTTCGGGGAAGGAGGGGTGAAGGGCGTGTGCGTTGTCAACGGAAAGTATAAAGCCGTTTTCGCATGCGGACACAAAATCGTCTTTGGTTTTGCCGAGTCCGCTCGTGATTTTTTCAAGCACGGTTTGCAGAAGAGAAGAATTTGCGCCTTGCTTTGTAAGGCTGCCGATTTCCTCGTTGTCGAAGCATGCGCAGATTGCGACGTTTTGCGGTTTGCAAGATACGAGAGCCGCCAAGGTCGAGTATGCGCTTGTGAGATTGTCTATTCTCGGAGAGCAAAGATATTCTCCGTTTGCGCCGCTTCTGAAAGGCGACGTCGCAGGCACGACGTAGAGGTCCGCATCGACGATTTCGTCCTCGGTGAGAGTCGAGTAAAAATCTTCGACGTTGCCGATAAGCGGCAACATGTCCTTTTGTACGCTCACCGAAAACGATGAATTTACGGTGGGGTTGTGGTGTATCGCAAGAGAAGGAATATTGACGTTGTAGTTGCTTTCGATGGTTCTGCTCACAAGCATATCGCCGTGTTTTTCAAGCACTCTGCCCGCAATTTTCAAAGGTGCGTCGAGCATCGAATAGAGGATAAGCCCGCCGTACGTTTCGACGTTGAGGCGCGCACCCTCGGGAGAGGGAATGACCTCTTTGCCTTTGATATGCAAACAAGGCGAATCGGTGTGGCTTGCGGCAATGTTGAAAGCAAAATTTTCGCCAACGACAAACGCAATGACGGAGGTGCCGTTTTTGACCACGTAATACTTGCCTCCGACTTCAAGTTTCCACTTTTTTGCAAGGTCGAGTTTTTCAAAACCGTGTTTTTCGAGAATGTATTCGCTGTGCTTTACGGCGTGGTATGCCGTGTAGGATTTGTCCAAAAAGTTGATGACGTCCATAAAATCGTCCTTATTATCGTTTTTTTATATGATAATCCCAAACCGTAATATTTGCAAGCGTTGCAAAAAGATCGCGATTCCATGATGTATTTCGGCATGCTCGCTTTCGGCATAGGACACGTGCTTTACATCACATCTATGGCAATCCGCTTCCCCGGCTACGAAATGAATCTGCTTTGGTCGGCACTCGGCTCGGCGGCAATCGTCGGCGTAATGTTTCTCGTGTGTGTTTACGCAATGAAAATGCAGTTTGGAAAATTCCTTATCCCGAGCATAGCGTATGCATTTTTGCTTTGCTGGTTCGTGGTGCTCAGCGCAACGTACGTCAAGCCCGCACAAGGTTCGGCATCGGCAGGTATATTGCTTGCAGGCGCGATACTTTTCGTGCTCTCGGATATGGTGCTTTCGATGACGTATTTTTCAAAACCTGCCGACTACGAGCGCAAAGGTATGCTCAATCCCGAATCGCGTCTTATGATAATCGTCAATCACGTGACCTATTATCTTGCGCAATTCCTCATTGCGCTTTCGCTTTTGTTTATCTAAAAAACGAATCCGATTTCCGCAATTTAAAATCGGCATGCGCCTTAAAACGCATACCGATTTTTTAATATTCGCATAAATATCAGAGCATAAGAATTGTAGGGGGTTGTTCGTTTGGACTAAACTATAGGTGATTTTGCGGTCAAAAACAATACTTTACGATATGATTTTTTGTGGATAAACTAGTTGTTTTTGTCGTTTCCGTCGGTTTGGGATTTGTTATGTTTGAGGGACAGATGCTTCCTCGGCTTGACGATTTCGTTGACGGAGATTTTGAATCTTTCAAAATCAACGCATTCGGCTTGTATGCTCAACTCGTCGCCCACTTGAAGCACGGTGTCGGAGGCAGGCACTATCGATACACCGTCGCGCTTTATCGTGCGGATAAGCAAATTGCTCGGCCACAATACGTCGCGGATGGGCTTGTGCATTGCAATCGAGCCGTCCTCGACCGTGGTTACGTAGGTGTGTTTTTCAAGATGAACGTTTTGTTCGTCGAGTATGTTGTCGAGCAGTTCGTCGTAAATGGAGCGTCTACCGCACACTTCGTTGACCATATAGCCGAAGGAAACGCCGAGCACAACGGGGATGAGAAGAGTAAATTGCCAAGTGAGTTCCACAACCATAATTATTGCCGTGAGCGGCGCTTTGACTATCGTCGTGAAAAAAGTTGCCATGCAAATCATGACGATGCAGTCGGCATATTCGGGTGCCATGCCCCACATGATTGAAAGTTTCGATACAAGTGCACCTATACATGCGCCTATTGCGAGCATAGGAATAAAGATACCGCACGGAACGCCTGCACCGAGATTGAACGCCGTTGCGATGATTCTCATCACAAGCACCAAAATCAGCGTTACTACAACGGGCGATGAGAAAATCGTCGCAATCGACTGTTCCCGACTTCCGCCGAGAGTGCCGAGCGATTCTATAAACGAATGGCCTCCGCCCATGACGGATACGCTTATAAGCCCGAATACACCGGCAAAAATAAACGGGAAGAGCAATTTCAGATAGTTCGTGACAATCGCGTGCTTTGTCTGAATCTTGGCAAACATTTTTTTGGATAGCATGCAAATGGCGTAAAAACCTATTCCGCAAAGTCCGCTCGCAATAGCGGCAAGCGCGACGAAACCGTAACTTTTCAGCGGAATTTGCACAAAAGCGAAGGATTGCAAACTTGCCGATATGCTCATGCCCATAAAACCGTAAAGCGCGTTTCTTGTTATTATTGCGGAAAGCACCGAGGAGAATGCGCATATGAAAATCGCAGGCGTAAATCGTCTGTGTGCCTCTTCAAATGCAAACGTGATGCCCGTAAGCGGTGCGTTGAACGCAACGGCAAGTCCCGCGCACGCTCCGCCCGTGATTTGATAGCGTTTTTCCATATCCGTGCAACGAAGAAGTTTTGACGTGCCTTCGCCGCAAGTTGCGCCTATAAACATGCTCGGACCTTCCGCGCCTGCCGTCAAACCCGATATTATGCACGCAAGGCAGGACGCCGCCATTGCCGGAAGAGATTTGTACCATTTAAGTTCCAGCAAACCTCTTGTCGCGCCTTCCGCTTGCGGAATGCCGCTTCCGCGCACCATAGGCACGAATTTTGCAAGAGTTGCAATCCCGAATGCGATGATTGCAAGCACGACGAAAAGCAGCGGTACGAACGCCGGATTTTCGCGCACGAGAGCATATAGGTCTTTTGAGTATTTCGACAAAAGCTCCGCGGCAATGTTGAAATACGTCACGACGATTCCTGCCAGGAGACCCGTGACGATGCCCACCGCCATGAGCTGAACGCCGTGTCTATATAATCTTGAAAGCAAATTTTTGTCCATATTGACTCACTTTCGATTTTGATGTTTGCATTATAGTTTTATGCAAAGTCAAAATCAATTCAAATTATCGAGCTGATTTTTATTAAATTTTTCAAAAATCTCGCGTTTAGTCCTTTTGGTAAAGGGCGAGGGATTTTTTCAGGCTTGCTATCACGTTTTGGCGCAAGGATTCGGGCGACAAAACTTCCACGTTGCGGTTGTATTGAAGCACCCAATAAAGCATCGCTTTTTCGCTTGCAACTATGGTTGCGACAAAGTATTTGTCGTCGAGTTTCTTTGCGGTGAAGTTTGTGCCGAACCAGTCGTAAAGTGTGTCTGCCATGCCTACCCAGCATTTTAGAGTGATTGCGACGGGAGCGTCGTTGTACATGTACGGCAATGACGTTGCAATGCGCTTGTAGTCTATGCCTTTTTCAAAGCCCTTGTTTTCGCGCAAAGGCTTTGCGTCCTCGTCCAAAATGTCGATGTCGGTGATTTTGTCCATGCGATAAAATCCCACCTCGTCAAACATTTCGTCGAACATCATAAGATAGTAGCGTTGATTGTGCAACAACATTTGATAGGGCGAACCTACGTGCGGTTTTGACACGTGCAACTTTTTATCAAGCCCGATTTTGTTGTAATTGAACTTGATTTTTTTGCCTTGCTCGATTGCCTCGTCCACGACGTCGATATTGTAGAAAAACGCCTTGTTGTCCGACTTGTCCCACTCTTTGACGGAATAGACGTGCTTGACGTGGCTTTTGAAGTTTTGACCGCCGAAAGATATGAGCTTGTCAATAAGCTGGGCGGAGTGCGTAGAGTTTACGTTGCGAGAGGACAGAACGCTGTCGATGAGAAGACGAAGCTCTGCGTTTTCAAATTTGCGCGAGGCGAGATACGTGCCGTTTGAGCACGATTCTATGTCGAACCCCATTTCTTTGAGATAGGATATATTTCGTCCGACGGCTTTTCTTTCGCACACGACGTCGTAATCTCGCTCCAGAATATCGATGATATTTTGCTGGGTGAGAGGATGTTCTTCGTCGCTGTATTCGTCAAGAACCTGATAGATGCGCATTATCAAAGTTTTTTTTGCTTCGAGAGCCATGATTGCCTCCTTTTGAGAGTTTATATTTATTGTCGCGCGTGCGTGTAGGCGCGATGAAGAGCGGTTTTTACAAAATACAAAATAAACGCCGCAATGTACCGATTTCGGTACACAGTATAGCATATTATATGTTTGTAAGCAAGAGGAAAACAAAATTCCTCAAACGGGAAACTCAATGCAAAGGAGAAAAACAATGAAAATTTTTATGAGCAGAATAAGCAATCAAAAGAGAGTCAACAACGCGCAAATCGCAACGGACAAGGACGGAAAAATCGTGTTCGTTCGCATGAGCCTTATGCGCAAAGCATCCTAACGTATTTTTTTTGCGAAAGTATTTCGCTTTTTTGCGGCTTGCCGACGTCGTTTTGCTCTCGGCACCGCACCCATACCCTTTTTTGATCGAAAACCCGACAGCCCCTAAAAGTCGGGTTTTCGGCAATTATTTGCACTATTGTCAAATTCGTTTTCGAGGTGTATAATCAAATTCGATTTATAATCACCTATATTGGAGAAAGGTATGAACAAAAAGATTTCGGCATTTGCAAAGGTTATTGCGGTTGCGATATGTGTGACAATGATTCTTGCCACGCTTTGCGCGTGCGGCTTGGTTGGAAACGGCGGCGACGACGGCAACAAAACGCCGCAACCGAGCTCGACAAAGCTTTCCACACCCGTTGTTACTATATCCGAAAAAGGTCTTGCAAGCTGGGGCGCAATCGCAAATGCGACGGGTTACGAGTATGAGATAGACTCGATCGTCGGTACAACGACGAAAACGAGAGTGCAGCTTCAAGCAAACCAAACCATAATCGTCAAAGCGGTCGGTGGCGGCAAATACGAAGATTCCGATCCGTCCGCCCTTCAAAAATACGAGGTTAAGCAAGCGTGCAGCCACCAAGACATCGATTCAAACGGTTATTGCGACAAATGCGGCGCGGTTACGCCGTCGAAATGCGAACATGCCGACAAGAATGACGACGAAGTGTGCGATGTTTGCGGCAGAAGCGTAATAGTGTCCTTCAACTTGTTCGCGATCAACGATTTGCACGGTATGTATTGCGACTCGGCAGGACAGCCAGGCGTGGACGAGTTGACGACTTATCTTAAAAATTATCAATCATCCTCGAATACGATAGTGCTTTCGTCGGGGGATATGTGGCAGGGTAGCAGCGAGTCCAACAACACCAAGGGCAAACTTGCAACCGAATGGCTGAACTATATCGATTGTGCGTCGATGACGCTTGGCAATCACGAGTTTGACTGGTCTACGGAGAAAATCAAGACCAACGCTCAACTTGCAGACTTTCCCTTCCTTGCCATAAACGTTTACGACAGGACAACGAACAAGAGAGTGGAGTATTGCGACTCTTCCGTCGTGGTCGAGTTCGGCGACGCGAAAATCGGCATTATAGGCGCAATCGGCGATTGTTATTCATCCATTTCTTCGAGCATGTGCGCGGACGTGTATTTCAAGACGGGCAGCGAACTTACGACTCTCGTCAAGCAAGAAGCGAACAAACTGCGCACGCAAGGCGTGGATTATATCGTCTATTCTTTGCATGACGGCGGCGACCAAGGTTCGTACATGGACTGGTACGACACCTCGCTTTCAAACGGATACGTCGACATAGTTTTTGAGGGACATACCCATCAAGCCTATTCGTATGCTGACGATTACGGCGTGTATCACATTCAGGGCGGCGGCTACAACAAGGGCATAAGCAAGGCGGAAATACGCCTGAATTTTGCAAATCAAAAGCATACCGCAAGAAATCAAGGCGTCGTGTATAACACCGTCTATTCCTCGTGCAAAAGCGATTCGATAATCGAGAACCTCGTTGCCAAATACAAGGACGAAATCGGCAATCCCGACGAGGTGGTCGCGCGTCTTTCCTCGTATGCGTCGAGCAGCGTAATCGCAGACAAAGTGGCGCAAATCTACTGCGAAAAAGGCGTTGAAAAGTGGGGAAATAAATACGATATCGTTCTTGGCGGCGGCTATATAAAAACGCGCTCGCCCTATTCGCTTTCCAAAGGAAACGTAACGGTGTCGCAAGTGCAAACGCTCTTGCCGTTTGAAAACAAAATCGTACTTTGCTCGCTCAACGGCACGGAAATCAACAACAAGTTTATCCATTCCACAAACAAGGAATATCACGTTGCGTACAGCACGTACGGCAACGGCGTGAAAGACAGCGTGCTCTACAACTCCAAAAAGACCTATTACGTCGTCACGGACACGTACACGTCCGATTATCATCACCTGACGGTGATAGACAGCTTGGGCGACGACGTGTTTGCTTGGAACTTGCTTTGCGACTATTTGCGACAAGGCAAAACGTTTTAATCGGCTTGTCAAAACAAACGAAAAATAACGAAAACGGCACTTAATGCGCCATTTTTGCATGTATAAAATGTTTATGTTGTAAAAATATGTGGTGTTATCGTTTGTTTGATTCGTATTGTTCAAACAACTTTTCAAATGCGGGAACGGAGCGTTTTATCATGTCATGACTTACGCAGTATGAGATGCGCACGTAGCCTTTCGCGCCGAAATCGTCGCCGGGGACGAGAAGCAATCCAAGCTGTTTTGCCTTGTCTGCAAAAGCGTTCGCATCGTCTTCAAGAGATCTTACAAACAGATAAAACGCACCGTCGGGACGTACGCAATCGTAGCCGATTTTCGTAAGCGAGTTGAAAAGCAAGTCGCGGTTTTGACGATAAGCGTTTAGGTTCGGCAAGGCGTCCACGCACTTTTCGATGACTTTTTGATAGGTGGACGGAGCGCACACGTAGCCGAGTGCGCGTCCTGCTCCGCATATGGCAAGATATAGGTTCTTCGCATCGTCGGCTTTCGGGGATACCGCAATATAGCCTATGCGTTCGCCCGGCAAAGACAAGGACTTGGAATAGCTGTAACAGACAATCGTATCGCCGTAAAAATTCATGATATACGGCACTTCGACATCGTAGGCAAGTTCGCGGTACGGCTCGTCCGCAATTATAAAAATCGGGTGTCCGTATTCTTTGCTTTTGCGCGTCAAAACGTCGGCGATTTTTTCAATCGTATCTTTTGAATACACGACACCGCTTGGATTGTTGGGGGA
>FR895548.1 GCA_000434435.1 Firmicutes bacterium CAG:475
AAGAGCCTTGGTCTATCATGCGGACGTTGACGTTTGCGTCGGCAAGCGCGCCGAAAAGGGTTGCGGCAGTGCCCTGTCTTGACGCCATATTGTGTCCGACGGTTGCGATGAGGGAAAGTCCGCTGTGGATTTCGATATTGTCGGCGTTTATGGACTCTTGAAGAGCGGCAAGCACCTTTTGCATTTTGCCTGCGATGTACTCGTCGCGAATGACGACTGAAAGCGTATCTATGCCCGACGGCACGTGCTCGAAAGATATTCCTTCAAATTCAAGCACGGAAAGCACTTTTCTGCCAAAGCCGATTTCGGAGTTCATCATATCTTTTTCGATATTGATGATGGTAAAGCCTTTTTTGCCTGCGATACCGGTGATGATTTTTTTGTTTTTCGGCAGATTTTTTTCGGCAACTATCATAGTGCCGTGATAGGTCGGATTGAAAGTGTTTTTGATATTGATGGGGATTCCAACGCTACGCACGGGGAATATGGATTCGGGATGCAAAACCTCCGCTCCCATATACGCAAGCTCGCGAAGTTCGCGATAGCTCAAAAAATCGATGATTTCGGGGCTGTCCACAACTCTTGGGTCGGCGGTCAAAAATCCGTCCACGTCCGTCCAGTTTTCGTACACGTCCGCACCGACGGCGCGCGCGATGAGCGCCCCCGTAATATCCGAGCCGCCGCGTGAAAAAGTGGTGATCCTTCCGTCGCGATTCGAGCCGTAAAAACCGGGGATAACGGCGTATTCCACCCCTTCAAGCCTTTGCTTAATGAGGTCGAGCGAATAGTGCATTTGCAATTTTTCGTCGCTGAATTTTATGATATTTTGCGTATCGACAAATTCAAATCCCAACTTTTTTGCCAAGATGAGCGCATTGAGATACTCGCCTCTCGATGCGGCGTAATCCTTTGTAACGCTCTTGTCGATGCCCGCCTTGACCTCATCGAGAACGGAATCTATATCGAAATCCAAATCCAGTGCGCGCACGATATCTTTGAAGCGTTTGCGCACGACCTCGAAAGACTGCGTGCAGTTGCCTTTTTCAAGTTTTTCGTTGAAGCACGCATAAAGAGCGTCCGTCACTTTGACGTCCGCCAAGCTGCGTTTTCCGGGCGCGGAAACAACGATATACTTTCTTTGCGGATCGCTCTTTACGATGTCGATGACGCGAGAAATCGTCTCGCCGTTCGCCATAGACGTTCCGCCGAATTTACAAACTTTCATATTGTGTCCCTACACTATTTTATGCGTCTACTTTTGCAACCGCCCGTGCAAAAGCACAAATTATTTTATTCTTTTTGCTTCGAA
This sequence comes from Firmicutes bacterium CAG:475, assembly GCA_000434435.1. Lineage (GTDB taxonomy): Bacteria > Bacillota > Clostridia > Christensenellales > CAG-917 > CAG-475. The sequence continues at coordinate 1,310 of FR895548.1, forward strand.
ATAATATCTCTTTTCTTCCGCCTCGCCCATTGAGAACGCTTTGCGGCAAAGAGTGCCGTTTTTGAGGACGTAACCGAACAGTTCTTCCTTTTCGATTTTCGGCATGACGATTGCAACGCCGTCGTTGTGCGCCGCAACGTCTTTGAGATGTTCTATGCCGTGGATGTAGTCCACAATGCAGCTGCTATGCTCTTTTATGTATGCGTCGATTGCGTCTTGAACGTCTTTTATCGCCTTTGCTCCGATCTTGTCCACGTGCAATTTGTATTCGCCGTTTTTGTCGAAAGCGACGATTTCCTTTTCACCCGAAAGAGCTTTTTGCATATACGACACAAAGTCCTCGCCAACGCCGAACACAAAGCGGTGTATCGGCTCGAAAACTATGCCCTCGTCGTGCAGGTTTTCAACCTCGCAAAGTGCAAATCTGGCAGGATGAACTGCCTTTTCCGACTCCGTTAACCCCTCTTTTATGCGATTCCAATGCGCTTGCGCCGTGGCAAGAGAGTGGTTGCCGTCCCCGACCGCAAAGATAAAATCGTTCTTATCTCCGCCGTAAAGATTTTGCACGGAGCCAACGTAATTTTCAAAAACGTCAATGACTTTTTGTGCGTCTATACGATACCCTTCGAGATGTCCGCCGCCCATATTTAGATCGAAATCGTACACTTTTTCAAGGCTTGCGCGCTCGCTCCAAATAGGTTCGATGACGGAGTGCTTTCTGTCGTCGATAAGCAACATGATATGCGGCAGTTCCACGGGAGCGTCTTGCCTTATTTTGAGGCGCGGCGGTATTCTGTCGAGAACGACGCCTTCAGTTGAGCGTATATGCGCGTTCGACGGATGCGTAAAGCAATAATCTTCGAGGTCAACCGCAAGCACGATGCCCAAACGAGAAATACCGCTTGCGGTGGTGCGCTTGCACACGATAAAGCTGTCTTTCAATGTATTGAACACACCGCCGTCGAGGTATTGTTTCATTGTGCGGTTGATGTTGAGTATGCGCTCGTCCTTGTCCTCATCTTCGAGATACGCTTCGGGGAAAATGAGTTTGAGAGTGCTTTGGCTCTCCCCCACGTACTCTTCGAGCTTTTTCCAATATCCGCGTTCGGACGTAAACTGATCGCACGCAACGACGGACCATTTGTTGTGGTCGCAACCGTTAGGCACGAGAATATCGCAAGTTCTTATCGTTTTCATTTGAATCTCCCGTTTCTGCGGATTCTGCCACCGATTTTGCGGTTTGCGTGAGCTTCGCGAAGCGCGATAGCCGTGGGCGAAATGCCGTATGCTTCTTCGATTTCGTCTTTGAGCTTGTCCATTGTCATATATCGCTTGATTTCGCCGTGTTTGACAACGGAGATTATGCCGGTTTCCTCGCTGACGACGATTGACAATACGTCGGTGTCTTCCGTGATGCCGATTGCCGCGCGGTGTCTTGTTCCCATCTCTTTGTTCACGTTGCGTTGAGTGAGCGTCAAAAAGCAGCCTGCCGCAATAATTTTGTTGCCTCTGACGATGACAGCGCCGTCGTGGAGAGGAGCTTTCGTGTTGAAAATACTCTCGAAAAGCGGCGCGCTGAGGGTTGCGTTGAGCCTTGTGCCCGTGTCAAGAATGTTGTCGTGTATGTCGCCCGCGCTGTCGATGATAATGATTGCGCCCACGTCTTGTTTTGCCATATCCTGACATGCGGTGAGAATCTCCGCCGTTGCGTCGCGAAGTTCGTCGTCGCTGTTGTGCGTTTCAAAACCTTTTGCCGTCGAAACCTTTTGGAAGAGGTTTTTGAGGTCGTTTTGATACACCACGCACGCCGCCACTATGTCAAAGACCACAACAAAATGCATAACATATTTCGATATAGCCAAAACCGCACCTCCCAACAGTTCGGAAAGCACGTTGACAAGCACGTCCAGCACCGCGCCGAGCAACAACAGGAAAAACACCTTCATGTTGCGCTTGTAAACGAAAAAGCTCAGCATGATTGCGAAAACGGTCACCAAAATCACCATATCGATGATGAAATAAAGGTTGATGCCGTTTGCGTATTGAGCAAAGTTGTATGCCATAAAACCCTCTCTAACCGCTGTTTTGCGGAATTTTTATCGAATTTTCTTTCAATCAAATATCGAATTCGTCAAACACGTTTCCGCCGCCCGACTTGTGATCGTCGTCGGAATCGTCTTTTTTGTGTACGTGTTTTCTTTCAAACTCGTCAAACGTGTCGCCCACGTCGTCCCTGCGCTCGTAGCCGTATCCGACGGGGTGTTTTTCGAAATACGCGTCCCTCGTATCCTCGTTTCTGAACTCGTCCGATTTTTTTCTAAACAAAATCGCAAGCACTATAACCGCAACCAGATAAGCGGCGAAAACGCATATCGCAATCGCGCTGGACACCGTTTGAAGAGGCGTTGATATAGTGTCGACGATATAGCCGAGTTGGCTCAAATAATCGGCAAGTTCGCTTGCAAGCTCCTTGTCCGCGCCGAGTGCGACGATCGTCAGATTTTCACCGAGCACGCCTATGCCGTAAAATATCATATATATCGTCGAAAGCGTCGCAAACGAGTTGCGCTTTTCAACGGGATTGAGCTTGTATTTCTTTGCAAATATCCAAAGGAACATCGTAAGATAGGACGCCGGCAACAGCAATGCATCGAGCACCGTCGAGGTGAACACGTAAACGTTCGGATTGAGGATCGCAAAGCTCTCGACTATACCCACAATCACTCGCGGCACTGCGGTGAATATCATCACCCAATAACAAAAATCGTTGCGGCCGATATAGTTGACGTGACGGCGCGCGGTGATGTAGTAAAGTATGAGCGCAAGAAGGAAGGTCACCGCCGCGGGAATAAGTCCGTAGGAAAAAACTATCGAAAACACGCCGCTCAAAGTGCTCAATCTGGAAGCCTCTGCAAGCATGCCGTTAATTTGCGAATATATTGGAAAAACGTTGCGAACGAACGTGGCAAAAATAAGTCCCAACCATATCCACACGTAATACTTTTTGTCAATTTTGTTTTGCATATTATCTCCTTAAATGACAAGCAACTGCAATATTGCTTCGTGGATTGCGCTCACGTCGCCGCGTTTGCCGGTAAGCACGTCAAATTGCAACGCGTGCAAATAGTCCACACATCTTTTCAAGCGCATTTGAGAATAGTTTGAGGACACTTTTCTCAAAAAATACACTGCGCCGCTCTTCATTCCGAGCAACTTTGCAAGATCGTCATTGGACAGCCCTTTGTTCAGTTCGGCATGCAGCATATTGCGATACTTGTCGTAAAGTCTGTTGATTATCGTCACGCCTCTTATGCCGTTTTTGAAAAATACGTCAAGCACTTCGAGAGCCTTGGCGGCATTCTTTTCACTCACGGCGTTTGCAAGTTCGTATATCTGAAAATCGATATCCGCGCTCACCATCTCGCACACGTCGATTTTGGTTATCGTGCCGTTGCTGTACGATTTGAGTTTGGCGATTTCGATTGCTATGCGCGCCATACTGCCCTGCGTTCTGGATATAAGTTCCACGGCGGCATCTCGGTCGATTTTGATTTGAGGCGGCTTTTTGCAAAGCTCGTCGATTTCGCTCAAAATCTCAACGTCGTCAAGGCGTGAGCAGCTTACCGCCTGCGCCTTTTTGCTCTTGAACGCTTTGGCGATTTCGTCGTCGCAGTCTATGACGAGAACGCTCGTTTCGCACGGATCTGAAAGATACTTTTCAAAAGCGGTTTTGTCGCTCTCGCTCGGTGCGCTCTCCAAAGACAAAAGCACCACTTTGCGATTGTCGAACATAGGAAACGTGTACGCCGCATCTATCGCCTCGCTCATACCGTCGTCCCCCGACACGCTTGAAAAATTGAAATCGGCATATTCGGGATCGACCGCGCTCTTGAACAAGGCAATCACCTCGTCTTTCAAATACTCGTCGTCGCCCGACACGATATAGACGGGCGCAAAACTTGCCCGACCGTCTTTTATCGCTTGAAACTGTTGTTTGAATTCGCCGTATTTCATATTCCTTTTCGTCAACTCGCGCTCAGAGTTGCAAAATCATTGCAACGCATCCGCTCGTATCATCCGCACGTACATAGATTTACAAGATTACATTATATGTTAACATTTATAAATCGATTTGTAAAGTGCGGAAAACGACCTTAACGCACCTTAAAGATTGCGATTGCAACCTGTCAACCGCAATTTGTGAGTATTTTGCGACAAAGAATCAATATACCGAATAGTCAATGCAGTGTTTATTGATGTCTTCGATACCGTTTTTGAAAATTGTTTCGATTTGATTGCGTGCGCCATCGCAGTCCTTTTGCTCGATTGCCACAACCAAATTGTCAAGCCCGAAAAGTATTTCCTCTTTGTCGCAATAGCCGAAAAGCGAAGATATGAGTTTGAGGAAAAAACCTTCAAAAGCATTGTAGACAAGCGGGAAAATATTGTTGCCGGATGCACACAAAATCACGTGGTGAAACTTGAAAAGTTTGTGGGCGATTTCCACCCTGTCGTCACAGTTTTTGACGTCTTCGAGAATGCTTTTGAGCTGTTTTACGTCATCGTCCGTGCGATATTTTGCCGCCAAATAAGTACCTTCGCCCTCGTTGATGCGCCTGAATTCCATTATGGAATTGACGGTTTTTTTGTCGAATCTGCCGCCGTTGAAGTTTATGATTGAAATCAAAGTGTCGAGCTTGCCGTTTTTTGCATAGTCGGCAACAAACGCGCCTTTTCTCGGCACGATGTCGATAAAACCTTTGTTTTTCAGCTCGGACAGGCCCAAATTGACGATTGTACGGCTGATTTTCATCTCGTCTGCAAGTTCTCTTTCGGTGGGCAATTTTTCGCCCACTTTCAACTGCCCCGACAAAATCAAGGCTTCGATTTCTTTGATAAACAACTCCTTCATTGAAGGCGCGATGATTTGATTGAATTTCATTTTTGCTCCGTTTTCGGTTTGTTTCAAGTTTTGGTTTAACCAAATACCACAGTTTTATTATATGACAAAACCTGCAAAAATTGCAAGGATTATTTTGAGTTTTTGTCGATTTCAAGCATTGTAGCGCTTTCGATTAATTTGTATTGATATTTGATACGTTTTATTTATAATGAATCTTGGTTAGACCAAACAATTTTTGGAGGAATCAAATGAAAACTTACGACGCCATTATCATTGGTTCGGGCAACGGCGGTTTATCCGCGGCGTTGACCTTGGCGCAAGCAGGCAAAAAAGTGTGCGTGTTTGAAAAACACAATATCCCCGGCGGATGCGGTACGTCTTTCAGACGCGGACGCTTTGAATTTGAAGTTGCACTTCACCAGCTCTCATCGATGGGTACGGAGCAGAATCCGGGGCCGTTGCGCAAACTTTTTGCCGAATACGGAATTCTGGACAAAATCGAGTGGATTCCAATCGACTCTCTCTTTTCCATCAACTTGCCTGGCGGCAAGCGCGTGCCTATTCCTGCCGACAGAAAGAAAGCGGAGCAAGCACTCATCAAGATGTTCCCCGAAGAAAAAGAGGGTATCTTGAAGTATTTTGACATTTGTTTTAAGTTCTACAAAGAAGCAGGCGACTTCGCTGCAAAGAGCGCAAAGTCCGCGGGCGAGCCGAACGCTTTGAAAAAGGCGATTATGAAAGTAGGTTTTCCAAAACTCTACCCCACTCTTGCCACATACGGCGCAAGAAGCACCGACGATGTGTTGAGCGAGATTTTCAAGGGCAAAGAGATTCAGCTTTGCTTGTCGGCATACTGGTGCTTTATGGGTGTACCGCCCGAAAAGTTCCCCTTCTCCATACTTGCGCAATGCACGGCGATTTATATCAGCGACAAGCCCTACTATTTGAGAGGCGGCTCGCAAGTTATGTCGCAAGCACTTATGGACGCAATCGTCAAGACGGGAAGCGAGGTAAAACTCAACTGCGGAATCAACAAAATCATTGTCGAAAACGGCAAGGCAATCGGCGCAATCGACCAGAACGGCGAGGAATACCGCGCAAAAGTCGTAGTGTCCAACGTATCTCCGACAGTGACCTACAACAACCTCATCGACGAGGACAAAGTGCCAAAGGAAGTTATACCCTACTTCAAGAACTATGATGTGGGTATCTCTGCTCTCACCTGTTTTATTGCGCTTGACTGTCCTCCCGAAGAAGTCGGATTCAAGGATTCGTTCAACCTCACCTATTCGAGCCTAAACGCAAACCGCGACTTCAAAAACGCGTACTGCCTCGACACGACAATCGACCCTATCGTATCGACTTGCTACACAGTTGACGACAAGGACGGATATCCCGCCGGAACGAGCGTGCTTACGGCAGGCACTCTTAAATTTAGCGACGCGTGGGAAAAACTCTCTCCCGAGGAATACTACGACGCAAAATATGCCGCCGCAAATACAATCGTTGACCGCCTCGAAAAACTCTATCCCAACCTAAGAGACCATATCGAGGAAATCGAAATCGCAACGCCCATCACGCATATGCGCTATCTGCACCACCCGGGCGGAGCAATTTACGGTTATGAGCAAAACCTCAAATCCTCGGTGTTCTTCTTCCCGCAAGAAATGTTTATCGACAACCTCTACTTTGCGTCGGGCTGGGTGAATACCTGCGGTTTCGGTCCGAACTATATGTACGGCAACAAAATCGCAAACAGAATTTTGAAGGAGATGAAGTAATATGAAAACAATAAAAGAAACTCTCATCGGCACAATGAAAAACGGCAAAAACATCCTCAACGAAATCGCCGTTTCCGAAAAAGTCGGCAAAGACTTTTCTCTTGATAAAACAAGAACACAAAGAATCGTCGATCAGCTTCATCCTGCGGTTTTGAATTTGAGAATCTCCGAGATAATCCCTGCCACAAAAGGCGCAAAAACCATTCGTTTCGTCAGCGAAAACGGATATCTTCCCCCTTTTGAGGCAGGTCAATATATCAACGTGGCGGTCGAAATCGACGGCGTGAGAACCACTCGTCCCTACTCGATTTGCTCATCGCCCTGTCAAAGAGCATATTATGAAATCACCGTTGCTCGCATCAAGGGCGGCTTTGTGTCCGACTACTTCCTCGACCGTGCGAAAGTAGGCGACACTCTGCAAGCCAACGGACCTGCCGGAGCGTTCCACTTCAACCCCGTTTTCCACTACAAACGCTCGATTTTTCTCGCGGGCGGTTCGGGTATCACCCCGTTTATGTCGATGATTCGCGAAATTTTAGAGAGAGGTTTGGAGCGTGAAGTGCATCTTCTCTACGGCGCAAGAAACAAAGAGTCGGCAATCTTTGACAGTGAACTCAAAGCATTTGCAAAAACCTACCCCAACTTCACCTACACCTTGATTTTGTCGGACAAGGACGCAAAAGGCGGCGACAGAAGCGGTTTTATCGATGCAAACTGCATAAGCGAGGTCGTCAAAGATTTGAGCAAAACAACATTCTACCTTTGCGGTCCGCAAGTGATGACAGACTTCTGTGTTGAGGCTTTGCACTCTCTCAATGTCCGTCCACGCGATATCCGCCGCGAGATGTTCGGCACACGCCAAGACATTCAAAACGAACCGGGTTTTCCTCAAGAATTGAGCGGAACAGAGGTTTTCAAACTCAAAGTAGGCGACAAGGTTATCGACGCAAAATGCAATGAATCCATTTTGTGTGCGCTTGAACGAGCAGGCGTCAGAGTCAACGTATGCTGCCGTAGCGGCGAATGTTCTCTTTGCAGAGTAAAACTTGTTTCCGGCAAAGTGTTTATGCCAAGAGGCGTGCTACTTCGCCACGCAGACGAAATGTTCGGATATATCCACTCCTGCAAAGCATATCCTATCGGCGATGTGGAAATCGCACTTTGAAGACAACCGAATTTCTGTTTGAATGATGATAAAAATACACGCAAAAACCGCCGATTCGATTCGGCGGGTTTTGTTTTTTGATAATCTTCTTTTTTACCTAACCCTTATGCATATTCTTCTTTATCACTTACACAGACTTCTCGATTCTGCTTTTTTCTTATGTGCTTAATTTTAGCAAGGCTCTGCTTAGACAATTTTATTTGTTCGCTTTTCCATTGGCACATTACAGCACTTTGTGCAAAAACTCTTTGAGACGGTCGCATTTAGGGTTGGTAAAAAACTCATCGGGCGGTGCTTGTTCGAGAATTTTGCCTTGCGCCATAAAGAGAATCCGAGTGCCGACTTCTCTTGCAAACGCCATCTCGTGCGTTACGATAACCATCGTCATGCCCTCGTTTGCAACCTGTTTGATTAAGTCAAGCACTTCGCCCACCATTTCCGGATCGAGAGCGGAAGTCGGCTCGTCGAAGAGCATGACTTTGGGATTCATCGCAAGTGCGCGAGCGATTGCCACACGTTGCTTTTGTCCGCCGCTCAAAGTCGACGGATAAACGTCCGCTTTGCTTTCAAGTCCTATACGCTTCAAAAGTTCGTCCGCGCGGTTGTCTGCATCCTGCTTGATTTGCTTTTTCGACGTGTACGCAAGCGGTTGAAATTCTTTTTTTTGCGCATGCGCGGAGTGTGTGATTTTACGCTCGACGTTTTCGATTTTCTCAGTCAGATCGAGCTTTTGCTTTGTGAGTTTGGGATCGTAAGTCGCATACGATTTTCCGCCGATTTCCTTGATGACTTTCGTGCCTTCCCACGCAGAAACGATAGGTTCAAGTTCAAAATTGAGCATTTCAAGTCGTGATTTGAGCATTTCAACCTTTTTGTCGATTTTTGCGTTGTGCTTTTGTCCGAACATCTCGAACCACTTGTTGTAAAGCGGCACGAAGGCGTTTTTACGCTTTGTTTTGCGCATGTTTTTTACGCCTATTTGCACGGGCGCAAGCGTGATGTTTTGCTTCACTGTCATATTGTTGAACAGGTTGAATTGCTGAAACACCATACCCATTTTTTCACGCTGTTCGTTGATGTCGACTTTGAGGTCGGCAAGGTCTACGCCGTCAAACATTATCTTGCCCGCAGTGGGATCTTCAAGGCAATTCAAACAACGCAAAAACGTGGATTTTCCGCCGCCGCTGGGACCGACAATAACCACCCTTTCGCCCTCTTCTATCGTTTCGGTGATGTCGTCAAGCACGAGCAAATCTCCGAATTTTTTTGTCAGATTTATTGCGCTCAACATAATTACGCCTCCACGATATACTCTTTCTTCTTGCCGCGAACTTTGATTTTTTTGTAGTTGCGATCGGTTTTTGCCATCTGTTTTTCAACAAGTTTCAGTATGCCCGTAAGCCCCATAACTATGACGAGATACATACACGCCGCAATGAGCAAGGGAAACAAATAATCGAATGTTCTCGATTGAATGATTCCCGGCACTTTGCCGAGGTCGAGGATACCGACATATCCCACAATTGCCGTTTCCTTGACAAGAGTGATAAACTCGTTGAATAGAGGCGGCAAAACATTGCGCACGGCTTGTGGTGTGACGACCTTTATCATTGTTTGTCCCGTGGACATACCAAGCGATCTGCCCGCTTCCATTTGACCGTAATCCACGCTCTCGAAACCTGCCCTGACGATTTCGGCAACGTACGCGCCGGAGTTTAAACCGAACGTAAGCGCACCGATTGCGATGCCGTTGTTTGAGGAAGCAAGCACCACGAAATACATTATGAACAGTTGCAAAACCACGGGCGTTCCGCGGATAATCATTATGTAGGTTTTTGAGATTGCGGACAGAACTTTGAGCTTTCCCGTCTTTTTGGAAACGTAGTTTATCATTGCCAAAACTACGCCGATAGCCACACCTATAAGCGTGGCAAGAAAGGCGATGAGCAATGTGTTGCCCAATCCCTGAAAATACAGCTTGTATCTGTCGTCGTAAATGAAAGCGCGGTATAGACGCTCTTGCAAAGTTGCCGATAAAATCATGATATCACCTATTCGACTTATTTGAGCATCAATTCCGCAGGTATTTTATCCATGAGAATTGCGTCGATACGTCCGTTTTTGAGGTCTTGGAGTGCGAGCGCGTATTGTTTGTATTGCTTGACGGTTGCGCCTTCCGCCTTGACGACGACTTCGTTGCCGTCCTCGTTTTCATAGACATATCCCGCGCCCTTTGCCGCACTGATGATAAGGTCGCCGCTCGTGCCCTCTTGCACGCCTACGCTCTTGCCGGCAAGATCTTTGACGCTTTTGAATTGTCCGTCTTTGGACACGACGACGAGAGTAGAGCTTGAATAAACATGGCTGAAATCCACGACTTGTTTGCGTTCGTCGTTGATAGTAATGCCTGCCGCACCCACTGCGTCGCCGCTTGCTTGCGCGACGTTTGTTGCGATGACGTCGAACATGACGTCTTTCACTTCGAGCTTTTTGCCCGTATTGAGCGCAACTTGCGACATTATGGCAACGTCAAGTCCGACAACGCTCGTGCCTTTGACAAACTCGTACGGCGCAAAACCCGACTCAGTGTACATCGTCACGACTTCGCTTGCAGAGCCGAAATCCCAACTCGTTTGCAAACCATCGGGAGCAACCGCCGCTTCGCCGCCGTTTTCTTCGTTCGCAAGCGCAGTGTAATAATCCATATATTGATTCATTTTGCCGTTTGCAAGCCAATCGTCGACAACCTGATTGACAGCCGACATAAGCGAGGTGTTGCCTTTTGTGACTGCAATGCCGAAGTCCTCTTGCAAAAGATCGGTTGCGGCAACCGCCACTAAATTCGAACTGTCGTCGTTGCACGCAACAAGCGCGAAGCATGCGCCGACAACAGTTGCGATCAACAAAACGGATATGCTGATTTTTGTTATTTTTTTCATGGTTTTATATCTCCGAAAAACTTTATTTTCAATTTACCGACATATAATAGCAACGTAGAATTATTTTTGCAACTGTTTTTGCATAAATTTACAAAGAATTTTTATATTTTTTACATTTTATGCATATTTTATAAATTATTCAGTAGTTTATATGCATTTTTAATACATTTATACGCATAAGATCGCAGATAAAAATCAAATTGACCGAAAAAGCAAATTGCTATATTATTAAAAAAGCTATAATATAAATATAACTTCCAATATTAAAGCGCACGGCTATGAACAGAATACTATTTTTAAGCAGCAAAACAAATCAACAAGAAAACTCGTTTTTTGCACAGGTGAAAACGCAACTCTCTTCTTGCGAAAATCAATACTTGAAATTCAATTTTCAATCGTCGGATTTTTGCGATGCCGACGTGCTTGAAAAAGCAAAAACCGCAAATGCGATTCTGTTTTTTGCAACGAACAAACAAGACGAACTTATTGCCGATTCCATACGCAAATCATTGGGACTTTATGCACAAATCGCAACTTTATCACGCAATATCGACAATGTAAACCACTTGTATTGCATAGTTCAAGACAAAAACGGCGGCATATACAAAGGCGAAAAAGGCTTTGCAAACAACTCATCTTTCGGCCGTGAAGCCTATGACGTCGAAAGATACAGCGAACTTGAAATCGAACGCACCGCACGCGTTGCCTACGACATCGCAAACGACTCCCGCCGCGCTCTTACACTTGCCGACAAAGCCGACAAACTCACCTCTTCGAAACTCTGGCGAAAAATCGTCGCCGACGTCAACGAAGATTATCCTTTTGTATCCGTCGATATGCAAGACGTCACCGACGTTTTGGACACTATAATCAAAAACCCGACAACGCTCGACGTCGTTTTGTCAACCTCCCTCTTCGGTGACCTGCTCACCTCTGCCGCCAAAGCCGTGTCCGACTATACCCCCTCAATCTCTTTTGTCGGTGACACTCCGCTTGCGATGTACGGATTTTGCACATCGGATTTATCGACGATATCTCATTCGTCCGTATCATCCCTCATATCGTTTTTGCTCAAAAACTCCTTCGGCATCGAATAAATCAAAATCGTTAATATTTGCAATAAAAAAATCGAGCGCGCCGCTCGATTCTTTTATTGCATTCGTTATTTCTTTTTGCCGAATATCGCCTTTCCTATTTTTCCGACTTTTTCAAACAATCCGCCGATACTTTCGACAATTCCGTTTTTGACAACGTCTTCCGTCGATTTGACAACGTCCACTCCGAAAGTGTCGTTTACAACGTCTATTTTGTCTTTGACCTTATCCGCTCCTCTTTCAAAGCCGGTTTTACCTGTAAGCAATTTGATTATTGCACTTCGAAATTTATATACTTCGTTTTTCGACTGAAAACCGAACTCAAGTTCTTTTGTTTTTAAGTATATTTCAACGTCGTTTGATTTTGCTTTTACTTGCGGAACGCCCTCATACATTTTTATTTCGTTCACGGGATATATTTGCGTTTCGATTTCGTCGTGTGCAAATATTTTTTTCACTACGTCGATAAAAACCAAATTCTTGTTCGTCAAAATTATCTGCGTGCTTTGCGTTTTTTCTTTGAAAACGACATCGCCTTTATACAAAACGACTTCGTCTTCGTCCAAATTGTAATGTTCCATAAAAATTCTCCTTTGATTGCAATTTCATACAATGGCATGCAAATTTCGCGAACTTGTCGTAAAGCACTCTTTTGCAGAAATATCCTCCGATTTGTATACGTATATTATACGGAACATAATGTTCCCAGTCAAGACCAAAAGAACATTTTGTTCTATTATCGAAATATGAGCAACGTTTTGTTTCCTGAAAGATTGAAAAGTTTGCGTTTAGAAAAAAGCATGTCGAGAGCGACACTCGCCGACACTTTGGGTGTATCAGTACGTATGGTATCGTATTGGGAAAACGGCGAGCGTGAATGTACGTTTGAAATGCTTTGTGCAATTGCAGATTACTTTGATTGTTCAACGGATTATCTTCTTGGTCGAAAAGAGTATTGATGAAAAAAATCGAGCGATGCGCTCGATTTTTTTATAAAGTTATTTTTGGGAATACGCTATATCGACAACAAATTATACGCCAAATAGCACATTTTCGAAAGTGCACTAAATCGATGGATAACAAGTTTGACGTAATTTTGCACGTCTTGCAAAAACGCAATATTTGGATGAAGAACAAGAAAGAGTGTCGGTCGACAGACAGGAGCGTACTTTGCCGTACGTGACTGTTTGGAGATGGCACTCTAACGCAGTTATTCGCCAAATAGCGCGGTTTTTAAGAATTGACCGGTGTAGGACGAACTTACTTCACACACACTTTCGGGCGTACCCTCGGCAACAATCGTCCCTCCTCTGTCGCCGCCGTCGGGGCCGAGGTCGATGATATTGTCGGCAACTTTGATGACATCGAGATTATGTTCGATGACGATTACGGTGTTGCCTTGTTCGACAAGTCGGTCGAGAATGGTGATGAGTTTTGCGACGTCGTGTGTGTGAAGTCCGGTGGTCGGTTCGTCGAGGATGTAGACGGTTTTGCCTGTGGAACGACGGGACAGTTCGGTTGCAAGTTTGACGCGCTGCGCTTCGCCGCCGCTCAAAGTGGTTGAGGATTGACCGAGTTTGACGTAACCCAAGCCGACGTCGTTGAGCGTTTTGATTTTGTTTTTGATTTTGGGTATGTTGGCAAAAAACTCGGTGGCTTCCTCTATCGTCATATCCAGCACTTCGCTGATGTTTTTGCCTTTGTAGCGTACTTCGAGAGTTTCGCGATTATACCTTGCGCCCTTGCAGACTTCACACGGCACGTACACGTCGGGCAAGAAATGCATTTCGATTTTTATGATACCGTCGCCTTGGCAATGCTCGCAACGTCCGCCGTTGACGTTGAAAGAAAATCTGCCTGCCGTGTAACCTCTTGCTTTTGCGTCGGGAAGCGACGCAAACAACTCTCGTATATCTCCGAACACGCCCGTGTAGGTTGCGGGATTCGAACGCGGAGTTTTGCCGATGGGGCTTTGGTCTATGCAGATAACTTTGTCAAGATTTTCGATGCCTTCTATCGAGTCGTAGTTGCCTTGACGGATATTCGAACGCATGAGCGCGTTTGAAAGCGCGGGATACAAAACCTCGTTGACGAGAGAGGATTTTCCGCTGCCCGACACGCCCGTGATGCAGTTGAACACACCAAGCGGAATTTTAACGTCCACGTTTTTGAGGTTGTTTTGTCTTGCGCCTTTGATTTCGATAAATTTGCCGTTTGACGAGCGTCTTGCGATGGGCACGGGGATTGAGAGTTCTCCGCTCAGATATTTGCCCGTGATGCTGTCCTTGCTCTTTATTACATCCTCAACGCTTCCGCACGCCACGACTTTTCCGCCGTGCACGCCGGCACCGGGACCTATGTCCACGATGTAGTCTGCGTTGCGGATGGTTTCTTCGTCGTGTTCGACGACGATGAGCGTGTTGCCGATATCGCGCAAGTTTTTGAGAGATTGCAAAAGACGTTGATTGTCCTTTTGATGCAAGCCAATGCTAGGCTCGTCGAGGATATACAAAACGCCGGTAAGTCCGCTGCCTATTTGCGTTGCAAGACGGATACGTTGAGATTCGCCACCGCTCAACGTAGTTGCCGAGCGCGAAAGCGTGAGATAGTCAAGCCCGACGTTGATGAGGAAGTCAAGCCTTGCGCAAATCTCTTTGATTATTCTGTCCGCGATGAGATGTTGCGTTTGAGTGAGTTCGAGCTTTTGCATAAACTCTTTGAGTTTTGCAATCGACATCTCGGTGAGGTCGTATATATTTTTGTCTGCAATCGTAACCGCCAACGCTTCGGGTTTGAGTCTCTTTCCGCCACACTTGGAGCAAGGCACTTCTTTCATATATTTGGCGATTTCGTTTTTTATAAGCTCGCTGTCCGTTTCCACATATCTGCGCATAAGATTTCTCGCCACGCCCTCATAGCTTGCCTTGTAAAAACCGCTGAACGTGCGCGAGTTGTATTCCATGGGAATACGGTCGCCGTCATTGCCGTAAAATATTATGTCAAGGATGTTTTTGGGCAAATCTTTGAGAGGAGTATCCAACGAAAATCCGTATGCCTGCGCAAGTGCCTTGAATTGCATTTGCGACATATGCCCGGCATCCCAGCCGCTCACTTTGATTGCGCCGTCTTTGAGCGATTTATTCCAATCGGTGACGAGCAAATCGACGTCGATTTCGTTGCGAAAACCGAGTCCGCCGCATTCGGGACACGCACCGTAGGGATTGTTGAAAGAAAACAATCTGGGAGTAAGTTCCTCAAAACTCAAATCGCAATCGGGACAAGCGTACTTTGTCGAATAGAGCACCTCTTCGCCGTCAAAATCGGCAATCACAAGTCCTTCGGAAAGTTTGATTGCGTTTTCGATTGCGTCGGATATGCGCCTTTGCGCTCCGTCCTTGACGACGATACGGTCGATAACCACGCCTATGTCGTGCTTCACGTTTTTGTCGAGTTTTATTTCTTCGTCGAGGGTATAGTTTGCTCCGTCAATTCTCACGCGCACGTAACCGGCACGCTTAAACTGTTCGAGCTCTTTGCGATATTCGCCCTTTCTGCCTCTGACGACGGGCGCGACGAGTTGCAACTTTGCGCCCTGTCTTTCCATAATTTTGTCGCAAATCTGATCCACCGTCTGACGCTCGATTTCACGTCCGCATTTAGGACAATGGGGGGTGCCTATTCTCGCAAACAGCAAGCGGAAATAATCGTAGATTTCCGTCACCGTACCGACGGTGGAGCGAGGATTGTGAGAGGTGGTTTTCTGGTCGATTGACACCGCAGGAGAAAGCCCCTCGATATAATCGACGTCGGGCTTTTGCATTTGTCCCAAAAATATGCGCGCGTAGCTTGAAAGACTTTCGACGTACCGTCTTTGTCCTTCCGCAAAAATAGTATCGAACGCAAGCGACGATTTGCCGCTTCCGCTAAGTCCCGTAAACACGACGAGTTTGTCGCGCGGTATTTCCAAGTCGACGTTTTTGAGGTTGTTTTCTCTTGCGCCTTTGATGATAATTTTGTCAATACTCATAGTTCTTTCAGCTCAGTTTTTTGATTTGTTTTTTGAGATCGTTCATCTCGTCGCGTATTGCGATAGCCTTTTCGAAATCCAGTCTTTCGGCGGCGACTTGCATAAGTCCTTTCAGACGTTCAATCTCCTTAATCATATCTTTAACACTCAATTTCTCGGTGTTAACTGCCTTTTTGGTGATTTCAAGCGAGTTTTTGATTGCGCTCACAACCGTCTTGGGTACGATGCCGTGCGCCTTGTTGTACTCGTCCTGAATCTTGCGACGACGCATTGTTTCGTCATAAGCTCTTTGCATCGATTGCGTGATTGTGTCCGCGTACATCACAACTCTGCCCTTGTCGTTTCTCGCCGCTCTGCCGATGGTTTGTATAAGTGCGCTTTCGCTGCGCAAAAAGCCCTCTTTGTCTGCGTCGAGAATCGCCACCAATTGCACTTCGGGAAGGTCTAGACCTTCACGCAACAGGTTGATACCGACAAGCACGTCGAACTCGCCTTCGCGCAAGCCTTTTACGATGTCGATGCGCTCCAAAGTGTCGATATCCGAGTGCATGTAGCGCACCTTGATCCCCACCTCTTTGAGATAGTCGGTAAGGTTTTCCGCCATCTTTTTGGTGAGCGTCGTAACAAGCACTCTACCCTTGTTTTTGACGACGGCGTTTATCTCGCCGATGAGGTCGTCTATTTGCCCTTCGATAGGTTTGATTTCGATTTCGGGGTCGAGAAGTCCCGTCGGCCTTATGATTTGTTCCGCAACCAAATCCGCTCTGTCAAGCTCATACTGCGCAGGCGTTGCGGACATGCACACGAGCTGACGTATGCGCGCGTCAAACTCCTCGAAACGAAGAGGTCTGTTGTCGTAGGCGGACGGAAGTCTGAATCCGTATTCCACAAGGTTGTCTTTCCTTGCTCTGTCGCCGTTGTACATGGCGCGAATTTGCGGAATGGTCATATGGCTTTCGTCGATAAACGTGATAAAGTCCTTGCCGAAAAAGTCCAAAAGCGTGTACGGAGCCTGCCCCGGCTGTCTGCCGTCGAAATACCTCGAATAGTTTTCTATGCCGCTGCAATAACCCACTTCCCTTATCATCTCGACGTCGTAGTTGACTCTCTCGTCAATGCGTTGTGCCTCGATAAGTTTGCCGCGTTCTTCAAAATATTTCACCCTCTCCTGCTTGTCCAGCATAATTTGGCGGAGAATTGCCTCCTTATCGCCGCTTATTACGTATTGCGTCGCAGGAAAAATCAGCGTATGTTTAAGCTCGTTGAGCACTTTCGAAGTCGTGCCGTCAATCTCGCAGATACGCTCGACGGTATCCCCGAACATCTCCACTCTTATTGCGACTTCCGAGCTCGTGGACGGAAAAATATCCACCGTGTCGCCGCGCATACGGAAAGTCGAACGCACGAAATCGAGGTCGGCGCGCTTGTATTGAATGTTTACAAGCCGTCTTGCAAGCTCGTCGCGATCTATCTCGTCGCCCTCTCTCAACGATATGGAATTTTCAAAATAGTCGGTGGGCGCGCCAAGGCCGTAGATACACGACACGCTCGCAACCACTATGGTGTCCTCTCTTTCGCAAAGGGACGCGGTGGCGGAGTTGCGCAACTTATCGATTTCCTCGTTGACTTGCAAGTCCTTTTCTATATAAGTGTCCGTGCGAGGAATGTACGCCTCGGGTTGATAATAGTCGTAGTATGAAACGAAAAACTCAACTCTGTTTTTGGGGAAAAACTCGCGGAGTTCGTTGCAAAGTTGAGCGGCAAGCGTCTTGTTGTGCGCAATCACGAGCGTGGGTTTTTGCATACGCTCGATGATATTCGCCATAGTAAAAGTTTTGCCCGAGCCCGTCACGCCCAGCAAAACTTCGGTGTTGAATCCGTCTTTTAAACCTTCAACGATTTTTTCTATTGCCTCGGGTTGATCGCCCGTGGGTTTGTATTTGCTTACAAGCTCAAATTTCATTGTCCCAACAAAAACGCGACCAGCTGTCGTATGCCCACGCCGATGAGAGCCGTCACGACACTAAGCCCCAACGTCAGCAAAATCTTGAAAACGAGGTTGCTTTTGAACGCGCGCTCAACTCTTGCAAACTGCAAGCCCTTCTTTTGCATGTTGATGCAATACACGAGTTCGCCTTTTTTGTCCGAGCGCGTTATATCGAAATAATCGTCTATTTCGAGATTGCGAAGCGTGGTGTCGAGTTCGTCCTCTTCGAAGGGCAAATCGAGGGGCAGCTTTTCAAAAATCTCGATGGGCGTGATAAGGCAAGAGCCGTTTTGTTTGTCCGCCTCCTGATAGATGACTCTCATCACCGCTTTTTCTTTTTTTGTCAAGACGTGCTGTCTGTCAACCTGCACTTGCATTTTGCGCCTCTATACTCTCGTCGAAAGATCGTATTTTTATCAATTTAATCATCAAAGAAATTTGATCACGAGCACCGTCACTATCGCAACGATTGCGCTGCCTATCAGCGAGCCGAGAAGGGACATAACGAACAGTGCGCCTTTGCTTGCGACTTTTTCCGCTTTGACTTTTGTCGGTTTGTTTTGATAAAGAGTGCGCTCGGCGGGCTTTTCCTCTTCGCTTTGAGGAGCGGCAACCGCTTTGGGGGTTTCCTCGATACGCTTAACTACGCTCAAACAATACTCGTCGGGCGTAAAGTATTTGACGAGGATATATTCCCTGTCTTTAAGCTCGCGGATTATTGCCGACAATTGCACCTTTGAAAGAGGCAACCCCGAGGGCAGTCTTTCGATGATTTCGTCCGCTTCTATGATTTTGTACACTTCCTCTTCGCCTGCGATTTGGCGGATGAGGTCGTACACCGTTTGACATTCAAGCGAGAGCATACTCTTTTCTCCTTATTCTTGCTAAAATATTAGCATATTATTATAAATAAGGCAATATTATTTACAAAATCTCAACGCATTTCTCAATCGCTACAAGACTTATACGGCACGTATGTCCTTCAAAAAAGCGACGTCAAACGTGCTGTCAAAACGCTTGCGTCCTTTTGAAAATTGCCGTATAAATGCACAAACAAGCGTTTCAACGCTTGTTTGTGATGAGATAAACTTGTATTTTTGAAAAATCAATCGTTTCTCGTCTGCTGAATTTGCAGTGACAAAAGAGCAAGCGACGATGCAAGATCTTCGTTCTTCAAAGCAATGTTTGCAGGGATGTTGAGATGCACCGAAGCGAAGTTCCAGATTGCTTTTATGCCGGCATCGACCATTCTGTCCGCAACCTCTTGCGCAGCATACGCGGGTACGGTGATGATGCCTATTTGGATATTGAATCTCTCGACGATTTCTCTAAGTTTGGACACGTCGTACACGGGCTTACCATTGATTTTGGTGTTGATTATTCTTTCGTTTTTGTCAAACGCCGCCACGATGTTCAAGCCGTAGTTTTCAAAACCGCCGTAGCCCAAAAACGCCTTTCCGAGTCCGCCTACGCCGACCAAAACGGCGTCGTGAGTGTTGTTGTAGCCGAGGAAACTTTCAAGGTCCGCAATTATTTCTTTGGTCACGTAACCCATCTTCGGTTTGCCTGCGACGGAGGATACGAGCGCGATGTCTTTTCTCACTTGCACGGGATTGAGGTTGAGTCCGTTTGCGATGGTGGTGCTGGATACTGTTGCCACGTTGAGCTTGTCGAGTTGATACAAATATTTCAGATAAGACGGCAATCTGTTCAGAGTTGCCTTTGAAATCTCTTTGTTGTCTTTGGTCATGTTCCCACCTTCTATCGATTTATCGATAAAAAATATACTCCCAAACAATGCGGAAAGTCAAGAATATAACGATTTTTATCAATCAATCGATATATTTTTATATTTTTAAAAGAAAAGAGCGTGCAATCGATATATTTCTCAATGCACACTCGTTTCGTTATTTAGCGTTTTAAATGCGTTATTCCACCTCGTCGAAGGTATCGTCGTTTTTGCCGTCGGTATCGCACTTTTTGTCAATGCCGTTTTTCAAAGGACGTTTGACAACTTTATTTTTATTTTCTTTGCCTTTGATGACACCGATCACGATTGCAAGGCCGACAACAGCTATACAAAGGGGTTCGAGCACGGTTAGAAGTATAATGCTTTCGATTTTGTTCTTCGATTGCGATGCCCTCGCCACAGGATTTTCGCTCTTGCAGAGAGAAAATTTCAGCTCGCTTGTCGGGAGCGTGTCGCTGTGCCACGCATAACCTCCTTCGACTTGTTCAAAGTCGTATTGCGAGGACGTAACGTAATAATTCGTGTTTATTTTTACGTTCAAATTCTTAAATCCCGCCCACGTCGATGCAGGCGACACGAGATATGTAAAACGGTACACCGTCGGCACATATCTGTCGTCTATATCCGGATAAAGAGGTGCGACGACTTCGTTGATTATCGTTTGCCCGGGCTCGAAAGTCATATCGTATTCGAACCAACCGAACAAGTCGTTCAAGATATTGAAGTTATACGAGGTTGCAACGGTGTCGGTGTTGTCAAGGCTTGCCAAAACGGCGTTGTACCAATCTGTTTCGCTCACGCCGTACGACTCGTCGAAATAGGAAAACGCAAGTTGTTCGAAGTTGATTTGTTGCTTACTTTGCAACTTAAACAAGCCCATTGCGGTGTCTTTCATCGAGTAGTCCGAATAGAACTTCGCTCTTTCGACAACGTCGATTTCCTCCCCTATCGAATAAAAAACGTACGGATGATTCTCCGTCCAAAACGAAATTCTTGCCGCGCCGTCGTAAAATTGTTCATATCCCGTATATCCGCTCTCGCACACGATTTTCCTTTGGTCGATATTGCCCAAATAAATGCTGCAATACGCATTCTGTGCGGTGCAAGAATAGGTGTATTTGTAAACCACGGTATCCCTCTTGTAAAACTCGTGGTCTATTTTCTCGTCCTTAATAAGTTTTACGTTGTCAACCGAAAAATCTTTCCCCCTTTCGAGATAGGAAAAACGAATCTTCGTCGTCGCTTGCTCGCCGTCGATTTTGACGCCGTATACCTCTGACAAATCCGACGTTCCGCGCATTTCTCCAAGGCGCGCGATAGGGAAAATCACGTTTGTTTTTGCGATGATTTCGCTTGGATTTTTGAATGTGTATTTTGCGCTTACGCTGCCGATTTGAAGTCCGTTGAGATAATCCTCGTCAAACTGAATATCGAAAGTCAAGTCCTCTCTTTCAACGACGACGGGGCTGTTCTCGGTGGTGAGAATTGCGCCGGAAACGTCCCTTCCCTCGTAATATCTCATCGCGGAATTTGCCTCACAAACGGAAGACGGCAAAAGGACGGACAGCAACGCAAACGTTGCCACAAACACGGCGATCGCAATGCCGCATACGGCACTTTTTCGTCTTGTTGAAAACAGTGTGTTTTTCATAATAACCGTTTTACCTCCGCATTTAGATATTATAAAATTGCTTTTGTGCAAACAACGTTTTATTCGTTTATCGCACGGCAACGTCTTTCAATTGAAACACAATCGCCTTTTTCAGCTCGTCGAGAGTTGTTTCGATTTGAAAGCCTATACGTCCACCCGAAAAGAAAATTCTATCCACGTCAAGCGCGCTTTGGTCAATCGTCGTTTTGAAAAACTTTTTCATTCCTATCGGGGAGCAACCGCCGTGCACGTAGCCGGTGAGTGCAAGAAGGTCTTTCGATTTGACCATTTCGACGCTCTTTTCGTTTACGCATGCCGCTGCCTTTTTCAAGTCCAGTTCGCATGCCACGGGGATGACGAAAACGTAGTGTTCCAAACTTTTTCCGACCGTCACCAACGTTTTGAAAACAAGGCTCTCGTCCACACCCAAAAGCGATGCCGCTTCAACGCCGCTCACTGCGTCGGTTATGCCGAGCGTATGTTCTTTGTATGCGACTTTTTTTTGATCGAGGATACGCATTGCGTTGGTTTTTTCAAGTTTTTCTTTTGCCATATTCTTATTATTCCTCGCTCGTTTGCTCGTCCACTTTGAGCATAATGGCGCACTCTATACGCTTTTTAAAAAGGTCGCAACCGTATGCGTACACGCCGTTGACGTCCCCGGTTGCGTTGTATGCGTTTGCCGCGCAACCGCCCGAGCAATAGAGCCTTGCCCAGCAATCGTCGCACTCCTTTCTCGAATACGCGTTGCATTTTTTGAACTTGGACTGAATATCGATGTTTGTCACGCCCTTCCATATGTCGCCCATAAGGTATTCTTTGTTGCCAACGAATTGGTGGCAAGGATAGAGTTCTCCCGTCGGTGTTACGGCAAGATATTCCGTGCCGCTTCCGCAACCGGATATGCGCTTGTAAATGCACGGACCGCCTTCGAGGTTGAGCATGTAGTGATAGAACGTAAACGGTTTGCCTTGTTTGCGTCTTTCGATCATCATGTCGGCAAGTTTCTCGTATTCCTTGAAAATCACCTTTTTGTCGTCCTCGGTGAGTGCGTACTTGTCGGTGGGCGGACACACGACGGGTTCCATGCTGAGCTCGTCGAAACCGAGGTCAAGCATTGTTTGAATATCTTTTGTAAAGTCGGGATTTCTATGCGTGAAAGTGCCGCGCATATAGTAGTTTTTTCCGCCTCTCGCCTTTACGAACTTTTGGAATTTCGGCACGATTATATCGTAGCTTCCCACACCGCCTATAGTGTGACGGAAATGGTCGTTGATTTCCTTTCTGCCATCAAGGGACAGCACGACGTTGTCCATCTCCTTGTTTGCAAACTCTATCACGTCCTCGTCGACGAGCATGCCGTTGGTCGTGAGCGTAAAACGGAAATTTTTGCCGTGTTCTTTTTCAATCGAGCGAGCGTAGGCAACGAGATCTTTGACCACTTGCCAGTTCATAAGCGGTTCGCCGCCGAAAAAGTCCACTTCGAGATTGCGACGAGTGCCGCTGTTTTCAACGAGAAAATCAAGCGCGCGTTTGCCCACTTCGTATGACATCAAGGCTCTTTCGCCGTGATATTTGCCTTGCGAGGCAAAGCAATATTCGCAGTTGAGATTGCAAGTGTGCGCCACGTGCAAACACATTGCTTTAAGCACCGTGTTGCGCTTTGCAAGCACGTCGACGTCGGGTTTGAAGTTGTCAACCGAAAAGAGTTTGCCTTCCGCTTTGAGTTCTTCGACGTCGGCTATGCACTCTCTTACATCCTCTTCGCTCACGCCCTCGTCTTTATACTTGTTTGCAACCTCCCTGACGATTTGCTCGCAAGGAGTGTTTTCGTACATATCGATAACGTCGTACGCCACGTCGTCCACGCTGTGCACGCTTCCGCTTGCCGTGTCGAGCACGATGTTGTATCCGTTAAGTTTGAAAGAATGAATCATGTCGTTTCGTCCTAATTTCTTTCGTATTTTCACGCCGCAACGCGACGTTTAATTGTTTTGCGTTTTTACGCAAAAAACGCCTAGCATAACTAGGCGGTCTTTGCAAAAATTGTTTTTGCTATAAATTACTTTGCAGCCTTTTCGCACTTTTGGTTTGCAACGCCGCAGGAAGTTTTGCAAGCGGATTGGCAAGAAGTTTGGCATTCGCCGCAGCCGCCGTTCTTTTTGCTTTCGTTGAGATCGCGCGTTTTCAAAGTTGTGATTCTTTTCATTGTTTACGACTCCTTACTATTGATATTCTTATTATATTGACTTATATCCGCTTTGTCAAGGCAATTTGCCAAAAGCATAAAGCGGTTTGTCGAGTTCGTTTTATTGTTTTTCAACGAGGATTTGAGAGGGGAAACGCCTCGTTTCGCTTGAAACGCTCACGCCGTTTTCATACATAAGCGTCAGGTTTTTTATATCGTCCTGACACACGATTTCTCCCTTCACGATTATGGGAGATCCCGGCGGATACGCCCACACGTTTTCAAGACTAATTTTTCCAGACGATTTGTCAAAATCGTTGTATTCTCCGCTTAAACCGTTCGTTTTGCACGGATCAACCGCCTTTTGCGGCAAAATAGGAGTTATCGTCTTTGTAAGTCCGTTGCGCTCGGACAGGGTATCGTCGATTGCGAACAGAGCGTTTTCAAGCGCGGAAAAATTATCTCTCGTATCCCCCGCGCCACTCATTGCGATGGCATAGTTTACCCCCGCCATTTCAAGCTCTATATCGTACACGTTGCGCAAAACTTTTTTGAGTTCCACACCGCTTATCGCGCCGCCCGTGCACAAAATCACGAGTTTGGACTTGTCGTAGGCAAACACCCTTCCGTCTTTTTTTGCGTCGAACAGCGCAAGTTTTTTCAAGCGCGCAAGCGATTTTTTGCACAAATCGATATTTTTGCTCCACTCCGAGCACAACTCGTTTGCTCTATCTTTGAGCATGCGCACGCAACCGTCCATAGACGCCATAAGCACGTACGAGGGCGAACTTGTCTGAAAAACCGCAAGGTTTTTGTCCACGATTGCCGTGTCCACTCTATCCGTACACACCGACAGCAATGCGGTTTGCGTGAGGGACGGAAGAGTTTTGTGCAAGCTGTTGACAACTATGTCCGCACCCAAAGTCCTTGCGCTTTCGTGAAACTTTTTGCAAAGCCCCAAATGCGCGCCGTGCGCCTCGTCCACAAACAATATCGCGCCATGTTCGCGGCAAATCTCCGCAATGGATTTTATATCGCTGATTATACCCTCGTAGGTCGGCGAAGTGACGACGACAAGTTTTATATCGGGGTTTTCCTCAAACGCCTTCTTCACGCTCGAGGGATAAACCGAGCCGTAAAAGCCGTATTCTTCAAAATACGTCGGCATGACGTACACGGGATTCAAGCCGAACACTTCGACGGCATTGAAAACGGACTTGTGGCAGTTTCTCGCAACGAGGATTTTGTCGCCCTCTTTACACACCGAGCGTATTGCGGCAAGCACTCCGCCCGTGCTTCCGTTGACCAAATATCTTGCGTGCTTCACGCAAAAAACGTCGGCGGCAAGGTTTTCGGAATCTAAAATTATTCCGTTTGCGTCGTTGAGGTTGTCAAAGCCCTCTATCTCGGTTATGTCGATTTTTTGCGCGCCGTACAGATAGTCAAAATCCGCGCGCTTGTGTCCGGGCATGTGAAAGGGCACGATTCTGTTGTCGTCGTGCTCCGCAAGCAGTTTTGCAAGGCTTGTTTCGTCGTGCTTTTTGACGTCGGAAGCGCAAAAGCCCTTTTTCAATCCCGAAATAACGTTTTTTATTTTTTCTTTCATAATTCGATTATAACATTATATATTCAAAAATGCTATGGAAAATCTTTTGGGAGTGTGATATAATATGCTCGCTTGCAAAATTTGCTAAAAAAATCTGAAATTTTAGGCAAAAAACGCAAGGAAAATTCCGCATTTTTTCGCAAAGCGTTGCAAGCGATGCGGCAAATCGTCAACGCGAGGTGCGTATGAAGAACAAACTTTCAATCATATCGGCAATTTTGGTTTTAGTTTTGTCGGCGACATTTCTATTTGCGTGCGCACAAAAAGACGACGCACCCGTTGCGGTTGACTACAAACAAGACAACTCCTTTGCCGTCAACACCGTTGAGGACGACTCCGCACTTGTTTTCGAGCCGATTGCCGACCTCGTTTACGGCGAAAACGGCAAATCCTACAAAAAAGTCGCCTACCGCTACGGCGTAGTGTTTTATACCGGGCTTAACATAGACGCAAGCGAATACAGTTACCTCGGCAATGCGCTTGCAAAGCAAGGTTATCTTGTGATAATAAAAAAAGACAAAACCTCGTTTTACAACTATACCGCAACCGAAGAAGCTTTCAACAAATATCCGACCGTCAAATTTTTTATAGGCGGTCATTCCTCCGAAGGCGGAGCAACGGCTATTCGCAGGGCAAGCGAAAACGAACAACTAATCGTCGGTGCGCTTCTATTCTCCCCCGTAAGCAGACAACACAAAGTTCTTGACGAAAACGGCAATCCCCAAAAGGACGAAAACGGCATTGAAATTCAAATTGCCGACACTCTTGCAAACTCATCTCTGCCCACCCTTCTTCTTCTCGGCGATTCCGACAAAGTTCTAACCGAAAGCCAAATTGCCGACACACTATCGAAAATGCCGTCTGACCACACAAAACATGTCATCGAAGGTGGCACGCATATAGGTTTCACAAGCATTGACAGTGTGGACGATATACCAATCAAACTTCCCAATTATCAAGCAGATTTCGAAGCGTCGGATAACATTCAAAAAGAAAACCAACGCGCGCTTACAATTCAATATTCGCTTGAATTTATGAAAAATCTGACGAAATAGCCGCTCGTTTTATATCAAAAAAGACGCCGAAAAGGCGTCTTTTTTATATGTTTTTTCGTTTATTTTTCATATGTTTTACGTTTGTTTTTTCGTATTCTTCTTTGTTTCCGTCGTATAAACTTTGCTTTCAACGCACGGCACAAATTTGATACGTTTTTAACGCTTCACTCGCACGATTTCGGTTGACGTTTCTCTGACGTATCTCTCTTGAAGCAATCTTTGAGATATTCCGTCGATTGCGCCCTCGTGCTTATCGTTTTGGCAAGAAAGTTCAAGCACGTAAGTCATCACCGCAACGAGCATCATGTTCGGGAAGGGGATCATCGTGCCGGTGTCTATCATCGAATAGCCTTCAAAGCCAATCCACGCAACGCACACGAAAAACGCGAATTTGAATTGTTTTGTCATCATCTTCACGCACAATCCCAAACGCACGACGTAATAATACACGTATGCGGCAATGCCGACGATTCCCATACATCCAAGCACTTGGAACAGCGTGGAATGGAACCAGTATTGTTTCATATCATTGAACATACCGGGGCCGTAGCCGACGTAGCCCATGCCCGCACCGAAGATAGGATGTTGTTTAAACAGCTCCCACGCCTCTTTGTACAGGTCGCTTCTGCCCGACGTCATATCGCCCTCGCCTACGTGAATTCTGTTGCCGAGGCTCTCGATAAGCCCTCTTACGACGTCTTTTCCTATCGCACATAATATGACGGCGACGACGATGCAAGCGGCAAAATATATCGCTTGACGTTTGCGGTTTGGTGCTTTGCAGATTGAAAACGCAATGCCGAATACGAGCGCGATAAATCCGCAAAGTATTCCGCCTCTTGAAAGAGTCATGCAAAGGCAGAAGTATTGGAAAAACGCCATAAGGATGTACGTCCACCCTTTCGTCGACCTTGTGGAAAGATAAAGAGCCATAGGCGCGGAAAAGAGCAAAAACGTTGCGATGTTGTTGCGATTGCCCCAACCGACGTTCCAGTACGCACTTGCCCAATCGCTCGGTGAAACGTTCGAACGAGCAATAATCACGGCCATCTCGACGCATACGGCAAAGCCTATCCACATCACGACCTTTGCAAAATACTTTGCATAGTCCCTGTTTTCGTCCTTTTTTATGAAGTTTGCAAAGAGCAAATACACAAACAACACGCCTATGCCCAGCGCAAGCACGTTGGGAAGCGCGGTGAGATAATTTTCTTTTGCGATTACGCCCACTCCGCCGAGCAACAGCGCGACGCTGATTGCGATTTGCGGACAAAACATCCTTCCGAATACGAAACGCTGTTTTTGTTTGACTTTTGAAATCGTGTTTCTGACAACGAAAATTACGATTGCGACGCCCAGCGGAATAAAAGTCGGCCAAAGGTACGCAAACTCGTCCACTTTGTCCTTGTAAATCATCAGCATTGCTCCGAACGCATTGACCGAAAGGGGCAAAATATCGTCCGAAAACACCAAAACTATGCTCGACACCAGTATGAGAGCGACAAAACCGAAAGTCGCATTTTGCGTTGTCCACGCCGTGACCACGATTGCCAAAACGAGAAGAATATACAAATCCGTGTACGCAAACTTGCGTACGCCCTCTTGCGCAAATAACAATGCGCTTTTGACTTTTTTCAAGTTTTCTTTCATCAAAAGTAATCTACGCGCGAAACCCCAACAGTTTTCCCCTGCGCGTCCGCCGAAAAAACTCGGTGCGTTTATCCTTTGAATTATTCACGCAAAAATGCGTGTTTTTCGTGCGATTTTTTGTGTTTATCGCAATTATATTTTGTGTGTTTCGACAAAAGTTTTTGCACGTTCCGTCGATATTTTATCCAAAATTATGCAAAAAAGCGAACATGCAATTATGCCGTCCGCTTCGCACAATCAGTCGATATTGACGACGATTTTGCTGTATTGATAGGGATATTTCACGCAATTTTCCACAACTTGCGGCACTTCCTCGAAGTTTGCCGCCGCGCTGATAATACCGCTTGTTTTCACAATCTTGTTTGCAAGAAGGTTGATTGCCGACGACATGCTACCCTCGCCGTTCGAAACGCCTTTCACTTTGAGTTGCTTTTTCAAAATGGGGTATGCGTCGATTGCGTGCTTTGCGCGGGTTGCGTAACCTGCGATAATCACGTCGCCCTCGTTTTTGACAAGACGGATTGCGGAATTTATATCCACGCTTTCGCCTGCGAACACCGCCGCCTCGCTCATTCTTCCGCCCGTGATTTCCTCGACTCTGCGTTCGAGATTGTCGTAGGTAGGATTGAGCGTATAGCAAACGCCCCATTTTTGAGCAAGCGCGAGCTTGTCCGAATCCAAATCTATGAGAATCGGCACAAACTGATAATAGTTTGCCATTTGCGAGATGATAAGGCCGAGAGTGCTTGCGCCCAAAATCACGATATAATCGCCTTTTTCAAGGTCGAGAGCTTCGAACACGTTGTCGCCCATAGCGATGTACTCCGCAAACAACGCCTCCTCGTCGCTCACTCCGTCGGGGAGCGGAAAAACGTTTTCGAAAGGCACGCAAACGAAATCTCTGAGCAAACCGTCAACGTCAACGCCCATGGTTTTCACGACGTCCACGCCGTGATCCTGCGCTTTGACGTATGGGCTTACGACAACGCGCGCACCCAATTTGAGCCCGCTCTCTTCGTCCGCCTCCGAAACATACGCCACCGCCGAATGTCCCGGCGTAATCGCATTGTCTTTTGAACGGGTTGCGAAATTTGACATATCCTGCGAGGATACGGCAACTTTGGACAATTTGAGTTTGACTTGCCCCTCTTCTCTGACGCTGGTGCTTTCAACAAGCACTGCGCCTTCGTCTTTGTTTATAAACCATTGTTTCATAATTGTCGTTATTATATCACATAAGGATAAGGAACGCAAGGACAAAACCTAATCGAAGATTGCGACGTCGGTTTTGACGGCAATAACTCAATCATTTTGCCAGCACTCTTACGTAGGTTTTCAACCCTTCGGGCTTATCCTTGGATATCTGCCACTTTTCTCTTGCGATCGAGTCGTCAGCATAGAAATAAATCTGTTTGTTTGTCCAGGCGTTTTCAAGTTGACGGTTCATAATGCCCGACTCGAACACCATATCGAACACGTCGCTATGCGTGCCCACGTACACGACGTCGCACTTGTTTTCGATGATGAAATCCACAAGGTCGTCGCGAAGCATGAACGCAAGTTGCGAATCGCTTATCACAAAGCCGCCGGCACACTCTTTGCAAGGCTGCAACATAAATTCGTCAAGGGGCGCGCGCGTCTTTTTGCGCGTAAGTTCCACAAGTCCGAGCGACGTAAAACCGATTGTAGACGTTTTCATTCTGTCGCGTTTCAACGCCTCTTTCAGCGTTTCCAGCACGCTTTGACGATGCTCTTCGACGGTCATGTCGATAAAGTCTATTATCACTATTCCGCTGATGTTGCGAAGTCTGAGTTGAACGGCAATGCTCTCCGCCGCCGCAAGATTCGTTCTATAAACGGTGTCTTCGAGATGGCTCGTTCCAACGAATTTGCCCGTGTTTACATCTATCGATGTCAATGCTTCCGTCTTGTCTATCACAAGATACGCGCCGTTTTGCAACCACACTTTTCTGTCGCAAAGGTGGTTTATCTGCGCCGACACGCCGTAGTATTTCATTATGTTGCGCTCGCCCTCGTACAGCACGACGGGTTTGCCGATTTTTCCGGACAGCTTTTTTACGACCGTTGCGTCGTTTGTCACAACCTCGTCGACGTCCTCGTACATTGTTTCGCGCACCGCTCTTTCGAAAAGGCTTGCCTCTTCAAACACCAACTCACCCTCTTTTGCCGCCGCATAATCTTTGCGGATTTGCTCCCAACGCTCTTTGAGAGCGTCCATCTCGTTTGACAAATCGTCGTCGCTCGCCTTGTCCGCTGCGGTGCGGATGATATATCCCATACCATCGGGGCATATCGAGGAAACGTACTCTTCGAGATAAGCTCTTCTCTTTCCGTCCTCGATTTTTCTCGACGCGCCCGTGAACGAGGACAGCGGAAGCAACACGAGATAAAATCCCGGTATCGTAACGTCCGTCGTAAGTCTTGCGCCCTTTTGCCCCAAAGGCTCTTTTACGGCTTGGCACATAATGACGTCGCCGGGAGAAACGTTGAAAGTTTTGTTGCCTTGCGGCATATCTCTTTCAAGTCCTCTGCTGTCCACGAGCGAATCGCCCGTGTACAAAAAACCGTTGCGTTCCTCGCCGATGTTGACGAAAGCCGCCTGCATGCCGCATATGACGTTTTCCACTTTGCCCTTGTAGATATTGCCTACAATGCCTCTGAAATTTGCGCGTTCAACGGAAAAATCTTCAAGGTTTCCGTCTTCGACAACAGCCGCGCGCGTACAATACGGTGTGTAGTCGAGAATGAGTTGTTTCATTTTGATATATTCCTAAAAAATTGATATCTTTTAAGAGCGCAAAAACGCAAAAACGAACTATACGCCCAAAAGGCGCAAGTCCGCTTCTATTTTTGCAGATACCGGTCGACTTCCACGAGTTTTCCATCGACGTCGACGTATTGAGCGACTTTTTCAACATCGCAAAGTTTCAAATCCTCACCGAGAATTTCGTTGAGTTTTTGAAGTATTCTGTCGGGGCGCAGATTGACGCTTCCCGACGCAAGGCGCGCTACGAGTTTTCCGTCCTTTTCAAAGAAAGAGAAAATCTTGCTCGCCACGTTTTCGGTGACGATTTCGCCCTTCTTTTCGTAGCTTATTTCAAACTTATCGCCTACTTCTATTTGTCTGTAAGGCGTATTGAAAACAAAGTCTGCGCAAACCACTTTCGCTTGCAAATTGGGATTTTTCTCACAAGCAAACACCTTGCTTGCTTTCAGGTCGTCGGGCACTGCCGCGTTGAACTTTTCAAACACGACGTCCGCGCTCTCGTTCGTATCCAGCGTAAGATATTCCGCAATCGACGAAATACCCAACGAAAGAGGTGGTGAAAAATACATCAGAGCATGAGGGTTGAAGCCTTGCGAATAATTTATGCTGATTTTGCCGCGTCTTATAACCCTGTCCATATGGCGCAAAAGATCGATGTGCGATATAAAGCATACGCTGCCCGTTTTTCGATATTTGAGGACTATCATATCGTACACCTCCCAAGTCTGTTTGCGCCGCATCCGTTGCAGCCTTCGCGACAATTTTTGGTGGTTACGCCCTCGTATGCAAGCTCACGTTGTTTGAGCAAATATTTTTTGCTCACACCCGAGTCGATAAACTCCCACGGCAAAGTTTTGTCAAGGGGGATCGCTCCGTAATAATCTTCCATTTTAAGATCGCAATCGGCAAAGGCTTTTTGCCATACGTCCCACTTGAAATGCTCGCTCCAACCGTCGAATTTCGCGCCGAGATTGTACGCTCTTTCGATGACGTAGGATTGTCTTCTGTCCCCTCTTGCCAAAGCGGCTTCGAGCACCGACGTTTCCGCGCCGTGCCATGAGAAAGTTACGCCCTTAATTTCGCGCAAAAGCCCTCTCAAATAGTTTTGTTTGCGTTTCATCTCGTCCATTGAAATTTGCGCTTCCCATTGGAAAGGCGTGCAGGGCTTGGGAATGAACACCGCACAACTGACGGATATGTTCAAACCGCGCTTTGAGCGTTTTTGCCAATAGAGTTGTTTAAGGCGTTTGCAAATTTCGGCAATGCCTTTAATATCCTCGTCCGTTTCGGTGGGAAGTCCCATCATAAAATAGAGCTTTACGCTGTCGTAACCTGCCTCGAACGCAACGGAAATTTTGTCGATTTCCTCTTCGGTTACGTTTTTGTTGATGACGTTGCGCAATCTTTGCGTGCCTGCTTCGGGCGCAAACGTGAGTGAGCTGCGACGAGAATTGTTTGCCATATCCGGCTTGAAACTGCTTATTCTCAAACTCGGCAAAGCAAGATTTATGCGCTTTTGTTTGCAATACTCTCCAAGCTCCGCTTCCAGCTCTTCGAGTCCCGTATAATCGCTTGTGGACAGCGAGCAAAGCGAAATCTCGTTGAATCCCGTGCTATCCACCATTTCTTTTGCGATTTCGGCGCAACGTTTCGCACTGCGTTCTCTTATAGGTCTGTACCAAAAACCTGCCTGACAAAATCTGCAACCGCTTGCGCAACCGCGATAAAGTTCGAGCGTGGCTCTGTCATGCACCGCCTCTATGTTGGCAACCAGCGGACGCGTGGGATATTCGGCGTTTTCAAAGTCCTGAACGACTGCTTTCACAACCGTTTCGCCCTCTTGATGCAAGGACGGGACGTATGCGCCCTTCATACCCTTGACTTTTTTCAAAATCTCTTGTTTGGAAAGCCCTTGCTCTCTGCCCTCGGTGACGACTTTGAGAATCGCTATATCCGCATCCTCGCCCTCGCCCACGAGAATTATGTCGAAAAAGTCCGCAAACGGTTCGGGATTCACCGAGCAAGGTCCGCCGGCAAGCAATATGGGATAGGAATCGTCCCTGTCCTTTGCTCTGAAAGGAATCTGCGCCAAATCAAGCATATAAAGCACGTTTGTGTACAAAAGTTCGAAGCCGACCGAAAAACCGACGACGGTGAAATCTTTGAGCGGTTTTTTCGTTTCGAGAGATAAAAGCGGAATGTTGTTTTCTTTGAGTTTTTGCGCAAAATCGGGCGCGGGAGCATAGCAACGCTCCGCAACGTAACCGTCGGTCTTGTTGACGATATCATAAAGAATCGCAACGCCGAGATTGCTCATTCCGATTTCGTAAAGTTCGGGAAAACAAAACACCATATCCCCCTTGCGATGTTTGTTCATATCGGGGATATTCCACTCACCGCCCGCATATCTCGCGGGCTTTTCGACTTCGCCGAGCAAAGCGAAATATTTTTGTTTGTAATCTTGGTTTTGCATCGCTGTATCTTAGTTATTTTTATTAGATTTAAATAAATTTAGTTTGCCTCGTTTGTCCGCTTGCGCACGAAATGCGCACCACCAAGCAGATAATTCGGCGAAATTGCAATTCAAATTCACCTGCGTGCAAAGCACGCACCCACCAAACAAGCACTCTCGCGGATTTACGGTTTGAGGCTTTATCCGTCTTATTTTGAGAGCAAAGAGGGCTTGCGCAGTTAGTGATTGCGAGAACAAATACGGCTATAGCAATCGCCCAAAGGTTTTCGTTTCTATTTAGGGGATTCCCACGCTTGCGCTCTGAATGACTATGTGGGCGATTGCCTTTGCCGCAACGCCGTTTGAGCAATGGCCTTAGCAATGGTTTATGCATAGAGCGGCGGCGCCGATAATGCCGGCGTCGTTTTTGAGGGTTGCCGCAACCACCTTGACTTTGGGCGTATATTCCGCGCCGTACTTGTTTCTCGACACGTATCTTTGCAACGGTTTGATGATGTTGTCGCCTTGATTTGAAATGCCTCCGCCGATGATTATGACCTCGGGCGCAAAGATATTCGCATAGTTGACAAGCCCCACACCGACATACTTGATATAGCGTTTTACCACCGCAATCGCCACTTTATCTCCCTCTTTTGCGCAGTCAAACACTATTTTTCCGCTGTTTCCGTCCTCCTCGACTTTTTTTGCAAGCAAGCTGTCGGGGTGCTTTTCGCAAGCGGTTTGAATCTGATTCATAAGCGCGGTTGCAGACGCATACGCTTCGTAACAGCCTTTCTTTCCACAGCCGCACACCGCTCCGCCGAGATTGATTTGGATATGTCCGCCTTCCGCTCCCGCCGAGCGATTGCCCGTGATAAGTTTGCCGTCCGCAACAATGCCCGTCCCCACGCCCGTGCCGAGCGTAACCATAACGGAATTTTTTGCTCCGTTGCCCGCTCCGAACATAGTTTCTCCGAGTGCGGCGCAGTTTGCGTCGTTTGAGAGTTTTACGTTTTTGATTTGCGTCTTCTCGGCAATCATTCTCGCCATAGGCGTATTGCGGAAATTGATGTTGCAGGAATAGCGCACTATACCCTTTTCGTCGTAGATCGAGCCGGGACAACCTATGCCGATGCCTTCGATTTCGTCCTTGCAATCCTTCACCAAATCTTCGATGAGATTTGCGATGTCTTGCACGATAAGGAAGTCTTCTTTGCCCGGGGACGTGACAACCACTTTTCTTGCAAGAATGTTGCCCTTTTCGTCAACGATGCCGCCCTTTATGGTCATGCCGCCGATGTCGATGCCAACGTATTTCATAAAACGCCTCGTGTAAGTTTATTATTAATATTTTATTATATACTCATATAAAAGTCAAGAAGTGTAAAGGGCGAACTTATAGCATGAATTTTGTCAAAAACTCGTTCGGAGCGTTCTTATACGCGGTATGTGCCTGTTCGAAGACGGATTTGACATCTAAAAGCTAACGAAAATTTATTCAAGGGGCACTTATATACGTAATGTGCCTATTCTAAGACGGAATTGGAGTCGCAAGGCGACGACCGGTCGCTCGAGCGTCATTGCGGTCAAG
>FR895549.1 GCA_000434435.1 Firmicutes bacterium CAG:475
ATATTCTCGCCGCCTTGCGGCTCGTGTTCCGTCTGCAAATAAGCACATTCCGTTAATAAGTACACCCTGAATAAGTTTTCGTTGATCCGCTTGCGTGCAAAGCACGCACACACCAAGCAGACAATCTTGCGAAACTGCGGCTTGAGTTCTTGTCCATGTCCGAACTGATAGCAAAGATTTTCTGCGCGGTAGAAAAATAAAAATTCGCATAAAAAAACGGCGATACGCTCGCGCATCGCCGTTAAAAATATGCAAATTTTTATTTGAGTTCGGAGAAGTACTTGATAGTACGCACCATTTGAGAGGTGTAGCTGTTCTCGTTGTCGTACCAAGAAACGACTTGAACTTGGCTGTTGCCGTCTTCCATGGGAGCAACCATAGTTTGAGTTGCATCGAAGATAGAACCGAAGCGGCTGCCGATGATATCGGAAGAAACGATTTGGTCGGTGTTGTAGCCGAAGGACTCGGTTGCAGCAGCTTTCATTGCGGCGTTGATGCCTTCAACGGTGACGTGACCTTTGACGACTGCCACGAGGATGGTGGTGGAACCGGTCGGAGTGGGAACGCGTTGTGCGGAACCGATGAGTTTGCCGTTGAGTTCGGGGATGACGAGGCCGATTGCCTTTGCAGCGCCGGTGCTGTTGGGGACGATGTTGATTGCAGCCGCGCGGCTTCTTCTCAAATCACCCTTTCTTTGCGGACCGTCGAGAGGCATTTGGTCACCGGTGTATGCGTGAACCGTGGTCATGATACCGCTCATGATAGGTGCATAATCGTTGAGTGCTTTCGCCATAGGAGCGAGGCAGTTGGTCGTGCAGCTTGCAGCGGAGATGATGTTGTCAGTTGCTTTCAAAGTGGTGTGGTTGACGTTGTAGACGATTGTGGGAAGGTCGTTGCCTGCGGGAGCAGAGATGACGACTTTGCGTGCGCCTGCGTCGATGTGTGCTTGTGCTTTTGCTTTGGAGGTGTAGAAACCCGTGCATTCCAAAACGACGTCCACGCCGAGTTCGCCCCAGGGAAGTTCTGCAGCTTTTGCTTTTGCGTAGATGGTGATCTTCTTGCCGTCGACGACGATGTAACCGTCTTCTTTGATCGTGCCGTCCTCGTTGAGAACTGCTTCACAGCTTTCTACCGTGTGAGAATTTGCGTAGTTGCCTTGTGTTGAGTCGTACTTAAGAAGATGAGCGAGCATCTTGGGGCTTGTGAGGTCGTTGATAGCGACAATTTCATAACCCTCTGCACCGAACATTTGTCTGAATGCAAGACGTCCGATACGACCAAAACCGTTGATAGCGACTTTTACGTTTGCCATTATAAATTCCTCCATAAAGGTGTATTCCTGATTTGATTGGATTTCCAACCGCAATTATTTTACAATTATTACAAAAAATATGCAAGTGTTATTAAAGGATTTTTTTATCGAATAAAAAAACGAACGTTCGGCGCAACTTTCCGTCGAGCCGAACGGCTTAATCTCGTTTTATTATTTTTGTTTTATTATTTGCAACAAATCAGTCTGCAAGGAAAGTGAGTTTTCCGTACACCAAAACGCTGATAAAATCGATAGGCCACACGAACATGAACAGCGCAAAGGACAACAATCCCGTGACGAGCGTATGACGTTGCCTCGTTTGCGAATATTTTGCAAAGCGGTATATAAACGTCATTGCCCAACCGAAAAAGAACTCTATGGCGCATTTCGACGTAAGCGAAAGGTTGTCGAATCTTGCAGTGGCGGTAGTGCCTGCGACGTCGTCGGCTTCGAGCGGAAGCACGATTGAAAAAGTGCTGCCCTTGCCTTTTTTGCTTTTTACGTAAACCTCTCCGCCGTGGTCTTTCATAATCTCGCGCACGACGTAAAGTCCCACGCCCTGACTGTTGCCCGACGAGCGCGTTTTGTCCTCGGTGTAAAATTGGTCGAAAACGTAAGGCAAACTCTCTTTTGAAATGCCTATGCCGTTGTCGCGCACGTAAAGGATGAAGCGTTTGCCCTTTTTCTTTGCGCCGACTTTCACCGTTTGACCTTTGTCGGAGTATTTCACCGCGTTTGAAAGGAGATTCTGCACGACTCTTTCCATTTGTCCCTCGTCAACTCTGACTTCGACGTCGGGGATTTTGCCCACTTTGAGTTTTATATCCCTCGCCTGCGCAAGCGGACGAAGTTTCTCAATCGTTTTGCCGAAAAAGTTTCTTGCCGGATGCAAAGTTTTGTGCGCGGATTGTTTTCTTATCTCGGCGTTGGACGACTCCACCATGCCTATAACCATCTCGTTCATTTGGTCTGTTTTTTGGATGATTAGTGCAGGATAGTCCTTATCGTCCATGCCGTCGGAAATGCACTCGGCGTATCCGGAAATAATCGCAAGCGGAGTTTTCATGTCGTGCGCGACGGAAGCGATGGACTTGTTTGCCCTAAGCGACGAATCCGTTTCGCTGTCTTTGAGTTTGAGCATTG
The DNA here is from genome assembly GCA_000434435.1 of Firmicutes bacterium CAG:475. GTDB lineage: Bacteria > Bacillota > Clostridia > Christensenellales > CAG-917 > CAG-475. The sequence goes on from FR895549.1 coordinate 2,456, forward strand.
CAACGCGCAATGCTTCAAGCCTTACGGCAATCGAATGATACGTTCCGAAGCCACGCGTTTCAACGGGGTCGTACAAGTCGCCCTCTTGCAATTTCGCAAGCGTTCTTTCGATTCTCAAAATCTCGTTTCTGTTCAGCATACGCCGTTTAACCTCTTATTTCGTGCAGATAAACTGTTGTTTTTGCGATTTGCCGTTTCAATCTTGCCACTTATAGCCAAGTCCCCATACGGTCACGACATTGTTGATTCCGACCTTTGAGAGCTTATCGCGAAGCCTTGCAATCGTCACCGCGACAGTGTTTTCGTCAATGTATTCATCGACGCCCCAAACGTCGTCTATGAGCTTTTGTTTGGGCATAATTTGATTTTCATGTAGTGTAAGATAGTCAAGGATTTTGAACTCCTTTGCTGTCAGATTCAACGGTTCGCCGTCCACTTTCGCCTCGTATCTCGATGACGAAATCATGAGGCTTCCATAGTGTCTATCGCCCGACGGAACGGCGTTGAACTCATAGTACCTTCTAAGTTGCGCGCCAACTCTCATAACCATTTCTTTGAACGAAAACGGCTTTGTGATATAGTCGTCGGCTCCGAGGTCGAACATGCGCACCTTGTCTTCTTCCGCAACTTTTGCCGACACGACGATTATCGGCATCGTCATGGTTTTTCGGAGCATTTCGCACACCGTGAAACCATCGATTTTGGGCATCATGATATCAAGCAACGCAAGGTCGGGCTTTATCTCGCTTGCTTTTCTCAATGCGTCTGCGCCGTCGAATGCCTGATAGACTTCATGCCCTGCCTTTTCGAGATAACTCTTCATCATATCGGATATTTCAACGTTGTCCTCTGCTATAAGTATCTTTCTCATATCAATCTCCGCTAAAAATTTTCGCTTTTATTTTACAATATTATTTTGCATATTTCCATACTTTTTTACAATCAAAACTCTGATGCGGCAATTTTCTTTTGTGCCTCTTCGAAGTATCTCTTGTACGCCTTTTTGCAATACCACGCGTGCTTGTCCTCTTCGGGCTTTTCAGGCAATTTGTACGAGTATCTGCCGTTGACTTTCCACCCGTTGAGCATGCCTATGTCAAAAGCATTCGTAGGACAATTGAAAGAGCATCTGGTGCACATAACGCAGTCGCCGCCAAAGCTGAACTTGCCGTTTCCGTCCATTTTGATGTTGCCAACGGGACAATTTTTTGCGCAAGCGCCGCATTTTATACACTTGTTGCCGTCAACCTTGAAAAATCTTCCGTTGACTTTCATTGCCGGTTGTTCGATGCGCACCACCCATGCCACAAATCTTCCGAACGGAACTTTGGAAAGTTTATGCTCGACGCCGCAAATTACTTCCCTTGCCTCGACGGGAGCAAGTTGTTCAAGCGTGTTTTTCATCCTTGCCGCCATTTCGTCGGTATGCCTGAAAATCATATTGTACGGCATCACGTAGTGGTATTCGCTGAAAGGAACGTATCCTTTTCGCTTCATAATATCGTTAAATTTTATCGACGACACGTTGTTGATTTTTAGCGGTTCACCCGACGTTTTGACGATGAAATATTGTTTGTTTTTGCACGTTTTTTTGCCGTTTTTTGCGTAAAAATCACTGCCTTTTTGCTTATTTTTCGCCGTTTTTTCGCATATGTTTTGCTCTTTTTCAATCACTCTTGGAAGTGCTTTCGCAAGGTCGAGCATTATGTAGGGCGCATTAAATCCGTGGATGGGATAGGCAAATCCGACATAGTCGAAGTTGTTTGGATCCGGCAAATTCTCAAAGCCCTTTTTCACCGTGTACAGCGTGGTTTCGACGCCGTTTTTCTCAAATTCGTTCTTATATATATCGCACGCTTTTTTCGTATTGCCCGTGCCCGAAAAGACGTATATTATTGCGTTTTTCATGGTTTTCTCCTTCACTCACTTTATTTTTCGCCTTAATACACGGTGTATCTTGCAACGTGATTGCCGTCGTAAAAATAGGTCGTGTTTTCGCCTTTTGCGTGAGTATCATACCAAACTTGCGCATAAAACGGCATAAATTTTGACAATCTGTCATAGTCCCACGGGCTAGGCTGACAGCACTCGGGACACCAATGTCCCGCTTTGAGCACGCAATACGGCGAAGCCCAAAAACGATGTCCGTCGTGGCACTCCCATTCGAGTTTTGTGTACAAATCGCCCTTTTTCATGCTCGTAGACAAGCACTTACCGCCCCTGAACGCCGCCGCGGACTGCATATCTTCAATATCGAGTTCGTCGTCGCTCTTGCTTTCGTCATAGCCGTGGTCGAGAATATAGCCGTGTTCTTTGAGCTTTGTGATATCTCTCATATCGTCGTAATCGACGTCGCCGTCGGCAAGTTGTCCGTGCGCCAAAATCGGGAACTTGCTCCAATCGCTCGGCAAACATTTGAGATTTTCTTTGCTTCCGAAAAATGCCTTTACTTTGCCTGCCTGATTGCTACTCACCCAATATCTTGGTGCATTGTCGTCTTTAAGCAGTCTCTCTATGGCAAGTTTGGACACGAGTTTTGCAGGCACTAACTTTCCAAGTCTGTAATATTCGTGTTGTGACAGTATTTCTTGCCAGTAATCCTTTATATCCTCATGCTGAAAATCAAAATAATCGTTCAGAATATGGCTGTCCTGAAACCACATACAGTGGAAGTTACGAATGGAATTCCACTGCGGTTTCATATATTTTTGCGTCGAACCGCCGATAATCTTGAAGCCCTCGTCAAATGTATCGTATCCCGTCACTCTGTTGCATGCACCGCCGCCAATGTTGTAACACTTCTTCCAGAACTTCTCTTCGAGTTGCCCGCTTGCGTCCTTTTCGACGAGCCTGCGCATCAAAAGACCGCTGTCGCGCGCCGTAACCCACTCTATCGGCGCGTTGAAGCAGGTGTGAAACATCAGCCCGTCTTTCATATTGTTGGTGAGCATTCTGTTGTGAAGCATACCCGTCTGACGAAGCACCGCCCATTGCTTTACGTCGCTGTCGAGAACGTATCTCTCACCCTTGATTTTGCTTGCGGAATACTCGTCGTACGTGCTCGATATAAGCGGATCCCCCACTCTCCCCCAGGGGTGCTTGTAATTGCGGTTGCCGTATATCGCAACAGTGGAAATATGCACGAGTTTGGGCTGATTTTCCTTTATCTCGGACACTGAATCCACGATATTCATTGCGCCGATGCGGTTACATCTGTCTGTAAGCACGGGATAGTGGTCGGCAGTCGGAGGAATGACTGCGGCGAGATTGAGAACGTAATCGCTGTTTGCCACAAGTTTTCTGCAATCTTCCTTTTCCGCCAAATCGCCGAAAATAACCTCGATTCTGCCTCCGTATTTACGCTTCCATTCTTTTGCACACTTGCGTTCTCTTCTTTCGTTCAAAAGCAATACTTTAAGCTTTTCGACAACCCCGCTCTCCATGAGTTGCATGACAGTTTCAAGTCCCATATTTCCGCTTGCTCCGGTGAGTGCAATGATTTTTCCCATATATGTGCCTCCTTTGTTTACGCATATATTATCGCACCCCGCCCATGCAGAAGTCTTGACAAAAACATTACAATTGAGCCTAATTTCGACAAAATACACACTGTTTTGTAAGAGTTTTGTAAGATATTCGAAACGGACTTGCGGATTCGAAAAGTCTATAAATTTCAAATAATCGTTTTTTTGCGTGATTAAGCATAAAAAAAATCCACCGAAAATTCGGTGGATTTCTTGTTTTTTAAGGACTCAATCAGATGAGTTTAAGAATACAAGTTTCTGCTGCGTCGCCGCGACGAGTGCCGGTTTTAAGGATACGGGTGTAACCGCCGCCTTGTCCGAGCTCGTTCTTGCGTGCGTCATACTTGGGAGCATACTCTTTGAACATCTTTTCGATAAGGGGGTGTTTTGTATCTTTGATGCGCGCTCTGAAAGCGGATTTGGATTCCTTTTCACCCTTGATCTCTTGAAGATCGACGAGTTCAGCCATAAGTCTGCGACGTGCTGCGAGCTTCTTGGGGCCGTCGTTGGTGAAAACGACTTCTTTCTTTGCGCCCTTTGCGTCGGCGACGGTCTTTGTGACCTTCACGTCGTCTTGGTAAGCTCTCATTGCGATAGTGATATATTTTTCAGCGAGGCTTCTGACTGCTTTTGCACGGTCGACAGTCGTTTCGATTTGACCGTACCAAAGAAGCTCGGAAACCTGATTTTTAAGCATAGCCATTCTTTGGTCTGTGCGTTTTCCTAATTTAGACATAGTGTTCCTCCTGTGCTCTTAGTCCTCTTGGGCCTTCAAGCCGAGGCCGAGGTCTTCGAGTTTCTTGACAACTTCTTCGAGTGATTTTCTGCCGAGGTTTCTCACTTTGAGCATATCGTCTTCCGTGCGCTTCGTGAGGTCTTCGACTGTGTGGATGTTTGCGCGTTTCAAGCAATTGTACGAACGCACCGAGAGATCGAGATCTTCAACGGACATTTCCAAAACCTTGACCTTGCTGTCGGTTTGCGGCTCGACAAGGATTGACTTGTCGCCCATGTTTTCAACCAAATCGACAAAGAGTTTGATGTGGTCGTTCATGATTTTTGCAGCAAGAGAGGTGATTTCCTTTGCAGAGGTCGTGCCGTCGGTCGTAACTTCGAGGGTAAGTTTGTCGAAGTCGATGCTTTGTTCGACACGAGTGCTTTCAACTGCATAGTTGACTCTCACGACCGGAGTGTAGATCGAATCGATCGGAATGTAACCGATGGATTGATGATGGTCTTTGTTTTGGGAAGCGGGAACGTAACCTCTTCCGCAATCGACGAAGATGGTCATATCGATTGATGCGCCCTCGTCCAAAGTGCAGATGACTTGGTCGGGATTCATCACTTCGATGCCGGTGGCGCATTGGATATCGCCTGCCGTAACCGTGCCGACTGTGTTTGCAAAGAGTTTGCATTCTTGTTTGCCCGCGGTCTCGAGACTGCTGATTGCTTTGAAACGAACAGTTTTGAGGTTGAGGATAATTTCGGTAACTTCCTCTTTCACGCCCTTGATTGTGGAGAATTCGTGATCGACTCCCGCAATCTTGATGCCGACTGCCGCAGCACCGGGAAGCGCGGAAAGAAGAATACGACGCAAGCAGTTGCCGATCGTCGTGCCGAAGCCTCTTTCAAGCGGCTCGACGACGAATTTGGCATAGTTTTTGCTTTCGTTCTCCGTGCAAGTTATCTTGGGACTTTTGATTTCCATCATAACTGTATCCTCCGATCAAATTATTTTGAGTACAACTCGACGATAAGGTGTTCTTGGATGTCGAGGTCGATGTCGCTTCTTTCGGGAAGAGCGACGACCTTGCCCGTGAGTGTAGCGTTGTCAAATTCGAGCCATTTGACGAGGCTGAGGTTTTTGGTCTCTTTGACGGCATTCCACATTGCGGAATCTTTCTTGTTTTCTTTGACTGCCACGACGTCGCCTGCTTTGACGAGGTAGGACGGAATGTCCACTGTCTTGCCGTTGACGGTGATGTGACCGTGGTTGACGATTTGGCGAGCCATAGCTCTTGAGGTGCCGAGGCCGAGACGATAAACGACGTTGTCAAGTCGTCTTTCGATCAAAACGAGCATATTGTCACCGGTGACGCCGCGCATTTCGGATGCTCTGTCATAGTACATCTTGAACTGCTTTTCGGTCACGCCGTAGTAACGTTTGGTCTTTTGTTTTTCACGAAGTTGAACGCTGTAGCCGCTTGCTTTCTTTCTTCCCTTGCCGTGATCTCCGGGAGGTGCGTACTTTGTGAGAAGGGGGCATTTTGTAGAACCGCACTTCTCGCCCTTGAGATAGAGTTTGCAACCTTCACGTCTGCAAAGACGGCAATCTGCTCCTGTATATTTAGCCATAGTTTAAGTCCTCCTAATTACAGTCTTCTCGCCTTGGGCGGACGGCATCCGTTGTGAGGAATCGGAGAAACGTCTTGAATGAGCGTAACTTCGATACCGACGTTTGCGAGTGCGCGGATTGCGCTCTCTCTGCCTTGACCGGGACCTTTGACGTAGACTTCAACGCTTCTCATACCTTGATCGTATGCAACTTTGGCTGCGTCTTCGCTGACCATTTGTGCTGCAAACGGAGTGGACTTACGGCTGCCGCGGAGTTTGAGTTTGCCTGCGGAAGACCAAGAGATTGCGTTGCCGTTCATATCGGTGATAGTAACGATTGTGTTGTTGAAAGAAGCGTGGATATGCACTTGACCTTTTTCAACGCGTTTGATATCTTTTCTTTTCTTAATAGCTTTTCTTGCGATACCTGCCATAGTCTAGCCTCCTTATTTCTTGCTGCGGCTGACTGCGCGCTTGGGACCTTTTCTCGTACGAGCGTTTTGTTTGGTGTTTTGACCACGTACGGGAAGTCCTTTTCTGTGACGAACGCCGCGATAGCAACCGATTTCCATCAATCTCTTGATATTGAGACCGACTTCTCTTTTGAGGTCGCCTTCGACGTGCAAATGTTGTTCGATGTAATCACGAATGAGACTGACTTGATCTTCGCTCAAATCCTTGACGCGAATATCGGGATTGATGCCGGTCTCTTTCAAAATCTTTTGAGAAGTTGCAAGGCCGATACCATAGATGTAGGTAAGTCCGTATTCAACTCTCTTGTCGCGCGGAAGATCCACGCCGGCGATTCTTGCCATTTTCTACCTCCGAAATAGTGAAAAAAGTGTTTTTATATATGCCACGCATAGGTAGTTGCCGTAAGATTTGGAATGAAGCAACCAGCCGCCCTACGCTTTTTGCCGAATTTTACTTTTGATGAAGAGGCGGAGCATTGCCTCAAAACGTCAAAAGCCCGACGCATCAATCAACCTTGACGTTGTTTGTGGTTGGGATACTTTGAGCAGATAACCATAACTCTGCCGTTTCTTTTGATAACTTTGCATTTGTCGCACATAGGCTTGACGCTGGGTCTGACTTTCATAGTTAACCTCCTGAATGAGTCCTTTGTTTTCGATTTTGTTTCGATATGACCTTATTTGTTGCGGTAGATTATTCTGCCTTTTGTCAGGTCGTACGGCGACATTTCGATTTTGACTTTGTCGCCTTCGAGAATTCTTATGTTGTTGATACGCAACTTTCCGCCGAGATATGCAAGAATCTCATGGCCGGTTGTGAGCATCACTCTGAATTGAGTTTTGGGCAAAACTTCGATGACTTTGCCTTCGGTTTCGATAACGTCTTCTTTTGACATAGAGTCCTCTTATTTGTTGTTGTCGTTGTAAAAACGGAGTGCGCTGAATAATTCCTGATCGAACACCTGATTTCCGTTTTTAAGTTTTTCCGCAATCTTTTCTAGCACGTCGCCCGTAGATTGGAGATGTTTTACGTTTTTGAGTTTCGCGTTTTTGATATGGCGCAGATTTCCGTCCGCAATTCTCACCGTATTCTCGTCAACAATCTCGACGACCGCATAATATGCGCCTTGGTCGCGACCTGCTTTTGAATAAACGATTGAACCGATTTCCATATCAAAGCGTAAGTATTTCAGCTCCGTTTTCTGTCAGAGCAACAGTGTTCTCATAGTGAGCGGAAGGTTTGCCGTCCAGCGTGACGCATTTCCAACCGTCCTCGAGCGTTTGCCACGTGCCCATATTGACCATAGGTTCGATTGCAAGCACCATACCCACTTCGAGTTTCGGTCCATGTCCGGCTTTTCCGTAGTTCGGCACCGCAGGATCTTCGTGCATC
>FR895550.1 GCA_000434435.1 Firmicutes bacterium CAG:475
AAAACCGTGCCTTCCGTAAGCATATCGCTTTTTTAGTCTGCTTTGTACGGGAGCAGAGCCATAACTCTTGCTCTCTTAATAGCAACAGCAAGCGTTCTTTGATGTTTTGCGCAAACACCGCTCATACGACGGGGAAGGATTTTGCCCTTCTCGGTGATGAAGCGACGGAGCTTTGCAACGTCCTTGTAGTCGATGTCGTCAACGTGATCTACGCAGAACGTGCACACTTTCTTTTTGGGCACTCTCTTGGGAGCGCGGGGTGCTTTAACTTCTTCTGCCATTTTCAAATACTCCTTAAATTAGAATGGAAGATCCTCGTCGATGGGCTTGAGATCGTCGAAATCGACGTCATCGGCACCGTTTTCATCGCTTCTGGTGGAGAGGAATTGCACCTCGTCCGCAGCGATTTCGGTGACGTAGCGACGAGAACCGTCTTGCGTGTCATAGCTTCTTGTTTGAATGCTGCCGCTGATAGCCGCTTTGCTGCCTTTTTTGAGGTAGCGTGCGCAGTTGTCCGCTTGAGCTCTCCAAACTACGACAGGGAGAAAATCTGTTTCTCTCTTGCCGTCTTTCGAGTAGGAACGGGACACAGCAAGTGTAAATCTGCAAAATTTGATACCGCTGTTTGTGGATGCGAGTTCCGGATCCTTTGTCAAATTGCCGATCAAAAACACTTTGTTCATAGTTTTTCTCCTTATCGATTACTTCTTGATGATCATTTGTCTGACGACGTTTTCGTCGTTGCGCATGTATCTGTCAAGTTCTGATTGAGCATCTTTAGAGCAGGTGACGTTCATAAGAACGTAGAAGCCTTCCGTTTGCTTGTTGATTTCATAAGCAAACTTTCTCATGCCCCATTTGTCCAAACCGTCAACGGTGCCGCCGAGAGTGGAAACCAAGTTTTCAAATTTTTCTACGACTTGATTTTTCTTGTCGTCGTCCACGTCGCCGCGAATGATGTAGAGAACCTCGTACTTATCCATGTTAATACCTCCTTTTGGTCTTGTGTCCCTTTCGGGAAAGGAAACGCATCGATTTGATGCTCAATAATAATATATTAATAAAATATATTTGTCAAACAAAATGCGCTAAATCGCGCCTAACTTTGTCAGAGTCACCCGCCCGCCAACTCATGTACCATGTGTACACTAGGGTTGTCGTTCGGGTGGCTCTTTCGCGTTATGCATCGATTTAGCGCATTTTGTTTATAATACTATTCCATTTTCGAAAACTTTTTCGCGAGCTTCTTAAATTAAGGCAATCTTTATGTTCCTTTTAGACCAAATTTAATCGACAGTCGTATTATATTGTTGCAATCAGGAATTGCGGATGAAATTTGAAAAACAAAAAAGGAGATTATATTATGAAAAAAGCAACAGTATCGATTTTGGCTCTTGTGCTTGTCGTTTCTCTTTCCCTCGTTGCATTCGTAGCATGCAATCCCAAGGATTCCGAAAAAGCATCCAACTCCGAAGTTCTCGGAACAACCGTTGCCGTTTTGGCATCCAACATGGCAGGCGGAGCGTCTGCTGCTGCGGAAGATAACGCAGGCGTCAACATCCAAGTTGGCGACAACAATCAACTCTCACTCGGAGCAGAAGCAGTGGCAACCGGCATCGGCACAACGCTCAAACCCATGATTCAAGGCATGGTTGACAGACTGGACACCGTTCTTTCCGAAAATGGAATCAAAGTCGAAAAGGTTGAATCCACGGATGCAGAGTACACCGAAAAGTATTCGATCACCATCACGTACGTTGACGACGCAACCAGCAAAGAAGAAGTGCGCGAGCTTGCTCTTTACGTCAAACTTTCCGAAGGCGCCGAGCTTGAAGGTAAAAAAGACTACACCTTTGAAGCAAAAGTGACATATGTTAAAAAAGCAACCGCAGAAGGCGAAGAAGACAAAGAATACGCTGTCACCTCGTTCAAAGGTTCTGCAACCTTTGACAAAGCAAAAGACACAACTATCTTTACCCTCGGCGCAAGCGCAGGCGACGACAGCACTGCAAACGCATTTGCAAACGTCAAAGCATACGCAACGGCTCAAGGCACCGTCAAGATTGAAATGGGCGCAGGCGCAGGCATCAGCGAAACTCTCGGCGCAAGCGCAGGTCTTTCGGTTGAAGTCGGCAAACTTGCAGACGGCAAATACGGCGCGGTTGTCACGGCAAACGGTTCCGCAAGCGTGACGGGCGTTGCAAGCGTTGACTTCGTCGCAACGATCAACGTCTATGCAAACAGCCAAGAAAACGCAGGTGAGTTTGTGTTGAACGGCAACGTCAAAGCAACCGTATCCGCACTCGGCGTGACTTATGAAGGCACGGCAAACCTCACCGGCAAGGCGGTTTACGACGCAACCAAAGACGAGGCTGTTGTCGGACTCAACGGCACAATCAACTTCCAAAAAGTTGAAAACCAAAACAAATAAGTTGCAATAACAAAGCAAAAAATAAGACCGCTGCCCAAAGCAGCGGTCTTATTTTTTTGCATAATAACAAATCTTGCCGAGCAAGATTTTCGGTTAATTGTCCTCTTTGTCAAGAAGTTTGCGGATTTTTTTCTTTGCGGAATAGATGGTGTTGTCCACTTTTTTGCGTTCCAAACCCAACTCTTTTGCTATGTCGGCATAGCTCATACATTCAAGATGCAATTTCAGCACATCCAGTTCGGTGGGGGTGAGCAGAGAGGATATTGCCTCGAAAAGCAATGACGATGTTTCGTTTTCTATAAAAATGCTTTCGGGGTTTGTCTGTTGCATTTCGCCTTGAATCTCGTCGTCCACGCTGTCGAGTTTTATTTCCAACGCACCCGATTCCGACTTTCGCACAGCGTCCACGATTGCGTTTTTGATGCACCGAGAAGCGTAGGTTTTGAAGTTTGCCTTGCCGTTTTCGTCATAGGTGTGTATGGCGCGGATAAGTCCGAGCATGCCGTATCCGGCGAGGTCGTCCACGTCGTACGCGCCCGCCACTCCAAACGAGCGCGCAATGGATTTTGCAAGATTGAGGTATGCCAAAGCGACGGAATTTTCCGCCTCGATATCGCCTTGTTGTGCTTTTTTGATGAGTTGGATTTCTTGCTCTTTATCCATATCTGTGACGTTTTGTTTATTATTGCTATACGGCGTGTACTCTAAATGTACTTTCCCCTTTCCTCACGTGTTTTC
>FR895551.1 GCA_000434435.1 Firmicutes bacterium CAG:475
CAAACGCCGAAGTCCAAACACGTGAGGAAAGGGGGAAAGTTTAATTTGGGTTTTACCCCCTACACTCTTGAGATGAAAGACAAGGAAAAACCCTTTTGTGAATCCGCCCAATGTATATGTAATACATGACGGAAGAACAAAAGGGCTTGGACGCAGTGTTTCGCCAAATAGCGCGGTTTGTAAAATACAAGACAAACCGTTACCAAACAAAACCGCAATATTGAGATGAAGAACGCGAAAGGCACGGCTTGAATCAAAACCCAGTGTACATAAGCGTACACGATTTTGATGCAAGCCGTACCTGACAAAGTTATTCGCTCAATAGTGCGGTTTTTAGTAGTTGCGGGCGATGGATAAGAGCTCATAATACCCACACATCACAATCCTATCGTAGCGGTATGAAATCCACTTGTCAGAATCGGATTTGTTGTCGGCAAGATAGGTTTTGCAAGCGTTTTCGGTCCAATCGGCAGTGACGTCGTTGCCGCAGAAGATGATGAAAAGCTCTTCGGTGACTTCGCTCTCTTGTCCGTCAACAGTGCGCGTGTACACCTTTGTAGAACGAATGAGATCTTCGAAAACATACCCTTTTGCCTCTTTCGTAATAGGCGTGGTTCGCTCGTAAGAAATGGTTGCGCCCGACTCTTTAAGACGGGATTCAATGGCATTTTGTTTCATGCCGATTTTCATGCACGACGTCAGGCTTGCAAGCAAAACGCAAACCATGACCACACAAGTTATAGACAAAGCAACCTTTTTTCTCATAAGTATATTATAAATCCAAAATGGCATTTGTCAATCCAAATAAACGCGCACACGATGAGGATTTAATCATTGTTGCTATATAGAGAGTCAAAATCCACTCAAAACTAAAATCTGGCAAATCTTTCCATGCATATCGAAGGAATAGTTGCAAACAATAAAATCAGGAGGCAACGAAATGAAAAATTCACTTATCATCGGCACAATGCTTGGATTGGCTACCGCTACAGCACTTTATTGCAGTATGACGAACAATTCGCTTAAAAAAGCAAAACGCGCCTTTGTGAACAAAATCGAAGACATTATTATGTAAATAAGAAGTCAAATTCATTTATCCTCTATAACACAAATCGTGTATTAAATATTTCAATTAATACACGTTTTGTGCTTTTATATATTAAATTTTGCCGTTTTAACGCCTATATTGGCAATATTGCACACGATACGTATATTTGATTAAATAACTTGATTGAGCAAAACGGCATTATTTCACCGCAATAAAGCGTGGATTTAAATTCAATATATCATTTGGTTAATTCTCGACTTGTCACGTCATTCGAAAAAGTTTTACCATAAAAAAACGGTCTGCAAATTTACTTGCAGACCGTTTTTGTCAATACAGTTTGAAATCAGACGTTTTCCTTTTTAGGGACTTCACCTTTGAGGTAAGAATCGATTGCCATGCGGATTGCGTCTTCTGCAAGCACGGAGCAATGAATCTTTTGCGGAGGCAAACCGTTGAGCTCTTCGATAACTTGCTTGTTGGTGAGTTTAAGAGCTTCCTCGATGGTTTTGCCGATGATCATTCCCGTTGCGGTTGAGCTGGAAGCAACGGCTGCCGCGCAACCGAACGTCTTGAATTTTGCGTCCTTGATGACATTATCTTCGATGCGCATGGTGATTTGCATGATATCTCCGCACACTTCGTTGCCTACGGTGCCGATTGCGTTGTAGTTTTCAACCTCGCCCATGTGTTGCGGATTTTTGAAAACTTCCATAACTTTTTCGTTGTACATATATATGCTCCTTAAAGGCTATGCCTTAAAAATTTATTTCGGATTTGTTTGAAATACGCTTCACCGCTCTTCATTATTTTTTGTAAAGCGGGGACATATCTCTCAATCTCTTGACGATTTTGACAAGTTGATCGACCGTATAATCCACTTCTTCCATCGTGTTGTGCTTGCCGAACGTAAATCTTATCGAGCCGTGAGCCGTGCCTACGGGCACACCGATTGCAAGCAGCGTTCTGGAAGGTTCAAGCGAACCGGAAGAGCAAGCAGAACCGGACGATGCGCTGATACCCGCAAGATCAAGCGAAAACAAAATGGATTCGCCTTCGATATAGCGGAAGCTGAAGTTTGCATTGTTGGGCAAACGCTTGGAAGTGTCCTTTGCGCCGTTGTAGTAGATATCGTCGATTTCGTTGAGTACACGCTCTACAAAGTGGTCTCTGAGCGATGCGACGTATTTGTCGTCTTCCTCAATCGTTTGAAGTGCCTCGTCAAGTGCGGTTGCCATGCCGACTACGCCGGGTGTGTTGGTTGTGCCGCCGCGGTGCGCTCTTTCTTGCTCGCCGCCGGTGAGAAGTTTCTCGATGCGAATGCCGTTTCTCACATACAACATGCCCATACCCTTGGGGCCGTAAAACTTGTGTGCGGACATGGAAAGCATGTCGACGCCCAAATCCTTGACGTCATACTTGATTGCGCCCGTTGCCTGAACTGCGTCCGTATGGAATAAAACGCCGTGGTTGTGCGCGATTTGGCAAAGTTCTTTGATGGGTTCGACAGTGCCGATTTCGTTGTTTGCAAACATAATGCTTACAAGCACCGTGTCGGGACGGATTGCTTTTTCAAGGTCGTCGGGAGAAACGAATCCCTCGTTGTCAACGGGAAGATACGTGACTTCCCAACCGAATTTTTCAAGTTGTTTGCAAGTCGTATAGATTGCGGGATGCTCAATCACCGAGGTGATGATATGTTTGCCTTTCTCGATATTTTGAAGAGCAATGCCTTTGACCGCCCAGTTGTCCGCTTCGGTGCCGCATGACGTGAAATAAATTTCACTTGGTTTTGCGCCTATGCAATTTGCCAAAAGTTGTCTTGCGTCGTTGACGGCTTTTGCGCCTTCGCGTCCGTAAACGTGTTGAGAATTCGGATTGCCGAACACGTCCGAGAAATAAGGCTTCATTGCCTCAAACGCTTTGTGCGATAGCGGCGTGGTTGCCGCATGATCGAGATAAATCTTGTCCATATATACCTTTTTGCGCTTTCGCGCCAAAATTTAATTCGAATTATACCGTCGAGATTTTGATAATTTTCAATCAAGCCCGTGCGATATTACGTTTTGCAAACATGAAAGATGTTTCATATTTAGCATAATAGGTATATCACTGTCGGGCAAGATTGTCAAGCGTACAAATTATATTTGTACGAGCGATTATTCCTCGTCGTCGACGTCGAGAGTTGCGTTGTGATAGACGTTTTGAACGTCGTCAAGCTCTTCGAGTTTGTCGATCATCTTGATGATGGTTGCTTGTTGCTCTGCGGTGGGCGTAACGTAGTTGTCGGGGATCATATCGATCTCGGCAGAAAGCACTTTTACGCCGTCTTTTTCAAGAGCTTCCCGCACCGATTGGAGTTTTGCGATATCGGCATAAACTTCAAAGACGTCCTCGTCCTCGGAGTTGATGTCTTCGAAACCGTCGATTTCGAGCGCATACATCATCAAATCGTCCTCGGCAATGTCCTCTTTTGCAATGGTGATGACGCCTTTGCGCTTGAACATAAAGGAAACGCAACCCGTCGTGCCCATAGAGCCGCCGAATTTGTCGAACAAGTGGCGCACGTCGCCTGCAGTACGGTTTTTGTTGTCGGTGAGTGCTTCGACGATGATTGCAGTTCCGCCCACGCCGTAGCCTTCGTAGGTCATATCTTCGTAGTTGATTGAGCCGAGTTCACCGCTTGCCTTCTTTATGGAACGCATGATGTTGTCGTTGGGCATATTGTTGTCTTTTGCCTTTGCGATGACTTGGGCGAGCTTGCTGTTGCTGTTGGGATCTGCGCCGCCGTCCTTGACCGCAACCGCGATTTCACGTCCGATTTTGGTGAAAACGTTTGCACGTGCCGCGTCGGTTTTGCCTTTCTTCTGTTGAATGTTATGCCATTTGCTATGTCCGCTCATATTGTTCTCCTGTTTATAAAGTTTGATACATCGAAACGGCGGGGGGG
>FR895552.1 GCA_000434435.1 Firmicutes bacterium CAG:475
GGAAATTCCGTGCTTTTCGTAAAAACGCGATGATTTTCAGTTAGTTGATGCCTTGTGCAATCATTGCGTCCGCAACTTTCTTGAACCCTGCAAGGTTTGCGCCTTTTACGAGGTTGTAGTCGAGACCGTATGCGTCGAGTGCGTCGCAGATTTGAGTGTGGATGCCTTTCATGATTTGTTTGAGCCTTGCGTCAACTTCTTCTTTTGTCCAAGCAAGGCGTTCGCTGTTTTGGGACATTTCGAGACCGCTGGTTGCAACGCCGCCTGCGTTGACCGCTTTGGACGGGGTGACAAGCACGCCGTGCTCTTGCAAGTAGGCGATGGCTTCGTTGGTGGTGGGCATGTTGGAAACTTCGTTGAGGACAGGTACGCCGAGTTTGACCATTGCGATTGCGTCGTCCAAAAGAACTTCGTTTTGTCTTGCGCAGGGCATATAGACGTCTGCTTTGACGTTGCCCCAAGGCTTCTTGCCCGCGACGAATTCGCAGCCGTATTTGTCGGAGTAATCTTGCACTCTGTTGCGGTTGGAAGCGCGCATTTCAAGCAAGTAGTCGATCTTTTCGCCGCTGACGCCGTCGGGATCGTAAACGTATCCGTCGGGACCGGAGAGAGTGACGACCTTGCCGCCGAGCTCGTCGATTTTCTTTGTTGCGCCCCATGCGACGTTGCCGAAACCGCTCAAGCAGAAAGTTTTGCCGGCAAGTTGTTCGCCTTGATGTTTGAACACTTCTTCGAGGAAGTAGGTTGCGCCGAAACCGGTTGCTTCTGGACGGATGAGAGAGCCGCCGTAGCTCAAACCTTTGCCGGTGAGAACGCCGTTTTCGTATGCGCCGACGATTTTCTTGTATTGACCGAACAGATAGCCGATTTCACGTCCGCCGACGCCCATATCGCCTGCCGGAACGTCCATGTTGGGGCCGATGTGGCGATAAAGCTCGTTCATAAAGGATTGGCAGAAGCGCATGATTTCGGAATCGCTCTTGCCGGTGGGATCGAAGTCCGCGCCGCCCTTTGCGCCGCCCATGGGAAGAGAGGTTAGGGAGTTTTTGAAAGTTTGCTCGAAACCGAGAAACTTCATTGCGTCGAGGTTGACGTCTTTTTGGAATCTCAAACCGCCCTTGTAAGGTCCGATTGCGTTGTTGAATTGGACGCGGAAGCCGCGGTTTACGTGATAATTGCCGTTGTCGTCCATCCAGGGAACGCGGAACATGATTTGTCTGTCAGGCTCGACAAGGCGCTCCAGAATGACGTTTTTGCGCATCAACTGCTCGTTTTGTTCGATTGCGGGAGCCAAAGAGGTGAGGACTTCTTTGACGGTTTGCATAAACTGAGGTTGATTGGGGTTTTTCAATTCGGTCTGTTCAATGACTTCACTGATATATGACATAATTTTCCTCCTGTTGCGGCAAAAGCCGATCTGCGATTAAATAATATACTTTTAGACAATCAAAATCAACCCCGAAATAAAAATCCGCAAGGCGCAGTTCAAAGATTAATTTAAAAAAACGATAAATATGCACACAAAACGGCGGAAGTGTCGGTTTGACGAAAAACCCGCAAAGAGAGATACGGTTGAAAACAAAATCCGTCGTCTTTTCAAACGGAAACGGATAGAATGACGATTTTGACGAGACGGGCAGCGATATTTTGTCGAAATTCGGCATATAATTCAACAAATAGTATGCTTAAAAAGGCGTTGCCCAAGATATTGAGAGGGCAAATTTTCTTGAAAATCGTATTGAAATATGTTTTCGGATATGCTATGATAGTACAGTAAATCATATTTCGGGTACGCTCGCGCACGTGTGTAAGGGCAATCCCAAATCAATGAGGAGAAAGTTATGAGCCAAACTCAACAGTACAAAAAGGTCAAGTTGTACCGCACTCTCAAAGTCGTGTTCTACATGCTTGGTCTTCCCTTGTTCCTGGTTGCGGTGTGTTTCACCGCGGTCAGATTCATCGGCCACGATCCGTTTATGGGAGAAACCACTTTCACGACGGCGTTGGGCTTTTTCAAGCAGGCTGAATCCTATATCACCGCGCCTGCGCTTTACGGTGTCTGGATCGGATTCGGAGTCTGGGCGTTTATTTCCATCGTTCATATCGTGTTGAGCAAAACGGTGAAAAATCCGCGCGTGAGAATGTTCTCCGTGGTTGCGGTTTGTATGGTGGTTATGCTTCTCACGGGCGTTGTTTTAGACACCGTGTTGGACAATAAAATCACCGAGATTCAAGCGCAATACGAGGGCACGGGCGTTGTGGTCAACGATTATAAGACGCAACTTTCCTATTATCGCACGGTTTCTTCCAACGCATTGAAGAAAAACGATACGCTCAACCTTATCGCGCAAGTGGATTTGATGAAAAACGTCTATAACGTCGAAATGGAAGGCGCGAACAAGAGCGGTGTTGCGGGCAACATCTCCAACAAACCCGTCACGTACTATTCCGTCATCGACGACGAAGGCAACCAAGGCGTCGACATCAGCTTTGTCAAGGGCGAGGACGGACTTTATCGACTCGACGTTGACGAAAACAACAATATTAAGGGCGACGGCGATCTCAAAAAGATTCTCAACGGCACTTATCGCGTAAGCAGCGACAGTGAAAATCCTTACGATTACAGAAAGAGCCCCGAATACAATCAAATCATCAGACTCAAACCTATCAACGGACAACTTGTCATCAACGGCAAGACTTATTCGCACTATTGGTACAAGAAGAAAACCACCAAAGCCGGCGAAGTGATTTACGTTTGGTATGCAAAAGATTTGATGCCTATCGGCACGGAATACAATGACGCGGACGGTTCGAAAACGCATACTACGGAAGGCGTGTACGGTAAGGGTATTTACAACGAAAACGGCATGCTTTCGGACGGCTGGGTGTTCAGCCTTGACAACGTGCTCGACATTTTGGAAGATTATTATTCCGCACAAGAAGAAATCAGCAAAAACAAGTACGATTCCAAATTCGAATCCATGTACACCAAAGCGGTAAAGGCAAGAGAAAGATACTACACCGGTCTTATTGCCGATCCCGCGACGGGCGAAAAATGCCCCGAGTGGTTGCAAGCCCTTTACGGACAGGAAATCGAGTTTGCGGAGAATTTCTCCCTCACGCGCAACGGTCTTGACTATTTGATCGCAAAAGTCGGCGCATTGCTCGGAAACAACCATCTTTTCGACTTCTTGCTCAAGAGCAACGACGGCAGCACGGGTCTTGACGACGTCGTGGGCAAGTTCGGCATCGGCGCAATTCTTTCTCCTATCCTCGGACAACTTCAAAACGGTATGAGTTTCAGAAAGGATTTCAAAATGGACGACGCAACGATGGCGAAGGTTATGGAATGGATCAAGCCTCTTCTCGGAGCGGACGGCGCAACCATCAACGATTTGTTCCTGGTTGTGGCATATGCGGGCGCACCCGACGTGTTCAATCCGGGTGAAACAAGAGATTATCTCTACGTCGCACTCGTCAAAGACAACGGAACGCAAGACGCGGACGGCAATTACGTCATGGGAACGAATCCCGCAAAGGCAACCGAAGGCGGCGACGTGCTTTTGGACATCAATTTCAGCGACGCTTTCGTCAAGGTTGACGAGGAAACCGGCAACGTTGAATACGATTTCGACCTCGATCATCTCAGCACGTTCCTCAACACCGCGCTCAACGGTTTGATGAAAAAACTCAACGTCAACCTCAAAGACGTTATCGGCGGCGGCGCAATCGGCACTATCAACGGTTTGCTCAACCTTATCAAAACGTTCAACACCGACGACGGTGTCCGTTACGGTCTTGAAATAAGCGGCATCAAAATTCCTCTTCTCGACGAAGATTATAATTTTGCAATCGACGTATCCTCTATTTTGACGGGGATTCTCGAAGGCATGTATTTCTATCAATCCGCGGCAATCAAGCCGGTGTGGGAGTTCTATACCTGGGTTGCTTCCGACAAGGAACAATCAATGGCTCTTGCATATCAAAAGTACGAGAGAGCAAACTATGAAGCGACGCTTTACGGTTCGATGATCGGTTCTACGCTCATCGGCGACAACCTCGGCGCAGGCACATATCCTTCCTCGCTCGGTCTTGCGAACTTGACGGCGGTCAGACAACTCAAAGCGGATTTGAGCTACAAGCCTAAATTCTATCCCGTTTACGCGGTGCGCGATATGTTGTTCTTCTTCTGCGGATTCGTCGTATTGTTCTATTTCTTGAGCTTCGTTGCGCAAGAGAAGGAACTCGAATACGCAAACGGCACGGCTGTTGTCGAAGAAAAGAAGAAAAAAGCAAAAAAATCCAAAAAACAAGACGAAATACAAGCCGAAAACGAACAAAACATCGTTGAGGATCAAACGCAAGTCGGACAAGAAGGGGAGGAAACGACTCAAATCCCTGTCGACCAAAAATCTGACGAGGAGGTGCTGTAATCATGAGCGAACAAGTTATGAATGAAGAAATGAATCAAGACCTTCAAAACGAACAAGTCGCTTTGGACGAGCAAGACGATATGCTCAATCGCGACAAAGACGGCAACGTAATACCGGCATTCCCCGTGAGCAAACGCACCAAGAGAGATCAAAGCAAAACTTCCGTTCTCTTCTCGGTGGCGGCAATTCTTCTCCATGTGCTTGCATACTTGCCTATCGTTATAGTTTCGGTGGTGTTGGGCGTAAAGTGCTACAACCTCATGCCGTACTATTCCTTCTGGCCGTTTGTGGGTGTGATTTTGGCAGGCATCCTCGGACTTGTGTTTATGACGGTCGCGCTTGTCGTAAACAGAAAGAAATCAAAAGGCAGTATCCGCACCAAAACGGTGAAAGTTCTTATCGCATTCGTGTGCTTGTCGACGGGCTTCGGTCTCATATTGACCTATGTTTTCCCCGACGTCATCGCGTTTGCGACGCAAAGCACGCTTTATTGCGAAGATTTGTACTACAACGGAGAAAAGCAAGCGGAAAAGAATGCCGCACTCGAGAGAGATCTCATCATGTACAACCTTCTCAACGGCAACCTCAACAACTACGGCGCAGACGGCAAGATTGCCGAAAACGGAGATTTCTCCTACAAAACTCTCGTCGCGCACACCGAGGACAACGGCAAAATCATCAAATACAAAAATTCTTTCATAAACGAAAGAGTGAAGTCCTACGAAAAGACGTACGAAAAGACGGGCATCAACGGTATTCAAGTTGAAGTCGACGCTCTCAAATCCAATGCGAGAAAGTATGAGCTTTACGAGTTCATCTACAATCAATACGTCCTCAACGACTACGACTTCTGCTTCTACAACAACGTCACAAGACGTGCGGTCGCGCTTTCCATACTCGATTATATCTACACGTATTACGATTATGAAGGCATGTTGAAAGAAGGCTTCAACAATCCCAGATTCAAAGCTCTCTTCCAACAAAACTACGACAGCTTCAACCAAGACGGATATCTCACCTATGACGATCCGCTTCTTCTTTACGCACAAATGAGCGGTCGTATGACAGTGCCTATAGTCTTGCGTCTTATCCTCAACCAAGGCTGGTCCTACACTCAAAGCTCTTACAACGGAGCGGGCGGACTCACTTACACCGAGGACGGCAACTGCCTGTATCAACTCTACGATCCCGAACTCGTCGAAAAGTTCAAAGCGAACGGCGGCAAGTTTGAATACACGGGCACGATCACCGATCAGGACGGCAACAGTATAGAAGTCAAGTACGGCTTCAACGAGGACGGATGGCAAATGTACGAAAACGGCGTGACCAAGCGCCCGCTTTCCTGGCTCGTTCTCGACATGCTCGGCGATCCGATGGCTTTGACCACGCTTGACATCGCCAACTTGCTCGGTAACCAAATCTACGGCATCGTGCAAAACGTGCTCAATGCATTCCCGACGCTCATCGACGGACTTGGCGGACTTATGCAAGAAGACCTTATCGAAGTTGTCAAAGCCGCGGCGGGCGGAGCGCAACTCAGCATCGGCCTTTGCATCGATGACAACGGTTTGATTGCAATCAATCTCTTCCCGATGAACGCACCCTACGGTATGCTCGGTTACATGCAAGCAACGTGGGTTGACAGCGACAACTTGCTCATGGCGGTCATCAACGTGGTGTCATTGCGCAACTGGATGGCAATCTTCGGCGCAATCGGCTCAGTGCTCATCATTGCTGCGGGCGTATGTCGCGATATGGGAGAAAAGACTCGCAAACGTACCGAGGATTCGCGCGATCGCATTTTGAGAGCGAAAGCGGCGGAGGAAAACGGCGTCGGCGTCGGAAAACCCGACGAGCAAGAACCGCCACTTGAAACGGCATAAACAAACAACGTAACGCGATTCGGAAAAACCGAATCGCGTTTTTTCAATAGATGCTTTATAAACGGAATTGTACATTCAAAAAGGTAATGAAAGTGATATCATTCTTCCGTGTCAGTGCGAGGAGCAACGAGGGTTGCGACGTGGC
>FR895553.1:0-3196 GCA_000434435.1 Firmicutes bacterium CAG:475
CAGACAATCTTGCGAAATTGTGGCAGGAGTTTTTGTCCCTGCTCGGACTGATAGCAAAGATTTTCTGCGCGGTAGTGATTGCGAGAACAAGCGAGGCTCTCGGCAATACGCAACCGAGTGTTGCCGTTGCCTATGCGCCGTTTGAGCAATAGGAGCGTACTTGTTGTACGTGACTGTTCAGGAACAGAGGGCTGACAAAGATAGGCGCGATTTGGCGCTCTTACTTTTAATAATCCCCCCCCATTCAATCTATAAGCCGTCATTTAGATGAAGAACAAGGAAGCCCTCTGCTCATAGACAGGAGCGTACTTGTTGTACGTGACTGTTCAGGAACAGAGGGCTGACACAGTTATTCGCTCAATGACGGCTTATAGGTTGAATGGGGTGACTTGGTAGACATAATAATTCAACCAATTATAAAACAGCAAATTCGCCGTGCTACGCCACTTCATATCTACCTTGTCGAGAGAATCGCCGAGAAAATAGTTGACGGGTTTGTGAATGGGCAAACCTTTTTCTAAATCTCTGAGGTATTCGTTGCAAAGTGTAAAACGGTCATATTCGCTATGTCCGGTAAAGAAGAACGACTTGTTGTCAACGGTTTTGGCAATGACGACGCCTGCCTCATCGGATTCGGCAAGCACTTTGATTTGCGGATTTTTTTTAAGAGCGTCCTCGTCGATGCGAGTGTGACGTGATGTCGGGATATAGAACGTGTCGTCCATACCTTTCAGAAGCATATCGTTTGCAACAACGGCATGCGCAGGATAAACGCCGAAAAGTTTGTCGGGCAAAACCTGCTTGGCTATTTTGAACTTGTGATAAAGCGCAGCTTGCGCCCCCCAGCAAATATAAATCGTGCTTGTGACGTTTTTGTCGGCAAAGTCAAAGATTTGTTCAAGTTCGTTCCAATACTTCACTTCCTCAAACGGTATGGTTTCGACGGGCGCGCCTGTGACGATCATTCCGTCGAACTTCATTTTTTTGATTTCGTCAAGGCTCTTGTAAAAACGTATCATATGCCCTATCGACACGTGCGTCGGTTCGTAGGAATCCGTCTTGATGAGCGTGACGTTGATTTGAAGAGGCGAGTTTGAAAGCAACCTTATAAGTTGTGTTTCTGTTGTTTCCTTCGTGGGCATGAGATTGAGTATCGCAATCTCGATTGGACGGATGTCCTGTCCCACAGCCCTAGTCTCGTCCATAACGAAAATCTTTTCGTCGGACAGACTTTTGTACGCAGGCAAACCTTTTGGAATTATAATCGGCATATTGTCACCTATATTGCGCAATCGGCAGTTTATGCGTCGATACAAGCATTGTCAAGTGCTTGTTTGATGTCGTCGATGAGGTCTTGCGCATTTTCAAGTCCGCAAGAAAGGCGCACGAGATCGGGTGAAACGCCGGCGTCGACAAGCTCTTTGTCGGTGAGTTGGCGGTGCGTCGAACTTGCAGGATGCAAACAGCAACTGCGTGCGTCGGCAACGTGCGTTTCGATTGCGACTATTTTAAGCCCTTTCATAAACTCTTCCGCGGCTTTTCTTCCGCCCTTAACGCCGAAACTCACAACGCCGCAAGTGCCGTCTGGGCAATACTTCTTTGCAAGCTCATAGTCCTTGTCCCCTTCAAGAGAGGGATATTTTACCCAAGCGATTCTCGGATCGCTTGCAAGATATTTTGCAACAGCCAAACCGTTTTGGCAATGGCGTTGCATTCTCACGTGCAAACTTTCAAGGCCGAGATTGAGCAAAAAAGCGTTTTGCGGACTTTGAATAGAGCCGAAATCTCTCATAAGTTGCGCCGTGCACTTTGTGATAAACGCCCCTTCTTTGCCGAATTTTTCCGCATAGGTTATGCCGTGATAGCTATCGTCGGGAGTGCAAAGCCCCGGGAATTTGTCGGCATGCGCCATCCAATCGAACTTGCCGCCGTCAACGATTGCGCCGCCGACCGCCGCGCCGTGTCCGTCCATATACTTTGTTGTCGAGTGAGTGACGATATCCGCGCCCCACTCTATCGGACGACAATTTATAGGCGTTGCGAAAGTGTTGTCCACAATGAGCGGTACGCCGTGTCTGTGCGCCACTTTTGCAAACAATTCGATATCGATCATTCTAAGTGCGGGATTTGCGATTGTTTCACCGAAAACCGCTTTTGTATTGGGTTTGAAAGCCGCCTCGATTTCCTCTTCCGTGCTGTCTGGAGAGATAAACGTGAAATCCACGCCCATTTTTCTCATCGTGACGTTGAAAAGGTTGAAAGTACCGCCGTATATCGCACTTACGGCAACGACGTGGTCGCCTGCGTTTGCGATATTGAAAACGGCGTAAAAGTTTGCGGCTTGACCGGACGATGTGAGCATACCTGCCGTACCGCCCTCGAGCTCTGCGATTTTTGCCGCGACGTAATCGTTTGTCGGGTTTTGCAATCGCGTGTAAAAATATCCGCTGGCTTCGAGGTCGAAGAGCTTTGCCATATCGTCGCTTGTGTCGTATTTGAAAGTGGTGCTTTGGACGATGGGGATTTGCCTCGGTTCGCCGTTCTTAGGCGTATAACCGCCTTGAACGCAAGTGGTTTCAATTCTTTTCATATTTACCTCATAGCGCATAGCGCAAAAAACTTATTTTCTTTTGAAAAGCCCGCAACGTGCGTACGGACAAAGGAGAAAAAGGTCGGATTTGCAATCGAAGCGAGAAACTTACCTGTTGTATTCTTTCATCACTCTTTGCAAATTGCGTTTGTTTTCCTTTTCTTTTATCGCCTCGCGTTTGTCGTGAAGCTCTTTGCCTCGACAAAGACCGAGTTCGATTTTGACGAGAGCGTCTTTAAAATAGATTTTGAGCGGAATCAGCGTATAACCTTTTTGTTCCACTTTTCCGCGAAGTTTGTTTATTTCGGACTTATTGAGCAAAAGTTTGCGCGTGCGACGAGGATCGACGTTGTTGTAACTTCCCATTTTGTATGGGGAAATATGTGCGCCAAGCATAAAAACTTCGCCGTTTTTGATAATGACGAAGCTATCTCTAAGGTTTACCGCACCTAGACGAATGGACTTGACTTCGCACCCCACGAGAGCAATGCCTGCCTCATAGGTGTCCTCGACAAAGTAATCGTGATAGGCTTTTTTGTTTGTTGCAACTTGTTTTATCATAATTCGATTATACAATACTCGTTTGATATATTCAAGACTCGTTTG
>FR895553.1:3206-18682 GCA_000434435.1 Firmicutes bacterium CAG:475
TTGATATATTCAAGACTCGTTTGATATATTCAAGCCCGAAATGGATGAATACGCTCGCATTTTGCCCGAGAAAAACAAAACGGCTCGAAAAACGAGCCGCTTGGATACTTTCTTTTGATGATGCGAGTTATTTGATAAGTCCCCACATAACGAAGCAGATGATCGAGCAAACGAGAATGAAAGCGAAGAGTCCGAAAGTGATCTTTTTCAAAACGCTTTCTTTGTTGGTCGATTTGTTCTTGCCGTAGTAAGTATCGCTTGCGCCCGTGATGACGCCGACGTTGTCGTTGGTGCCCTTTTGCATCATGATGACGACGATGATTGCAACAGCGGCAACCACCATCAATATGAGAAACACTTTCAAACATATGCTATAATCCTCGTACCTGACGCCTTGTTCGGCAGCAAGAAGGATTGCGTTCAATGTATCAAGCATGTCTATACCTCCTAAAAGTTACTTTGAAATTTTAGCACACGAAAAAGCAATTTGCAAGCGGTTTTATATATATTTTGAAGGTTAATTGCCATAAACGCGACTTTTTTTGTTTGTAACCTATTCAAAGCGCGCCGAATATAATGTGCAAAATCAAGAGAGGTGAAAAATGGACTTATCCAAATATGCAAGCGCGCTACCCTATCCCGACGTGGAAGTCGAAAAAAACATTGCGGAATCCAAACTGCTTATGCCCGTATATTCGGGCTCTACCGGCGAACTTACGGCGGTTACGACTTACATTTTTCAGACGTACGTAACGCCGAAGTATCCGGAAATTCAAGAAGCACTAGAAGGCATCGCAATAACCGAGATGTTGCATCACAAATTGCTTGGCGAAACCATATACAAACTTGGCGGTTATCCCGTCATGGGCGCACGCACTTACTGGAACGGAAGTTTTGCGAACTATACCCTATCGCCTCAAAAATATTTGAGAGAAAACGTGCTTGCCGAGCAAAACGCAATCATGAACTACGAACGCACCATTCTCAACTTATCCTCGGACAGCGTGAAGATGCTGCTGGAACGCATTATTCTCGATGAAGAAGTACATATCAAAATATTCAAACAACTGCTCAAAGACCACTTCGACGTCGAGTGTGAAAGCAGACAATAAATCGAAAATTAAAACCTGAATTCAAAAATCTAGCATGGCCGTCTTTTACGACAAAAGCGCGTTTATTATGCAAAAACAGACGATCAAGCGTCTGTTTTGCAAATTGTGCGATAAATTTTGTCAAGTCCGTTCCAAAACAACCGATAGACGTATTCGTATGCGTCCTCGCCTTGTCCGTAAGGGTCGGGAACGTCCCCTCCTAGCAAATCCGACAGAACGAAAAGGTTTCGCTTTGCGCCGTAATTTGCCTTCAATACGTCTGCGTGATACTGCGTCATAACAAAAACGTAATCGGCTTTTTTGTAAAGCTGCTTAGTGCAAAACTGCGACTGCCTGTCAAAATACGGCACACCGTGTTTGTCGAGAGTTGCAAGGCACAACGGATTTATTCTGTCGTTTGAAAGTATAAGCCCCGCGCTGTCAACCTCGACAGAATCGTTGCCTTTCGACTTCAAATACGCTTTAAATATATATTCGAGCATTGGAGAACGACAAGTGTTTGCCGAGCATACGAAAAGCACTTTCATACGCTCTTTCCTCCCGCCGCTTTCTCCACTCTGTTCATGACCGACGCTTCGAGTCCCGTTCCGTCGAGGTGTTCGATGATTATGTAGTCGTATTCTTTCTCCGCCGTATGCAATGCGGAATACACGTTGCGCGTGTAGTCCTCAACGGTTACGCCCAAAGAGATTTGAGCGCGCTCGCCCACTTTATCCCTATATATATCGCGCGCGACGATAACCGGCTTCATTCCCTCTGCGATTTTTTTGTCGTATTCGCTCACGGCATGGTCGATATTTTGTGCCATAACCGTTTCCACGACAGGCGCATAATGGGTGTATTTCATTCCGGGGGCTTTTGCGATTTTGATGACTTTGCCGTTTTGGCTCACTTCTCCGACGATGTCGAGAAGCATCTCGGCGGTAACTGCGCCCGGACGCAAAATAGTGGGCGTATCGCAAGTGAGGTCGAGCACCGTCGATTCGATGCCGACTTGGCATGCGCCGTCGTCCAAAATGAGTTCCACTTCCCCTTTCAAGTCCTCGTACACGTGCCGAGCAGTTGTCGGGGATATGTGCTTGGAGCGATTTGCGGAAGGCGCGGCAAGCGGCTTACTTTTTGCGATAAGCTCTCTTGCCCACTTATTTTTCGGCATACGTATGCCCACCGTTTCGCCGCCTGCCGTGACGATATACGGGATTTTGTCGCTCTTTTTGAGGATTATCGTAAGCGGACCCGGCATAAAGCGATCGGCAAGCTCGTAAAACTTGTCGGGAATATCCACCGCAATGTCCTTAACTTGTTCGAGGGATGAAATATGCACGATAAGCGGATTGTCTTGCGGTCTGCCCTTCGCCTCGAATATTTTTGCAACGGCTTGCTCGTCAAAGGCGTTTGCTCCGAGGCCGTAAACGGTTTCCGTGGGGAAAACCACAAGACCGCCCCCGTTTATGATTTTTGCGCCTTCGTCAATGCCGTCGCTTGCTTTTTTAATTTCGGTTGTCATTCGTATGCCTTCTTACACAAGTCTGTACACGGTGTAGCTGACGTTCGTACCTACCGTAACTTTGTCGAACACAAAGACGTTGCTCGGCGAGGACGTGGGCGCGTAAAGAACGCTGCCTGCGCTCATCGTTGCGTTCATAACGACGTTTTTGTTTACGTTCGGGTTGAAATTTTTGATGCCGTAATTGTATATGGTCTTGTTGTTGCTGTCCTTCTTTCCGCTGTCGACCTTGTACATGTAGCAGCCGATTTTGTAGATGAAATTGCCCTTGGAATCGGTTGCGATTTCATCTTTTGAAAGCGGGGTCGAGCCGTCACTCATTTCGGTGATTTGTTTGCCGTCGCTGCCGACGATAAACCACGTCTTGACGCCTTGGTCGTTCTTCGTCTGACCTACCGTGTACGAGCCTCTGAACGCGGACAGCGTGTAATACTTGAAGGGAATCACCACGTCGCCGTTGAGGTTGAACGCGCCGTAGAGTTGATCGGGGTTCGACGACGTATCGTCGGGATCGTTGACCGCAGCCACGAAGATATTGTTTGAAAGCTCTTGTTGCTTGATGTCGTTTCTGCCGTTGTGTCCGATGCGGTTGCCGTCCTTGTCGTAGACGTTAAACTCGCTGGGCAAAAGCGGATTGTAGTAGTAACCGTCCACGCATTGCATAATGAGGTCGAGATAGCCGACCTTCTCTTTCTTCTGGTCTTTTATCGTAATGCCGTAGTTGCCCGTAAGCGACATGACGATATTGAGGTTTTCGTCGAGGATAAATTGATCGTAAGTGCCGACTTTGTTCGTGATCGTCAAGCCGTAGCTTGCGTACGTAAAGCCGTCTTTGAGATAGGACGAAGTCGCAACGCCTGCCTTGTCGCCGTCATAATAGTTGTTCTCCATATACAGAAAAACTTTGTCGGCGTTTTTGGTGTACGCTTCCGACTTATCGTTGTCGGGAGTGTAAATTCTGCGCGTAAACACGTAGTAGTCGAAACCGTCATAATAGGTGTATTCCTTGTCCTTTTCCACCGTCCAGTCTTGGTGGATAAAGAACTTGCCGCCGCCCATATACGTGATCTCGCCGTAATAATCGTCTTTATCGTTGTCGGAAACCGTACCGTTTGTGGTTGCAATCGTGGTTTGTCCCACCGCCGCTTGCGTTGCGGGCACGGAGAAGATAAAGTCACCCGTCGTGTTGCCCGTTATCGTGACGTACTTTCCGTCGAAGCCTTTGACGTTTGTAAGCGTGCCTTTGGCGTTTTCAAGGCGTGCGACGAGCATGCCTCTGTCTTTCAAATCTCCGCTTGTCGTAGTACGATATATCGAGGTATAACCGCTCACGCCGCTCTTGTCGTATGAGGGATTGACCGCAACCAAACCGCCGTCGAGAATCTTCAATATCGTATCGATGTTTGCGCCGGTGTTTGAAGAATAGTTGATTTTGGTGCGCGAAATCACGGTGTTGCCCGTTGCGTCGAAAACGCCCGCTTCGCCGTTTATAAATTTGCATGCGATAAGGCCGTCTTTAACTCTCAATGCGCCGATGCCCAAATATGAGGGGAACAGCATACCTTTCATGCCGCCGTCAAAGTATTCCCTTTCGTCACCGCATTTGACTATGGAAAGTGCCTCTCCGTTGTTTACGACAAATGCGTTTAAACTCTCTATGTAGCCCACGTCGCTGTTGACGTTTGCCGCTTGAGTGGATTTGGTTGCGCTTGTGGTATAAATTTCCCAGCCCGTGTCGAGAGTAAACTCTCTTTGTGCGCCGCTGAACTCTGGGTTGCTTGATGTGGATTTAAAAATATCCTCAACCGACTTTGCCTTAATTTCGTCTTTGTTGCATGCGGCAAAAATCGCAACGCAGGCAAAAAGCGTGCATACGGCAAGTGTGATTGCAATGAATTTTGCAAAAAATCCTTTGTTTTTCATAGTTGCTCCGTAAAATAGTGAGTGCTTATACGCACCCCCGTCATCATATATACAAAGTCCGCAAGCAAAAGATTGGCTTTCACTTTGAGCGGATGAGATATATCCGTTTGTTTTGCAAGATAACCTCTTGAAAGGTTGTCCACGAGTATTCCGTCAAGTCCCTTGCAATGTTCGCACACGATGCCGTCCGAATCCTTGAAATAGGCGTTGCCTTCTATATCGCACTTGCATACGTTGCAATGTTGAAAGTCTAGTTCGTTGCCCGATATATCCAAAAATCCCAACAAGAAATCTCTTGAAACGTCGTCCGAGTCGCACTCGGAATAAGCAAGCGCGTCGAGTGCTTTGAGCGACAAGATAAACAAGTCGGGATTTGCGTCTTTCGAGCCTCTTTGCAGCGTTTCGAGAATCATTGACGCCGCATAGTACTTTTCGATGTCGTAAGTTATGCTCGAAAAGGATTCGATTTGACTGCACTCCGTAACTATGTATCTGCCGTTTCGTCCGCTCAGTACGTAATCGCCGAAATTCATAGGCTCTGCGGCATAGCGAAGTTTTGCCTTTGGTTTCAGACATCCCTTTGCCGTTGCCGTCAAAACGCCCGTATCAACGCCGACAAGAGTGACAATCATATCACTCTCGTTGTAAGGTACCGCCCTCGTTACGATGGCTTTAACTTTTACGTCGGCTGTTTGCATCGTCCTCTCTCGCCCTATGCGAGATATCCTCGTATTCCTTCATCGCAAGGTACATTCCGTACACTTCGACGTCCCCGGTTTTTGCAAACATTTCCCACAATTCACGTTTGTTCACGTTGTCAGTATGTGCAAAAACGTCCGCTTTATCCGAGTTTTTTCAAAAGTTTTTCAAAATCGGCAATCTTGCCTTTCAGTCCTTTTTGAGAGCTTTGAGATCGTAGCCGAGTTCTTTCATAATTCTGTCGTCGTCGCGCCATTCGTTCTTCACGCGCACGTAGAGCGTAAGAAAAACCTTTTCGCCCGTCATCTCTTCGAGGTCGTGGCGAGCTTTGGTTGCGATTTGTTTGAGCATTTCGCCGCCCTTGCCGATGACGATAGCCTTGTGCGATTGCTTTTCGCAAATGATGTCGGCGTCGATGTCAATGATGGGTTGCCCCTCTCTCTCTTCGAACTTGTTGATGTAAACGCCTATGCCGTAAGGCACTTCCTTGTCGAGAAGATAGAGAGCTTTCTCTCTTATTATCTCGGTTGCCATAAAGCGCATACTGCTTTCGGTGTACATATCGTCGGGATACATCGGCGCGCCTTCGGGCAAAAGCGAAACAAGCTCTTCTTTCAACACTTCGAGATTGTCCCCTTTCTTTGCCGAAATAGGCACGATTGCTTTCAACCCCTCGATTTTGTTGAGCTTTTCAAGGGTTGCGAACGTGGTTTCTCTCGTCACGCAGTCCTCTTTGTTTAGTGCCACGACTATGGGAGCTTTGTGCGCGTTCTTTTCCAAAAACTCGTAATCCTCTTTTTGCATCCCCTTTGCGCCGTCGATGACGTACACGCCGCCGTCAACGTCTTTGAGGGAGTTTTCAACTGCCTGCATCATGTATTGTCCGAGGTGATTGCGCACCTTGTGGATACCCGGCGTGTCGATAAGCACCATTTGATAGTCGTCGCCGTTGATGATGCCCAGAAGTTTGTTTCTCGTCGTTTGAGGCCGCCACGATACGATAGACACTTTTTCACCGACAAGCGCGTTTGTGAGTGTCGATTTACCGGCGTTTGCAAGCCCTGCTATACATATAAATCCGCTTTTGAAATCCATATTTTTCCTTCGTTCCGTCTTGTTTTAGAGCGGCTATCCGCGTCGAATTTTTATTATCGTTGTTTTAGTTTCTTTTCAAGCCCGCTTTGTCCATAATTGCTTTTTGGTGGGCAATCATCACTTTTTCGTCGTCGGGGTCGATATGGTCGAATCCGAGAATATGCAAAAAGCCGTGGCAAGCCAAAAATCCCAGCTCTCTCGCATACGAATGACCGTACTCTTTTGCTTGCTCCATAGCGCGCTGTCTGCAAATCATAATCGAGCCCAAAAGCACTTTTTTGCCGTCGTAATCGCAAGGCTCGAAGTCGTCATCGCTCACAGGCAAATCGAGCTTGTCGAAGCACGGAAAACTCAAAACGTCCGTAACCTTGTCAATCCCTCTCGCCTCTTTATTGAGCGCGCGAATGGTATCCTCGTCGACGACCGTCATGTCGATAAGGAAGAAATCCGGTTGCCCGAGATGTTTGAAACACGCTTTCTCGACTTTTTTAACGAGTTGTTTTTCTTTGAAATTTGCGCCGGTAATTTTTATCATACGTGCCTTTTGTGGTGATATTATTTGTTAAAGGTGTTTGCCGAGCGTTTCTTTTCATAACTAACTCTGCTGTGGTGAATTGACGGCAACACTTCGATGATCGTGCGTTTTATGACCGCAATATCGCCCATGGTGATGGGACATTCGTCAAATTGGCGCAATTCCATTTTTTCGTCCACGAGCTTGTTGATTCTTGCCTCGAACTCTTCCTTGGTGTCGGGCATATACGCGCGCATTGCCGCCTCAATTGTATCCGCAATCATGATGATTGCCGCAATCTTGGTTTGCGGTTTAGGACCTGCATAGGTGTATTTGTCCACAGCAAGATCCCCTTCTTCTTTGAGCGTCAACGCTTTTCGATAAAAATAGCCCACCGGCGAAGTGCCGTGGTGTTCTCTGCATATTGCGACGATTTCCTTCGGAAGTCTGTTTTGTTTTGCCAAAATCTCGCCGAAGAGCGTATGCGAAGTTATCATACTGACGCTGACTTCGGGAATAAGCTCGTCGTGCGGATTGTACGAGGATTGGTTTTCGCTGAAATATATAGGCGCTTTCAGCTTGCCGATGTCGTGATAATACGCAGCGCATCTTGCCATATTGGGATTTTCGCCGATAGCCGAAGCGCAAGCCTCTGCAAGATTGCCCACGACGAGCGAGTGGTTGAAAGTGCCGGGAGCTTCGCTTGCAAGACGCTTCAAAAGCGGATTCGACAAGTTGCAAAGCTCGTTCAGACGGAAATCGTCCGCAATATTGAACATACCTTCGAAAATTGCGACGAGAGGCATAAACACCAACGACGCCGCGATATTTGCGCCGTACGACCACACAACGTGCCACAAAAGGTTCATGCTCGTATCGCCGCTTGCAAGCGTAAACATAACCACAAGCGGTTGCATCAACAGCGGAGTTGCCATGGATACAAGCAAAAATTTGAGGCGCGAAAGATGCTTTTTCTCATAGAAATTGACGATTATCGCGCACAAACTGTTGCAAACGACGGACGCAATCACGGTGGTATAATCGTAAGTCACGGCGTCGCGCATAAACGCAACCGCAATCATAATCGCAACCACGGCAGTGGAAAGCGTCGCGCTGCGTCTGTCGATAAGCTCGATAAGCACGAGGGTTGCAAGTGCGATAGGCATTGCGTAAAGGTTGAACTTCGTCGCAGTCGCTATTGACGCCATAAACGTGACAACCACAAGAATTATCGTCAGGTGGAAATCTCTCACGCTCGTTCCTTTTTGGTGGGTAAACCTATAAATGCCTGCCATAAGGAAAACCGTCAACACGCCCGACGCAATAAAAATCGCCGTCGTCGCAAGTGCGTTTTTCGCCGTGAAAGCGTCCATGAAATTACCGATCATATAGAGCGCGAAAAGCGTCATCGCAAACACTGCGACAATCGCCGTAACAAAACATTTGCCGATATAACCGCTTATGTCCTTTCTTGCAATGGCTTTTTCTTTTTCGGCTCTTGAAAGATCTCTTACGTCATCTATCATAATTCACTCCCGCAAGATCAGTCGTCGCTTTCTTCTTTTGCGACTTTTGCTCTTGCCGATTCTGCTTTTTCATATGCTTGTATAATTCTCGTTACGAGTTCGTGACGCACCACGTCTTTTGCGGTGAGTTTCACGATTTCGATACCCTCCACTCCGTCAAGCACCTCGATTGCGTCGATCATACCGCTTTTGACGTTTTTGGGAAGGTCGATTTGCGTTACGTCGCCCGTGACGACTATTCTGCTGTTCTCGCCCATACGAGTGAGAAACATTTTCATTTGTTCCTTTGTCGTGTTTTGCGCCTCGTCGAGAATGATGAAGCTGTTTGAGAGCGTCCTGCCTCTCATATAAGCAAGCGGAGCAATCTCTATGCTGCCTCTTTCTATGTGGCGAAGATATGCGTCTTGTCCCATCATCTCTTGCAACGCGTCGAAGAGAGGACGAAGATACGGATCGACTTTTTCGTTCATATCTCCCGGCAAAAATCCGAGCTTTTCGCCCGCTTCCACCGCCGGACGAGTGAGAATGATTTTGTCGATTTCCTTGTTTTTGAGCGCATATACGGCAAGCGCGACCGCAAGATATGTCTTGCCCGTTCCGGCAGGGCCTACGCCGAAAACTATGCTCGATCGCTTGATTGCGTCAACGTACTTCTTTTGACCCAGCGTTTTGGGACGAATGATTTTTCCGCGCGCGGTGATTGCCACCGTGCCCATCAAATCTTCAACGTCGAAATCCTTGCCCGCCTTTGCATAGCCTATAACCATGTTTACGGTCTGCGAAGAAAGCGGTTGCTTTTTACACAGCTTTTCAAGCGCGTCGATAGCTCTGATCGCGCCTTCGACGTCCTTTTCATCACCGCTCACCTTTACGCCCGTGCCCATGGCAAAAACGTCAACGTCGAAAGCGTCGGTAAGCCTTTCGATATTCTCGTCAAGCTCCCCGAAAACGCTCATCATAACGTCGTAGTTTTCAAAATGCTTTTCTTTTTGAGTTTTCATTTATATGATTTCCTCTGCTTCGAGCGTAACGGTGACGTATGCGCCGTCCTCCGTCTTGGTTATTTCGTAGTAGGCATCGAGCACGGTTGCACTCTCGCTCAAAGACGCAACGACGTCGGAATAAACCGCTCTTTTCATTTGCTCGTCGTAAAGCGTATTTTTCCTTTGTACTCGTCGTCAAGCGTATTTTTCCTTTCGACCTCTCGTATCTCCTCAAACTCGTACGAATAGATTTTGAGGGGTATCAGATATGAAAAATCGCTCACCGACGTTTTCAGTCTATACCTTTCAAACGGACTTTTAGGCGTTTTCGGAGTTTTGCCGAACATCCCGTAGCGAGTGTATTTTTTGATCGACACGACTTCTTCGACGCTCTCGACGTTTGCAAAAAACCTCGTGCGTTTGAGATAAACTTTTCCAAAAGCATACCCTCTCGCTTCAACGGGAATTTTGCTGTCGCCGTACTCTATATAGCCCTCTATCAGCGTGTCACCGACGTCCACCACGTCGCCGTACTTTTTCACCGCAGTGCCGCTCTCTGCAATCACTCTGGTGACGACTGCGCGCTTGGATGCTATCACACCTTTGCCGTTTCCTTGCACAAAACCCTCTTTTTTCAGTGCGGTTTTGTATGATACGTTTACATGAGTGCCGTTTGCCGATACGCTTGCAAACGCAACGCCGTCAAGGGACATGATTGCCTTTTCGAGTGCGCTTTTGTCCAAAGATTTCAGCCTTGCGCCTTCTTTAAGCCCGTACTCTTTCAGTATGCCGCTTATCTCGGCGTTTAATGCGTAGTCGCTCGCGCCCTCGCACCTTACGCTCACGCGCGTGACGAAAGACGAATAAATCCAAACGGCAACCGCCACGAGCACAATCCCGACAATCAATCCCGCTCTCGTCAACGAGCGGAAAATTGCAGGCGACACTCCGCCTATATTAATTATTTTATAATCATAACATAAGTTTTGCAATAATGCAATAATCTTGTGACATTGTTTGCTCTCCACAAAAATCGACGTCGATTGCTTGCCGACCGCAACTTTTTCGACTTTTGCAATCTTTGATATTGCCGAGAGTGCTTTCACCGCGTTTTCGCCGCAAATCTCGATTTGCGTTTTTCCGAATTTTCTCTCGATTTTCGATATTCTATTGCGGTACTTATTCTTTTTTGCAATCAACTTTCGCACAAAAATTTCTTCTTTTTCTTCCTTTATTTTTCTTTTTTGCGCCGCAAGTTCTTCTTTTTGCTTTCTAACCGCCTCTTTTTCGGATTTGCGTTTTGCAATTCTTTCACCGTTTCGGTGTTCTAAACGCTTTCTTTTGCGATTTTGCTTATTCTTGCCGTCACGGTTTTCATAAACGAAATTTGCTTGTTCTTCACGTTTTTCGTTTATTGAATTTTTGTTGTTTTTTTTGCGTTTTTTGCTTAAAAAAGCGACCTTTTCAACGCCTTTATTTGCATATTTTTCTTTACGATTTTTCGGATAATCAATCTTCAAACTCAATTTTCGTTATCTCCCCTTCCAAAAACATGTCGCCACCGCCGATTTCAACGATTTTAAGCCCGACGCCGCTTATGCTAATGCTTCCGCCGTTAAGACGCGTTTTCACAAACGTATCGCTTGACGACACCACTCTTTTCACACCGCATATAACCGTCTTGTTTCTTGACAGCATATTGAGCGTAAAAGGAAAAATCTTCCCTGCCACGTTCAATTTTCTTCCAACTTCGTCTTTAAACATATCAAATTATATGTTCACCGACATTGTTTAATGTATTTGTATTTTTGTACATGATTTAAAAACCACCGATTTCTCGGTGGTTTTTAAATCAAAAAGGAATATCTCCGTCATCGTCTATACTTTCATCGCCGTCGTCAACATATTCATCGTCTTCGTCAGGGATATCGTTGTCGTCGGGCGGAGGTGCTTGTTCGCCCTCGTCCGAGCCGAACGGCATATCGAAGGGCATATCGGAATCGGCAGCGGCAACCTCGTGCAAATCCTCGGCAACGTCCGATATGGATTTCATATCCACACCGCCCTCTTCGTCGTCCTCGCGCTTTTTGGGCTCGTCATAGACGTACTCTGTGGTATTTGCATTCTCGTCCACGCACTCTTTGAATGTTGTGGTGTCGCCGTCCCAGTCAAGCTTGATTTCGCCGATAGTACCGTTTCTGTTTTTCTTAACGTCAAGGATAACTTCGTTTGGCGGAAGCGCTTTGTTGTAAGTATACGGTTTATTGAGGAACATGACGATATCGGCGTCCTGCTCGATTGAGCCCGACTCTCGCAAGTCCGACAATTGCGGCGTATGGTCGTTGCGCTGTTCAATACCGCGCGACATTTGAGAAAGCAGAATGATTGGACATTCGAGTTCTTTTGCATAAATTTTCATTTTTCTCGACATGTCGCTGACTTCGACCTGACGACTCTCTGCCGCCCTGCCGTTCTTTTGAGCGGTCATAAGTTGCAAATAGTCGATAATAACAAGGTCGAGTCCTTTTTCCCGCTTCAATCGACGGCATTTTGAAAGCACGTCGGAGGGACCGTTCATCGAATAATCGTCGATGTACACATCCGAAGCAAGCAACGCCTTGTAGCCGTTGTAAAGCTTTTTGATGTCGGTCGAAGTAAGCGCACCTCTCGTTTTCATCTTTGTGAGAGACACTTTCGAGATATATGCGAGCATACGAGTTGCAAGCAAGTCGGCAGGCATTTCAAGCGAGAATATCGCAACTTTTTTGCCGTGATTGAGCGCAACGTTTGCCGCGATATTGAGTGCAAATGCCGTTTTACCCACGGAAGGACGAGCCGCAATAAGCACCATTTCACCGGGTTTCAAGCCGTGCGTTTTTCGGTCGAAAGTCGGAAAATCGGTGTATATCGTGTTTTTGGGCACGTTGCCCGATTGAGCGTCCTGAATGTTTTTGAGCGCAAGCGCGGCGGCATCGTCGACTTTTACGAGAGCCTTTTCGCTTGATTGCTCCGCTATGGAGTAAACGAGTTTTTCGGCATTGTCGAGAGCGTCTTTTCCGTCTTGACACTCATAACCGAATTTTGCGATGTCGTTACCTGCTTCGATAACTTTTCTCGTAAGGCTGTCACGCTTTATTATGCTTGCATAATACTCGCCGTTTGCGGCGGACACGACTCCCTCTGCAAGTTCGCTCAAATACGCAATCGAACCCACTTCGTCAAGTTTGCCTTTAAGTTCGAGCGCGTCGCAAACGGACACGGTGTCGATAGGCTTGCTTTCGTTTTGAAGCTGTTTCATCACCTCGAAAATCAACCTGTTTTGCGAAAGGTAAAAATCCTCCGCTTTGAGAGTCGGGATAATGATGTCCGCGGCTTTGTTGTCAATGAGGATAGAACCCAAAACGGACGCTTCCGCATCAACGTTGTTGGGCATGCCCCTTGTCACTCTTTTGTTTTCGTCTTTTGCCATTTTGCACCTTTAACCGCAAGGGTTGCGATTATCGAAATCAACACGACCCCAAACGCGCAAGCCGCCAAAACCGCATACCAATTTGCAGAATTTGCCGAGCGCATTTCAAGCGTAAAAACGTCGTTTTTAATGTTCTCGTCAAGCGCGAAAGCGTGCGTGTAAGTGCGCCCGCTACGCGTGATTTCACCGTTGCTTTTTATAGATTTATAGATTGTATCATATCTCAAAACCACTTTCAAGCGGTTGTATTCAACCTCGTCTTTGACAAGGTCTTCTTGTGGTATGCTCTCTTTGACGGCACTAAATATCGATTCTGGGCTAAGCGAAATCTTGATTGTCGTGACAAAATAAAACTCGCCGTCCTTGCGCTTTTCGCTGTGCCAAAGCGCATTTGCACCCTCGATTTTCCTGTCCGTTTTTGAAAAAGTCAGATAGACGATTGCGGTTTTATCCGCGGAAGAATCGGCATCGGCTTGCACTTTAGCAGAGCTTTCCTCTTCCGTTGCGCCCGCGTCCTCGAACGCTATCGCATATACGTACAAATCACGCGTTATATCGCCCTCGTCCTCTTGTTGCTCGTTGCATGCGACAAGGAAAAACGCACTCGCAAACACGAGCGTAAAAACAAGCAAAAAGAGTGTGATTTTTTTGATACGATTCATATTGTTCGACAAGTTGCAAGCGGATTGCTTGCAACTCGGACTTTCTTTTTTTTATTGAAGCTCGAACGACTTTTCAAGCTCGTCGAGAGTTTGAGAAAACTCTTTCATTGCAAGTTCGTAAGGCGCGTCGCTTTCAAGATCGACGTCCGCAAGACGAATGATGTCAAGCGGTGCCATGCTTCCGCCTGCGGAAAGGAACTTTTTGTATTTTGCAAAGTACTCTTCTCCGCCTTCGAGAATCTTGTTTGCAATCGAAACAGCCGTCGTGATACCCGTTGCGTACTTGTAGACGTAATAGCTTGTGTAGAAGTGCGGTATTCTTGCCCACTCGTAGCGGATAAGGTCGTTGTGTTCGACGGCTTCGCCGTAGTATTTCTTGTTGAGTTCGTAATAAGCGTCCGAAAGCGCGGTTGCGGTGATAGGCTCGCCTTGCTCCACCATATTATGCGCAATCGTTTCAAACTCGCTGAACATTGTTTGTCTGAAAAGCGTTGTACGGAACATGTCGAGATAGTAGGAAAGCAAATACTTTCTGAACTCGCCGGTTGCCGTTTTGAGAAGGTGTTTAAGAAGCAATACTTCGTTGACCGTGGATGCGATTTCCGCAACGAAAATGACGTAATCCGCCTTTTGCTCGGGAAGGGATGAATTGCTGAAATAGGAATGCATCGCATGTCCCATTTCGTGCGCGATCGTAAACACGTCGTGAATTGTCTTTTGATAGTTGAGAAGAACAAACGGATGCACGCCGTACACGCCCCAGGAATATGCGCCGCTTCTCTTGCCCTTGTTTTCGTACACGTCAACCCAACCGCTTTCAAACGCGCTTGCAAGGATATCGGAATATTCCTTGCCGGTGACTTTCAACGCTTCTTTGACGAGTTT
This sequence comes from Firmicutes bacterium CAG:475, assembly GCA_000434435.1. Lineage (GTDB taxonomy): Bacteria > Bacillota > Clostridia > Christensenellales > CAG-917 > CAG-475. The sequence continues at coordinate 17,582 of FR895553.1, forward strand.
CACCGCGTCTTCGTATTCGAGTGCAAGCTCCTGCTCGTTGACAATGGAGGTGTAAAGGTCGTACATATTGAGAGTGTCGAGTCCCAAAACTTTCTTTCTCAACGCAATGTATCCGTGCAGAGGTTTAGTGCCTTTGCCGACTGCTTCGAGAAGTTTGTTGTAGCAAGTGGACGGCACGTTTTCGTTGTACATAGAATAGTCGAGCGAGCTTTTGAAGCCTCTCACTTTTGCATAGAACCAATCTTTTTTGACGTTGCCGGCATAGTTTGCCGCAATGGTGTTGATGTGATCCTTGTAAGCTGTAAACATGCTGTCGAAAGCGTCTTTGCGCACTCTTTGGTCGGGACTTTGCAAGAGCATGCCGTACACGCCGTGGCTCATTTGAACCTCTTTTCCGTTTTCGTCCTTGACGGGCGCAAACTTCACGTCCGCATTGTCGAACATAGAAAACACTTCCCTTGCGTTGTCCGAGAAAAGTCCAACTTCTCCGAGCAGTTTTTCCTCTTTCTTGGAAAGGATGATATCTTTGCTTCTGATGATTTCCTTGAAGAAAACGTCGTAGTCTTTGAAGCGTTTGCTACGTTGAAGCTCGTTGAGTCTGTCCATGGAAAACTCGCTGATTTCGGGAGTGATAAAGGACGTTGCGGTGACGTACTTGACGTAAAGCATATCCGCTCTGTTGGACATGCCCTGATATGTTGCGTCCCTCGAATCCTGGTCCAGACGCATTTTTGCATATCCGTAGAGATAGGATATGTCGTGCATCATTCTAGTCATAAATTCCAGGCAGTCGAAGAGAGTGTCCTCGTCGCTCAATTTGTCTTGGTATTTTGAAAAGTGGCCTATGCGTTCTTCGCACTTGAAAAACAACTCTTCCCATGCGTCGTTGTCCTTTATGATATCTTCAAGATGCCACTTGTATTGCTCGGGTATTTGATCTCTTGATTCGTAAAGCATATCGTTCTCCTTAATATATTCAGCGCTATTATTATGTTTTGGAGCGTTGCAATAGTCATATAAAAATGCAACTTCCCCCTTCCTCATGTGTTTTTTTCTTCCTCTACAAGGGCTTTTCGCCATGTACCCCAAATTAGATGAACC
>FR895554.1 GCA_000434435.1 Firmicutes bacterium CAG:475
AGACGGTTCGAATTCTATTGAGGGCAATTATACTTTGAGCGAAGACGATAGATTCAGCGGAGAATTTACAATCACTCCGTCTGTCGTGTCTATCAAGTTCAACGCGCCAAACGCAACACTCACAAAGGTGTATGACGGAAACAGAACCGTACCCACAAGCCAAATCAACGATAGCTATTTCAGTTGGAGCGCAACAGGGCACAATCCGACACGCAATCCGTTTAAAGTTACGGCGCAGTATGACAACAAGAACGTCGGTGATAAAAAAGCGGTTACGTTCTCATATACGTTTACCGATCCGACGAACGTGGGAGATTACGTTGTGGGAACGGTTGACGGCAGTGCGTACACCGTCGGACAAATTACACCGGCGCATATAAGGGTTGCGCTTGACAAACTGCGCAGCGGCAAGGCGACGAGAACGTATACCGACGACGAGTTTTACGGTGGCGCCGAGGGTGCAACCGGCAACGGACGCAGCAAGACCTATCGCACGGGCGAAGGATTTACAGTGAGCGGTGTTCTTGGCAGCGACAATATCAACGTTGTTGCACGATATCAAGAGGCTGACAACACGCGCAACAGCAATAGCGGAAATTACTTTGATTTCTCGAAATACGTCAACGACGTATACAAAGACGCCGACGGTACGTTCAAGAAAGCGTCGGCAGGCAAGTATTTCAAGAAACTCGTATTCACAATGACGGGTACGGATGCGGCAAACTATACGTTCAACGTTTACGATTCGTCCGCAGAAGGCGGCAACAAGTATAGCGAAAGCGACAGTACGGCGGCTGCAATACAAAGCGTAACCGTGTACGATTCGAGAGATTCGAAGAATAAGAACGCAAGCGGAGCGGCGAGTATTCAAATTGAAATCACCGTCAAATCCGTGCGTGTCGAGTACTCCGACACTGCGCAAAGCTACGCAAACGACGACAACACCTACAATACGAATTGGAAGCCTATAACCGGCACGAACAAAGATATGGATAAGGCTGATGCCAAAATCAAGGTGTCAAACGGCTGGATGTATGCGGACGGCAAAGACCATACTGCCGAGGAGGGTTACACGAAGAGAGAATATCGCGGCTATACGACGATCAGAGGTTCTCAAAACAGCGAACGCCTCGGCGCAAAGGTCGATCCGACAAACGGTATGGATCTCAACTATCGTTTGAGCAATCAACCGACGTTGACCATTGCATATTTTGTGTCCACGGGAGATGAATATGAAATCAACTCGCTTGCCCGCTTGCTCATAGCGTCCTTCTATTACACGGCAAGCCAGAACCCCGGCAATCTTGAAATTATCAAGATCGTATCTTCGGGCTACAAGTGGGTAAGCGTCGTAAGTGCGGACGATTATGACAAGGGCGAGTTCGAACTTCCGCAAGACACGCCTATAACCGATTCAAAGGCAACGACGTGGGACGAATACTTTACCGAGTTGGAAGCAAAAGGCTATTCGGTATTCCTCAATATCGAGGCAAACGCACAAGACAATATCCCCGCAAACACTTGGGGCTACTATGCGACTACGACGAGCGAAAGTTCTACAATCCCGACATCGTATAAACTTACCAAAGATATAGTCGGCAAGTTTACAGAAAGCGATATATCCATCCTCAATACGTTCTTCACGGTGATAGGTGATGACGGCAAAACGACAACTTCAACGTGGAGCGGCAACGGAACATATCTCAAAAACGTTCTCAAAGCGGCTGAAGGCAAGATCGCAACGATCAACGGCAGTCTGTTCGTGTCCACGGCAAAGACAGAGGAAGCAGGCGACGTGACGGGCTTCGGCGGTACGTTTGACGGCAACGGCTACGTCATCGAGTATCTCAACATTATGGGCTACGGCAAAGATAACGTCGGCTTGTTCGACGTGATAGGCGCAAACGGCATCGTCAAGAACTTGCATTTGAGAAACGTAACCATCAACGGCAATGCAAAATACGTCGGCGGCATCGCGGGCAAAGTGCTTGCGGCGGCGGATGCTTTAACCGAAAAGAGTGTGAAAAACGTGTCCTTCCACGGCTCGATCAACGTCACCGGTTCGACGGATCAAAGCGTCGGCGGATTGTTCGGCATAAGCGAAAGAGCCGTTGAAAACGCAATCGTTCTCGGTTCAATCACCGTGAGCAACGTAAATGCAAAAGTCGGCGGCGTTGTGGGCACTGCAACTGCAGGCTTGAACAACGTTGTGTCAATGATGCAAATCACCGCAAGCGGCGGTACGGTCGGAGCGTTTACGTCAAACAATGCACACGTCGGAGAAAATTGCACGCATATGACCAATGCAGTGTGGAAGAAAGACACGAGCGGCACGGGTTTCGAAAACGTTGACGGCAAAAACGTCGGCTACAATGATTTGATGAGCGGATCGGTGTCCGGTTACGGCACGACAAACAAGTATTATCACGAATCGGAAACTTCCGTAACGAAGGGTGAATACGACGTGCTTGACGACGTTGTTTTGACCAAGATTTCCGTTGACAACAAAGAAAACGCACGCCAAAGCATGCGCCTTGCTGACATCGTCAAAGTGTACTTGCTCATGTATTCGTTGAATGAAACGCAAGCAACCGATTCCGGCAATCTAAACGGTGCAAACGTGTATGCAATCAGCACTTCGAGCTGGCTTGTCGGCACGGCTGATGGCACAACCGCAAAACCGATTGCGATTGCCAACAAGCAAAACGTGTCTTTGCTCAGAGAACTCCGCTTTGCATCGTTCACGCTCAAAGCGAACGTGTCGATTGAAATCGCAAGTACGTTCTCGGGTGCGTTCTATGGCAGCGTGACAAGCGCAACCAATGAGAGTGGGACGAGTTATGGTTACAAAATCACTTGCGACAAAGCTATGTTCGAAGCGTATTCAAACGACACTACGGCATGGCTTTCGGTGCAATAATAGCAATCAAAATGCCAAGACGACAAACGCCGCCTTGGCATGATTGATTTTTTGCAAAATCGGCGTTCTAATCTGTCGGTTTGCAAATCGCGTAAATTCGGACGGAAAAAGGACGTACAAAAGCCAATAAAACGCTACGCTCGATTGTAGTTTATATATAATATATATAAAAGTATATTATGCCGCAATCGAGCAAACCGGCAAAAGGGAAATATGACAAACCAAGCAAGCAAAAGCAAAACTTTCAAAATCATCATGTCAATCATGATTCCGCTTTTGATAGTGGTGACCACCGTTGTTATGGTGGGTGCGTCTTTTGCGTGGTTCTCAAACGCCGACAAGGTCACCGTCACCGAAATCACGATGTCCACGGCGGAGTCGTACAAAATCGATTTCAATCTTCAAAAAAACGAGAGGCTGTGGGACAATATGCAGTACGTCGGTCAGACCGCTTTTTGCGACAGCGGAACGAATGCCGGCAAATTGATGACAAAGGGTATTGCCGGAGCAAACACCGTTGATACGAGCAACCGCGCATACTATTTTATCAATACGGTTGCGCTCGACACGACGGGCAAGTCGTTCGATATGAGCATGGCGTTTGACACCGTAAGCATTTTGAAGTATACGTATAAAACCGATCCAAGCGGCAACTATGTGAAAGACGACACTGTTGCACCCACCACCAAAAGAGAGTATGGCAAAGGCGTTGACAGTAATTCGTCGAGCGACATCCCATACGTGTTCACGTGGTTCTTTAAAGAGCACGTCGGCACTGACGGCAACGTCAGCAAGAATTACAAAAACGAGCAATCCGGCGACAACAAAACCGTGCAAAGACTTTTGCAGCTCGAACCTGTAAACGAAGTTTGGTACACGCCGTACGGCAAACTCGCTTTCGGCAGCGACGGACTTGTGAAAAGCGTCAACGATGACGCAACGATAGCGTCAAGCATAAAAGGCGTCGACGGACGCAATATCACAAATTTCTCGACGTATAATACCGTCGGCGGCACGTCGCAATTGTTCGATTTCTACGTTGTATTTGCTCCCGAAAAAATGTTCTGGATGCAGTTTTTCTCTGCGGACAAAGACAAATACACCGCAAGCGAAATTTACACGCAAGAGGACGAAACGAAAAAGATTTTCGAAAATCTGGACAATCAAATCTTCTATTCGAGCATGGATTATTCGGGCTCGACTTTTGAATTTTCGGCAGTGATTCACATCTCAACCGTACACGAGGAGGCGCAAGGATAATGAACAAGACCAAACGCACTCTAATCGTATCATCGGTTGTTATGGCACTCATTCTCGTGGTTACGGCAGTCAGCGTGACGGCGGCATGGTTTACCAACGTTGCCGACAGCAACGAGGACGGATTCACCATCGATTCCGCGCTTTTGCAAGAGAGCGCAAGCATAGACATAGACAACACCGCAAGCGACTACGGCACGGCAATATGGCCTGCAATCGCAAATCCCGGATATCTTGCAAAAGGCAATCTCGCGCCTTACGGAAAGGATTTGACGCAACAAGACGACACGAAAATTACCGTCAAGGCAAAATGCGCCGTGTTGTATTTTCCGATAAACTTTGTCGGTACGTCGGATTCGGGCGCAACCGACGGAAGAAAATCGTTGGTTTTGAGCGTTATTTCGGCGCATCTGGGCACGGTTGAAGAGGGTATTGTTAGCGAGGAGACAAAAGACTATTTGTCGGCGTTCAACGTTGAGATGAGCCTTGTCAAGCTCGTGGAAAAAGAAGGCAGCGACAAGCCCGTTGCCGAACCGATCGCATCTGTAAATCCGTCGAATTTTGCAAACAATCCGAGCGCGATTTATTATAATCAGCCGTATTTTGACGGAGATACCAAAATGCCGTGTTATAAGCTCTATATGCTTGTCAAGCCCGGCGAAAAATACTACGTCAAAGCAACGATATATTTCAACCAAATCGACGAAGAGTGCGATGAAAACCTCATCTATCTCGACGAAGCGAAAAAATCAATCGTATTCAAGTTTGAAATCAAAGACAAGGTAGATTCAAACGTGGATATACGAGAAGGGAACATGCCCGCATGACGTCAAGCCGCAAGACAAAAACCGCGATGATAATCGCAATAATAGTGCTCTTTGCAGTCGCCGTTTCGACGATGGGAGTTTCCTATGCGGTTTGGATCTCTCCCGACGGCTCTATCGGTGGCGGCGAGTCAACCGCATCTCCGTCGGTGACGCCTACGACAAACAACGTGTGGGCAAAGTATTTCAATTACAACGTCATATCCGATAGCGAAAAAGGACAAAAAGGTTGGAGCGGCAATATCGTTGAAATCACGACGTTTTACACCGACTCCGACGGCGTAAATCTTTCAAACGTGTATATTCCAAACGTCATTTGGGTGGAAAACGGCACGAAAAAAGTGCTTGCAAGCGTGGATGGAGTTGCCGAGAGTTCGTACACCACTTATACGGTTTATCGCATCGCAAACAGCATTTTTGCGGACTCAACGCTCAAAAGTTTGCCCGTGACGATTCACGTGTCAGAGAGTATACGCGAAATCGACGACGCGGCGTTCGCAAATTTGCCCAACCTCGAAACCGTGTATTTTGAAAATACAAACGTTTGCACAATCGGTGCATTTGCGTTTGCAGGGTGTCCGAATCTCAAAACGATAGTAAACGTAAAAGGCGGCGATTTAAAGAAAGACGAAACGTCCTTTATCGGTTGCGACCAAGTTGATTTGAGCAAAGTAACATTCGTTTGACAAAACGGCAAATAAGTTTTTTTGCAAATTTGACGGCAATGTTTGACACAAACGCAAACTCTTGCTATACTAAATAAGCTTGATACAAGAATGACTGACATTTTGTGTCAAACCGATTTGCTTTAACAATTATGGAAGCGTATCGAAGCGGTCATAACGAGGCGGTCTTGAAAACCGTTTGGGTGAAAGCCCACGGGGGTTCGAATCCCTCCGCTTCCGCCAAAATATGCTGATGTGGCTCAGGTGGTAGAGCACATCCTTGGTAAGGATGAGGTCACCAGTTCAAGTCTGGTCATCAGCTCCAAATCCGTGAACGAAATTCGTTCACGGATTTTTCATATCTGCGATATGAAATG
>FR895555.1 GCA_000434435.1 Firmicutes bacterium CAG:475
CGACGGCCCGATGCCTCAAACTCGTGAGCACATCCTTCTTGCTCGTCAGGTTGGTGTTCCTTACATCCTCGTGTTCCTTAACAAATGCGACCAAGTCGACGACGAAGAACTTCTCGAACTCGTTGAAATGGAAGTTCGCGAACTTCTCAATGAGTACGGATTCCCCGGAGACGACACTCCCATCATCCGCGGTTCTGCTTTGAAAGCAATGGAAGCAGGTCTTGCAGGCAAGTGGGATGATCCCGCATTTGCACCTATCCAAGCACTTCTCGACGCAGTTGACAGCTATATCCCCGATCCTCAACGTGACACGGATAAGCCGTTCTTGATGCCTGTTGAAGACGTCTTCACCATCACCGGTCGTGGTACTGTTGCTACAGGTAGAGTCGAGCGTGGTGTTCTCCGTATGGGCGACAAGGTTGAAATCGTCGGTCTTTCCACCGAAAAGAAAGAAACAACCGTCACCGGTATCGAAATGTTCCGTAAGCTCCTCGACTACGCAGAGGGCGGCGACAACATCGGCGCATTGCTCCGTGGTATTCAAAGAAGCGAAATCGAGCGTGGTCAAGTTCTTGCAAAACCGGGCTCCATTCATCCGCACACTCACTTCACAGCTCAAGTGTACGTTTTGACAAAAGACGAGGGTGGCCGTCACACACCGTTCTTCGATGGTTATCGTCCTCAATTCTATTTCAGAACGACAGACGTTACCGGCTCCATCAAATTGCCCCAAGGCGTTGAAATGGTTATGCCCGGCGACCACATCGATATGGAAATCACTCTTATCACCCCGATCGCAATCGAAGAAGGTCTCCGTTTTGCTATTCGTGAAGGCGGTAGAACAGTTGGTTCCGGCGTCGTTGCGAAGATCATCGAATAATATTTGTTCTTTCAATAATATATACAATCATGCTCTGCACGGCAAAATGCTTGCCGTGTAGGGCATACGTATTGCGATAGAACAAAAAGGAGGCTACTATGGCTCAAAAAGGAGCAAGAGTTAAGGTTGTCTTGGCATGCACCGAGTGCAAACAACGCAACTACAACCTTACCAAAAACAAGCAGAAGCATCCCGACAGAATGGAGCTTCAAAAATACTGCAGATTCTGCAAAAAGCACACCTTGCACAGAGAAACTAAGTAAGGCTGGCTAGGATAGGAGGCAATATGGCAAAGAAAACGCCAAAAACCCAAACCTCAACCGAAGCAACGACAAACAACGCAGTTCAACAAGAAGTTCAAAAGGCTGCCGTAAACGTTGATTCTAAAAACGAGTCTTCCAAAGCGAAAAAGTCCGCAAACACCAAAAAGACGTCCGACAAACCCAACATCTTCAAGAGAATGGGCAAAGGCATCAAAGGTATCGTTTCCGAGCTTAAAAAGGTTACTTGGCCCAAGGGAAAAGAAGTCGGAAAGAATACTGCCGTCGTATTGACAGTGGTTGTGCTTTTCTTCGTCATTCTTTTCGCGCTCGATTACGTGCTGGGCGGTCTGTTCGGTCTTGTCACCGACGGCAAATGGGCAACCATTTTCATTTGATCGTAAGAGGGCAGTATGGAAAATTTGGAACAACCGAAATGGTACGTCGTCCACACGTATTCAGGATATGAAAACTCTGTGGAAACCGACCTTCGCAACATGATCGAAAACAACAACCTTCAGGATTATATCTTTGATATAAAGATTCCCGTTGAAGACGACGTCGTTGAAAGAAACGGCAAGAAAAAAGTCATTCAACGCAAAAAATTCCCGAGCTACGTTTTCATCAAAATGATCTACACCAACCATATCTGGTTTATGGTGACAAGAGCACGCGGGGTTACGAGTTTTGTTGGCTCGGCAGGTCGTCCTATTGCGCTTACCGATGACGAAATCAGAAGAATCGGACTTGAAACGGTCAGTATCGAAGACTTCGACATCAAAGTCGGCGACGACGTCAGAATCGTCAACGGCGCACTCGAAAACTTCATCGGCGTTGTCGAATCTATCAGCGCGGAACGCCAAAAAGTCAAAGTTATCGTGGCAATGTTCGGACGTCAAACACCCGTCGAACTCGACTTTGCACAGGTTGAGAAACTTTGAAACTCGCACGCAAGTGCATCATCTTAAATCGCGTCTGCAGGACGCAAGTCGCAGGACTATAATCTTCGTGGGAGACGGCAAATCCATTCATACCGTCGCAAAACCACGCTAGTCAGGAGGATTTATGGCTAAGAAAATTACAGCAGTTGTAAAACTTCAATTGCCCGCCGGCAAAGCAACTCCCGGTCCGCCCGTAGGTTCAACGCTCGGCCCTCACGGCATCAACATTGCAGGTTTTACTAAGGAATTCAACGAGAAAACTTCCAAAGACGTCGGCTTGATTATCCCGGTTATCATCACCATCTATCAAGACCACTCTTTCACTTTTGTGCTTAAAACACCGCCGGCGCCCGTTCTTATCAAGAAGGCATGCGGTTTGCAAAGCGCATCGGCAGTCCCCAACAAAACAAAGGTTGCTACTCTCACAAAAGAGCAACTTCGTGAGATTGCTACTCAAAAAATGCCCGACCTTAACGCAGCAAACATCGATACCGCTATGAGTATGATCGCAGGTACCGCACGCAGCATGGGCGTTCTTGTGGAAGAATAAGGAGGTTCGTATGAAACGCGGTAAACATTATATTGATTCGAAAAAACTCATCGACAGCACCAAACTTTACGAGAGCGGAGAAGCTATTGCTCTTGCCGTTCAAACCGCAAAGTCCAAATTCGATGAAACGATAGAATTGCACGTCAAACTCGGTATCGATCCCCGTCACGCAGATCAACAAGTCCGTGGCGTTGTGGTTCTTCCCAACGGTACCGGTAAAACCGTCCGTGTTCTTGCAATCTGCAAGGGCGCAAAAGCGGACGAAGCTCAAGCTGCAGGCGCAGATTTCGTCGGCGGCGAAGAGATGGTTCAAAAGATCCAACAAGAAAACTGGTTTGATTATGACGTCATCGTCACAACTCCCGACATGATGGGCGTTGTCGGTCGTCTCGGTAAAGTCCTCGGTCCTAAGGGCTTGATGCCTAACCCCAAGTCCGGCACCGTCACCATGGATATCACTCGTGCTATCCACGATATCAAAGCAGGTAAAGTCGAGTACAGAGTCGACAAACAAGCAATCTGCCACGTGCCTTTCGGCAAAGCATCCTTCGGCGTTGAAAAACTCACCGAGAACTTCAACACTCTTATGGACGCTCTCGTCAAAGCAAAACCGGCAGCAGCCAAAGGCGTCTATTTCAGATCCATCTATATTGCAACGACGATGGGACCGTCCATCAAGGTGCTCTATCGCATGGGCTAAAAACTGCGCTATTTAGCGAATAGCATTGTCAAAGCCCCTTGTTCATCAACTCATGTACTAAGTGTACATTAGGGTTGCTGTTCAAGGGGCTTTTTCGCGCTCTTCATCTAAATATCGCAGTTTTTATATAGGCTTTCAATAACATCGGCAGAGCCACGTTTCGTCAACTCATTTACGCATAGTAAATTAGGGTTGCCGTTTGGGTAGCTCTTTCTTGTTCTTCATCTAAATATCGCAGTTTTTTACCATGAAAAGAGGGAACTCTTCATCTCAATCGGACGGTTTTATGATTAAAAATAAGAAAAACGAAAAC
>FR895556.1 GCA_000434435.1 Firmicutes bacterium CAG:475
TTCTCGCCGCCTTGCGGCTCGTGTTCCGTCTTCGTATGTGTTTTCACAATCAACAGTTTATATGGTGGTTTTCACTCTATAAACAGGGTATTGTCGAGAAATTCGGGCGAGCAAGTGAGGCGCACGCCGAGTTTTCTGAACGGATTTTCGTCCGCTTTGAAGAGCATGTGCGTCGAGTGTGCGTCGCAGCCTTCGAGCAAAGGCAGTTGTTCCATTGCCGTTGCGGCGTTTGCGTCGGATGCCGCGCATATGGACAATGCGATGAGTGCCTCTTCGAGCGTCAACGTCTTGTTGTGTTCCTTCAAAATCTTCGTTTTGAGGTCGATGATAGGACCTATGACGTAAGGCGAGATGAGTTTTTGATTGTCCTTTATGCCGGCAAGCATTTTGACTGCATTGAACACGCATGCAGCGGACGCGCTCATTCTCTTTGTATTCTTACCCGTGACTATTCTGCCGTCTTGAAGTTCGAGCGCAACGGCTCCGCAATTTTCGTTGTCCTCGCTCTTCTTTTTTGCGACTTCGACGATTTTTCTGTCCGCTACGTTTATGCCCAATCTCGACATCAAAAATTCAAGTCTGCTGACGGTGTCTTGCGTACCCGTGCCTGTTTTGAGATCGCAAAGAGCTTTGAAGTATCTGCGCAAAACCTCTTGCTTGGACGCCTCTCGGCACGCCTCGTCGTCCACGATGCAATACCCTGCCATATTTACGCCCATATCCGTCGGGGATTTGTAGATGCACTCCTCGCCCGTAATCTTTTCCAAAATGCTCTTGACGACGGGAAAAACTTCTATATCTCTGTTGTAGTTGACGGTGATTTCGCCGTAAGCGTCGAGGTGGAAATTGTCCACTTTGTTGACGTCTTTAAGGTCTGCCGTCGCCGCCTCGTACGCAACGTTGACGGGATGATTGAGAGGAATATTCCATATGGGGAAAGTTTCAAACTTCGCATATCCCGCTTTCACGCCTCTCTTGTTTTCGTGATAGAGCTGGCTCAGACAAGTTGCAAGTTTTCCGCTTCCCGGACCGGGCGCGGTCAAAACCACGAGAGGTCTTGTCGTCGTGATGTAAGGATTTGCGCCGTAGCCTTCATCCGAAACGATTGTGTCGATTTCGTGAGGATAGCCCTTTGTCGGACGGTGGATATAAACCTTGATGCCGCGGTTTTCGAGTTTTTGTTTGTACGCTAGCGCGCCTTGCTGGTCAGTGAACATGGTGATGACGACGCAGTTGATGTATATGCCCATTGCGGAAATGTTGTCAATCATTCTCTCGACTTCACTTCCGTATGTGATGCCGTAGTCGGCGCGAATTTTGTTGCGCTCGATTGCGTTTGCGTTTATGCAAATGACAAGTTCCGCCTTATCGCGAAGTTTTTGCAGAAGTTTGATTTTCGCCGCCTTGTCAAAGCCGGGGAGCACTCTTGCCGCGTGCAAATCGTCGAAGAGTTTACCGCCGAATTCCAAATAGAGTTTGTCGAAGTGACTTATGCGTTCAAGGATGTGCTCCGACTGTTTTTGCATATACATGTTGCTGTCAAAACCGCTTTTCATATTGATTTCCTTAGTGTTATATTTGTTTTGCTGTTTTATTTTCACTACACGCGTATCGGGTGTATTCTTTATTGCAATTTTCCCCTTCCTCACGTGTTTGTTCGTCCTCTACAAGAGTGTGAGGGGGAGTACTTTAAATGCAACATCACCCCTTCCCTTCGGGCTTTCCCCTATTGCTCAAACTTACGCCAATTCTCTATAAGATTTATCGTCGTTCGCAAGAGGGGAAGTCGGCACTCGCATAAATAAGTATCGTTCTCTCATTATGCCACTGCGCTTTGTGCGCCAGGCGTGGCCAACAACACGGCGCAGTCGCTTGTACTTTCCATCAAGCTCGGCGCTCCATGGCTCGCCGCCGTTGCGGCTCGAAATCTGTCTTCGAACAATTTTGCGAAAGCCGTTGCACAAATACAAGCAACGGCTCGACGCAGCTATTTGCTCATTTGTGCACTTTTTTCAGGTTCCAGATGCGAGTGGCATACTCCTCCACCGACCTATCCGCTGCGAAGAATCCCGCTTTGGCAATGTTGACAAGGGACATGCGGTTCCAGGCTTCTTTGTCGAGGTAAGTGTCGTTCACGCGACGTTGAGCAGCAGAATAGCTGTCAAAGTCGGCAAAAACCATATAGCTGTCGGGTTGACCTCCGCGCCCTGTGGTAAGCGAATCGGCAATTTCTCCGAATGAGATGTTGTTGATGCCTTGACGGAGAGTGTCGACGAGGCGTTTAATACGCGGATTGGTTTGATAATAATGAGAGGGATTGTAGCCCTTTCTCCAAAGCTCTTCGACCTCGTTGGCAAGCATACCGAAAAGGAAAATGTTGCCGTCGCCGACTTCTTGATGGATTTCAACGTTTGCGCCGTCGAGTGTGCCGATGGTGAGCGCGCCGTTGATCATAAACTTCATATTGCCCGTGCCGCTTGCTTCTTTGCCTGCGAGAGAAATTTGCTCGCTGACTTCGGCTGCCGGCATGATGATTTCGGCAAGGGATACGCGGTAGTTTTCAAGGAACACGACTTTGAGTCTGCCCTTGACGTCGGGATCGTTGTTTACGAGATCGCCCAGCGCACAGATAAAGCGAATGATTTGCTTTGCCATATAGTATGCGCTTGCCGCTTTTGCGCCGAAAATGAACGTGCGCGGTTGGATATCGAGATTGGGATTATCTTTGATTTGCAAATACAAATCGAGGATATTGAGAGCGTTGAGAAGTTGACGCTTGTACTCGTGCAATCTCTTCACTTGCACGTCGAAGATGCTGTCGGGGTTGACCTCGACGTTGTTGTGTTCGAGGATATACTTTGCAAGGTCTTGCTTGTTTTGACGCTTGATGTCGGCAAGGCGGTCGAGAACCTGTCTGTCGCCCATATATCTTTGCAAGTCTTGCAATTTGTCTGCGTCTTTGAGCCAGCCGTCGCCGATAAGCTCGTTGATGAGGGACGCAAGGCGGGGATTTGCCTCGGCAACCCAACGTCTGTGCGTGATGCCGTTGGTAACGTTTGTAAACTTTTCGGGGTGCATGCGATAGTAATCCGCAAAAACGTCGTTTTTGAGAATATCGCTGTGCAGTGCGCTGACGCCGTTTATGGTGTGCGAAGTCACAAGGCAGAGATTTGCCATTTTAACCTGCCCGTTCGAAAGGATTGCGTTGCGGTTGACAACGTCCCAGTTGTTGGGATAGAACGCCCACAACTCGCCGCAGAAACGCTGGTTGATTTCCTGCACGATTTGATAAATTCTGGGAAGCAGGCTTTGGAAAAGACTTTGCGGCCATTTTTCGAGAGCTTCCGCCATAACCGTGTGGTTGGTGTAAGAAACGACGTGCGTTGCGATGTCCCACGCTTGATCCCAGCCGTAGCCGTACTCGTCGAGAAGAAGACGCATAAGTTCGGGAATACAGAGTGTCGGGTGCGTGTCGTTGATGTGGATCGCAACTCTGTCCGCAAGGTTGTCAAGGCTCGGATTGAACTTCAAGTGACGGCGCAAAATGGATTGAATGGACGCCGAAACGAAGAAGTATTGTTGTTTAAGGCGCAACGATTTGCCTTCGATGTGGTCGTCGGCGGGATAAAGCACCTTATTGATGGACTCCGCCATAGCCTTTGCCGCACTCGCCTTGATATATTCGCCTTTGCTGAACATATCCATATCGAAATCTTGCGGAGCTTGCGACTTCCAAAGTCTTAAACGGTTGACCGCACTGGTGTTGTAGCCGGACACGTTCATATCGTACGGCACTGCGTTGACGACGGTGCAATCTCTTTGCGTGACGGTAAGCTTGCCGTCTTGCCAGTTTTGGTCCACCACACCGCCGAATCTGACCTGATAAGTTTCTTCGGGACGAGGATTGAGCCAAACGTCGCCCATTTTGAGCCAATCATCGGGCTGTTCGAGTTGCCAACCGTCAACGATAACTTGCTTGAAAATGCCGTAATCGTAAAGGATGCAGAATCCGTTTGCGGGATAATCGCAAGACGTGAGCGAGTCCATATATGCGGCGGCAAGTCTGCCAAGACCGCCGTTGCCGAGCCCCGCATCGGGCTCGAAGGCATAGATTTCGTCCATCTTCACACCGAAACTTTCAACCGCTTTCGTCACCTCGTCGGTGATACCCATGTTGAAAAGATGGTTGCGAAGGGATCTCCCGAGCAAGAATTCCATTGACATATAGTAGACTTGTTTTGCGTTTTGGGCGCGGCACTCTTTTTTGAAGTTGACACGCTCGGACGTGAGCAAATCTCTGATGACCATGCAAGTTGCGCGGTAGATTTGCGCCTTGCTGGCGTCTTCGGCTTTGACGCCGAAATAACTGGTGAGCACGCCGGAAATATGATTTTCGATTTCCTTTTGCGTAATGTTGAATTTCATATCCTTTCCTTCCTTCCGCTTTCCCCCGGACGAAAGATAATTATATTTTCTTTTTTTATGCGTCGCATTGTCGTTGCGACGTAAATATTATTTTTTATCAAAGATTTTGATAGATCTCGACATATTTCTTTGCGCTGACGTCCCAACCGAAATCCGACTTCATATCGTTTCGAACAATCAAATCCCAGTTGTCCTTGTCATTGTAGGTTGCGTATGCACGCCACACCGCGTCGAGCATATCGTATGCGTTGTAGGTCTTGAACGTGAATCCCTTGCCTTCGCCCGTTTCGGGATTGAACGCGGGCACGGTGTCTTTAAGGCCGCCCGTTTCGCGCACCACGGGCACGGAGCCGTATCTCATTGCAATGAGCTGGGACAATCCGCACGGCTCGAATTTGGACGGCATAAGGAAGATGTCGCTTGCGCCGTACAGTTTGGACGCAAGGTCGCTTGAAAACGCAAGGATTGCTCTGAACTTGTTGGGATGACGCTCCTCGACGGATTTCATCATGTTTTCGTACTTCCAATCGCCCGTGCCGAGCACAACGACTTGAACGTCCGCGCGCATAATGTCGTCAATCACGGCGCCGACAAGGTCGAGTCCCTTTTGCTCGGTGAGCCTTGTCACCATTGCGATGAGAGGACGATTTTCATCAAAGGGCAAATTGATCATTTCGCAAATTGCCTTTTTGTTTTCCGCTTTCTTGACGGCGTAGTTTTTGACGGTATAATTTGCAAACAATCTCTTGTCCGTCTTTGGATCGTAAAGCGTTTGATCTATGCCGTTGACAACTCCGTGAAGTTTGTATCTGCGGTTTGAAAGAATACCTTCGAGCCCGTAGGAATAGAAGGGATCGAGAATTTCTTGCGCATACGTTTCGCTGACAGTCGTAACCGCATTGGAGGATTCTATACCGCCCTTCATATAGTTGACGCAATCGCCGTTCATCACGAGCGGACGCGCCCAGTCCGGCAAACCGAGAATATCTCCGATGAGATTGTCGCCGTACTTGCCCTGGAACTCGATATTGTGAATGGTAAACACGGTTTTGATGCGTTGATATTCCTCGCTTGCGCGATAGAACACGTCGAGGAACACGGGAGTAAGAGCCGTGTGCCAATCGTTTGCGTGAATCACGTCGGGGAAGAAATCGATGAGCGGCAACACTTCGAGCACCGCTTTTGAGAAGAACGCAAAGCGTTCGCCGTCGTCAAAGTGGCCGTAAAGTCCTTTGCGCTTGAAATAATACTCGTTGTCCACAAAATAGTATGTCACACCGTCGTACGCCGCCTCGTACACTCCGCAGTATTGACGACGCCAACTCAAATCCACAAAAGTGGACGCAACGAATCTGACCGTATCGCGATACGTTTCTTTGATTTCTTCTTTGTAAAACGGGATTATCACCCTGCAATCGTGACCTTGCGCATTGAGTGCTTTTGGAAGCGCGCCCGCAACGTCGCCGAGTCCGCCCGAGCGAACGAACGGCATTGCTTCAGATGCAACAAATAATATTTTCATATTTTTCTCCTTTTTGAAGGATGTAACTTTTTTCATAGGGTTAGCGTATTATCGCACCCTGAATGAGCGAGGATTCGTCCTCTACAAGAGTTGAACGGCGCGAACTCTTAATTAGATGAACCCCCTCTTTCCGGACACGCCGGTATTTCTCCC
>FR895557.1 GCA_000434435.1 Firmicutes bacterium CAG:475
TACCATGCACGAGGCATAGTATTTTTTTTTGGAGCTAGTGGCCGGATTCGGACCGGCGACCTGCTGATTACGAATCAGCTGCTCTACCTGCTGAGCCACACTAGCAATTTTCGATTGCTTTTGGATTATATCAAACTTAAAAAGAAAATGCAATCTATTTTTCAATATCCGTAAAATTTTATTCGTAAAGTTCTTGTTGTTTCCGTTTTTTTTGCAGTGTTATCGAGGCAACGTAATGCAACGGCGGCGTTTTTTCGTTGATTATCGGCATTGACATATAAGTGCGAAGATGGTATATTTTGCTCGGAGATATTTTATGAAAGACGTGCTTATCACTGCGGTGAGGAAAACCGAATACAAAGATTTGATGGAGCAATACGAAAACCCTATCGAGCATGCGTGCGACGTAAAGGTAGGGGACGTTTTCGTAAGCAAAAACGGGCAAATTCCCGACGGTTTTTGCCAAAGCGCATGGGACAGCGTTGCGCCTTTTGTCAAAGAACTTGCGCTCGGTGGCGGAAATTTCTTCGACGGATGGATGAAAAATCCTCAAAGTGCAATGATTTCGTGCAACGATGGCTTTCGCCCGGTGAGCTTTTATATCGAAGCGAAAAATGACTGACAACCATATCGAAAACGCAAAGCCTTTTGCGCGCGTAATGCGCGCTTTTTTTATATAATAAAACTTATTTTTAGGCTAATACTAATCAATATATGCGCCGAATATGCGCCGAAATTCAGGTGCGTTGCTTACGTCGGTGCGGTGAAAAAAATCTTTTTGAAAATTGCGAAAAAAATTTAAAAAAATTGTGATAAAAGTATTGACATTTGGCAAATATGGACATATACTGTTAGCAATCAAAGCAAAAGACTGCTAGCAATAGTCTTGAGCGAGGAAAGAATATGGGAAAAGAGTTGACCGAAAGGAAAAAGAGAATATTGCATGCGCTTGTTGACCTGTATATTTCAACGGGACAACCGGTGTCCAGTTCGGACATCCAAAGCAAGTATTTGCCCGAAGTCAGTTCTGCAACCGTAAGAGCGGAATTGAGCGCACTCGAAGCGCTTGGGTATATCGAGCAACCGCATACGTCGGCAGGCCGCGTACCTCTCAAAGACGCATACAAGTTCTACGTTGAGAGCATCAGCTCGTTTGAGGGCAACATGCTCACCGATCAGGAAACCGCGCTTATTCGCGACAAATTCATGAACAAGCTCGGAAAGATCCAGGACATGTCGATCGAGGCGGCAAAGATAATCAGCGACGTGACAAATTACACATCGTTTATCGTTGAAAAGAACGCGCAAGACATCGTGATCGAAGAGATTAAGCTTGTGCCTTTGAAAAACGGCAAAGCGGTTGTGCTTATCGTCACCGACAGCGGTATGATTGCGGACAAGGCAATCGACGTGCCCGAGGACGTGAGAGCGGAGTATATCGAAACCGCAACCAAAGTGCTCAACAAGGTGTTTCAAGGCAGAAACATCAAGGATATGGACAAATTCGACTTGTCGGAAATCGACGTCGAACTCAAAGGTTTCGAGGACATACTCGACGACGTGCTTGGCATATTGAGGATTTACCTTTCCGAGCACAGCGACAGGAACGTGTTTGTCGAAGGCGCACTCAAAATGCTGGACTATCCCGAATACAACAACGTCGAGGACGCAAAGAACTTCCTCTCGGTGATATCCGACAAGGAGAACATCGGCGACTTGCTTTCAAGCGAGGACGGTTCGATCGAGTTTTCGGTGAGAATCGGCAAAGAGGAAAGAGGCGTTGACAAATGCGCAATCATCACGGCGTCCTACAAAGTGGGCGACGAGGTGGTCGGCGAGGCAGGCGTTATAGGTCCCGAACGTATGGACTACAAAAAGGTTATCGGCGTTTTGGACTGCATTAAGAAAACCATTGCGAGCGTAGCAAAGGACAAGAATGACGAGGACTGAAATGAAAGACAAAGATAAAAAACAGAATAAAGTCGAAAACGACAACGAGCAACAAAACGTAGCGGAAGAGAAGGAAGCTGACAAAACCTGTCTCGATATCGACCGTGAAGGTTTGAGCGACGAAGAGTATATCTCCGCACTCGAAGAGAAACTCGGACAAGCGATCGCCGAAGCCGAAACCTGCAAGGGATTGACTCAAAGATTGCAAGCGGATTTCGACAACTATCGCAAACGCAACAATTCGGTTGCCGAGGATATGAAGCAACTGGGGCAATCCATAGTGATCGAAAAGATGCTCTCGGTGCTCGACAACTGCGACCTTGCAAGAAAGTACGTCAAAGACGAAGCGGCGCTTACGGGATTCAATATGATGGAAAGTCAGATTCTCGGTGCGCTCGGCGGATTCGGACTTACCGAGGTTGACGCTCTTGACAAAGACTTCGACGCAAAGTATATGAGTGCGGTTGAAAGAGTCAAGGACGAACAAAAGCAAGGCAAAGTGGTTGAGGTGCTTGCAAAAGGATATATGCTCGGTTCAAAACTTCTTCGCCCGGCAAGCGTAAAAGTCGGATACTGGGAAGAGTGATGAGCGTATAGCAAACAAAAATAAATAAGCTATTTCCGCAGCAATGCGAAAACATAAAAATTTAAAGAAAATAAGTTTTCTTCCCGTCAAATCGGGAAAAGGAGAAATAATATGGGAAAGATTATCGGTATTGACCTTGGTACGACAAACTCGTGCGTAGCAGTTATGGAAGGCGGTGAAGCGGTGGTTATCCCCAACGCCGAAGGTATGAGAACGACTCCGTCGGTCGTTGCATTCACAAAGGACGGCGAAAGATTGGTCGGTGAAATCGCAAAGCGTCAAGCTGTTGCAAATCCCGAACATACCGTAAGCTCCATCAAGAGAGAGATGGGCTCGGACTACAAAGTTAAGATAGACAGCAAGGAATACACTCCGCAAGAGATTTCCGCAATGATTTTGACAAAGCTCAAAAACGACGCGGAAAAATATCTCGGCGAAAAGGTTACGGAAGCGGTTATCACCGTTCCTGCATACTTCACGGACTCTCAACGTCAGGCAACGAAGGACGCAGGTAAGATTGCAGGCCTCGAAGTGAAACGTATCATCAACGAACCTACGGCGGCGGCACTTGCTTACGGCATCGATAAAGACGAGAATAAGAATCAAAAAGTTCTTATCTTCGACCTTGGCGGCGGTACGTTCGACGTTTCCATCCTCGAACTCGGCGACGGTGTGTTTGAAGTTCTTGCAACCGCAGGTAACAACCGTTTGGGCGGCGACGACTTCGACAAACGCATCATGGATTGGATTACCGGCGAGTTCAAGAAAGAACACGGCGTCGATCTCACAAAAGACAAGATGGCTATGCAACGTATCAAAGAAGCCGCAGAGAAGGCAAAGATCGATTTGTCCGGCGTGACCAAAGCAAAGATTTCACTTCCGTTCATTGCAATGGAAAACGGCGTGCCTATGCACCTCGATATGGAACTTACAAGAGCTAAATTCGATTCTCTCACCGAGGATCTCGTCAAGGCAACGCAAGGCCCGATGCAACAAGCTCTCAAAGACGCGGGACTCACTTACAACGACATCGCAAAGGTCATCATGGTCGGCGGCTCGACTCGTGTGCCGGCAGTGTACGAATCCGTAAAGCGTATCACCGGCAAAGATCCTTATAAGGGAATCAACCCCGACGAATGCGTCGCTCTCGGCGCTGCAATTCAAGGCGGCGTGCTTGCAGGCGAAGTGAAAGACATGCTCTTGCTCGACGTAACTCCGTTGTCGCTCGGCATCGAAACGCTCGGCGGCGTATGCACGAAGCTCATCGATAGAAACACCACCATTCCTACAAGCAAATCGCAAGTGTTCAGCACGGCGGCAGACAATCAAACCGCAGTCGACATCCACGTTTTGCAAGGTGAAAGACAATTTGCTCGCGACAACAAGACGCTCGGCAGATTCGAACTCGTGGGCATCGCTCCCGCACCGCGCGGAATTCCGCAAATCGAAGTCACCTTCGACATCGACGCAAACGGTATCGTGTCCGTCAAGGCTTGCGATAAGGCAACGGGCAAATCTCAATCCATCACAATCACTGCTTCTTCGAACCTCACCGAAGCGGATATCGACGCGGCTGTCAAAGACGCAGAGAAGTATGCGGAAGAGGATAAGAAACGCAGAGCGGTTGTGGACGCAAAGAACAACGCCGAACAACTTATCTTTGCGGTTGACAAATTCGTGAGCGAAAACGGCGAAAAACTCGAAGAGGCCGACAAGAACCAAGTCACCGAAGCGACAAAGACCGCAACGGAAGAACTTGCAAAGGCAGAGAGTGAAGACGACGTCAAAGCGGTTGTGGAAAAACTCACCAAAGTGACAGATCCTATCTTCACGAAGTTCTATCAACAAAACCCCGAAGCAGCCGCAGAGGCTGCAAAACAAGCAGGCATCAATCCCGACGACTTCCAAGGCGGAGTAAATCCGGACGGCGGAGTTGACGGCACCGTTGACTGATAGTTTGAAAAAACGTAATACGTTCAGGCGCAACGGGCAACCGTTGCGCCAAGGCGTATAAAGACATATTCGATTTGCGTTTGCAAATCGCGCATTGCGCCCAAAAAGGCGCTCAAATACGAAAAAAGGCAACCTTAATGGTTGAAACATAGATTATGGCAGCAAAAAATTATTACGAAATATTGGGCGTTGACAAAAACGTAAACGCGGACGAGTTGAAACTTGCCTATCGTAAACTCGCAAAGAAATATCACCCCGATATGTACGTGTCGGCAAGCGAGCAGGAAAAGAAGGATGCAGAGGCGAAATTTAAGGATATCAACCACGCCTACGAAGTGCTTTCGGATCCTCAAAAGCGTGCGGCATACGACACTTACGGCGACGAGAACGGTCCTCAACCGGGCGCAGGCGGATTCGGCAGCGGATTTTCAAGCGGCGGTTTCGGATTCGATATGGACGACATATTCTCGTCTATATTCTCCGGATTCGGCGGTGGCTCGACGCGCTCGCAAAGAGCAAACGCTCCGCAAAGAGGGCAGGATATCCTTATTGGTATCACCATTTCCTTTGAAGAGGCGGCGTTCGGCACTCAAAAGACGGTCAGCGTAAAAAGAGTGGAAAATTGCTCCGATTGTAAAGGCACGGGCGCAAAAGACGGTACGGCATTCAAAGTTTGCTCGCAATGTAAAGGTAGCGGCAGAGTTACGATGACTCAACGCACTCCGTTCGGTCAAGTCAGCACGCAAGGCGTTTGCCCCACGTGTCACGGCACGGGCAAGATTATCACCGAAAAATGCCCCAAATGCGGCGGCATAGGACACTTTGAAAAGGTGCAAGACGTCAAAGTCAATATCCCTGCCGGTATCGACCAAGGGCAACGTATCAGATACGAAAACGAAGGTCACGCAGGCTCTAACGGCGGTGAGAAGGGCAGCTTGTACGTCGAAGTGCGCGTTGCTCCGCACAAACTCTTTGTCAGAAACGGGTTCGATATTATGCTCGAAGTGCCGGTATCAATCGTCGACGCGACGCTTGGAACGACAATCAGCGTACCAACGCTTTACGGCAGCAAAGACATCAAAATCCCCGAAGGCACGCAAAGCGGAACTGTATTTACGATCAAGAATTATGGCATAAAGAAACTCAAAGGTACGGGCAAGGGGGATATGTTCGTCAAGGTGGTCGTCGAAGTGCCAAAGAGCGTAAGCAAAGAGCAAAAAGAGTTCTTGAAGAGGTTTGATCAAATCACCGATCAAAAGAAACAGTATCCTTTGAAAAAAGCGTACGACGAAAAAGCGCAATAAACAAAAATCACACAAAAGCGGATACCTAAACCGCTCAAATGCGAGAGTAATTTAAGATGAAATACAAAACGATAACGGTTTTTACAAACCATAACGACGCCGACCTCATCTCGTCAGCCATGTTTGACGCAGGTGCAGGCGGTGTTTCCATTTTAGACAAACAAGACTTCCTCGACCTCGTAAAAAGCGACGTAATCTGGGACTATGTGGACGAAAGCGTACTTGAACAAAGCGAAGTCGTCAAAGTGTCGACAATGTATGAGCTAGGTGACAAAGATTTTGAAGCGAATCTTGAAGCGAATCTTGAAGAATTGAAGAAAAACGGCGTTCAATTCGGCGAGATTCTTAAAGGCGAAATCGACGCTGCCGACTACGAAAACGAGTGGAAAAAGTACTATAATCCCATTAAAACGAAGAATATAACCATCGTTCCGACGTGGATAGAGTACAATCCTGGAAAAGACGAAAAAATCATGCGGCTCGATCCCGGCATGGCTTTCGGCACCGGCTCGCACGCAACGACGAGAATGTGCCTCGAACTTATGGACGTCGAGGGAAAAGACGTCATAGACGTCGGTTGCGGAAGCGGTATTTTGGGTATTGCGGCAAAGATTTGCGGCGCAAAGAGCGTGTATATGTGCGATATCGACGCGCAAGCGGTTGAATTTGCCACCAAAAACGCCGAACTTAACAACGTTGTCGCAACGATTGAAAAAGCGGATTTGCTCGAAGGCGAGCAACAAGCGGATTTCATATTCGCAAACATTACCGCGGATATTCTCATGCGTTTTTCAAAGAGTATAGGCAAACATCTGAGAGAAAACGGCACTATCGTGTTGTCGGGTATCATTGACACTCGACTTGACGAAGTGATACAATGCTATCAAAGCGCAGGCTATCAGATCGTCGAACGTATGGCAATCGACGATTGGCGCGCGCTTAAACTTAAAAGGGCATAATCTCAATCGAGTTGATTAGAATATGGAAATCAGAAGATTTTTTGTCAATCCGCAAGATATTTGCGCAAACGGTGAAATCGTCGTAAGCGGCGATGAGTTTGCGCATATGACGAAAGTTCTTCGCTACAAAGTCGGCTACAAAGCGATCGTGTGCGCAAACGACGGAATTGAGCGTCTTTGCACGATAAAACAAATAGACAAAGACAGTGCGGTTTTGACTTGCGACGAGCAAACAGTGCAGGACAAAAAGCACGTTCATATCACTTTGTATGCAGGATTGTTGAAAAACAACAAGCTCGATTTTGCCGTTCAAAAAGCGGTTGAACTGGGCATTGACGAAGTGCGGCCGTTTTTGTCTCACAACACCGCAGAAACGAAGTTTTCAGTCGACAGAGCAAACAAAATCGCTTTGGAGGCGGCAAAACAATGCGGATCGGCATATTTGACGCAAGTGAAAGATCTTTGTGATTTTTCAAAAGTCATAGACGATTTCAAAAACTTCGACAAGGTGTTGTTTGCCTATGAATACGAAAAGAAAAACCGCATAAAAGATTGCGATTTAGAGGGTAAAAACATTGCGCTGATTGTGGGCGCGGAGGGCGGTTTTACCGCCGAAGAGGCAGCGAAGGCAAAAGACAACGGGGCGCAAATCGTAACGCTCGGAAGGCGCATTTTGCGCGCCGAAACAGCGTCAATCGTGGCTTCCACGTTGCTTTTGGACACTCTCGGAGAACTTGATTATGAGTGAGAAACTTCCAAAAATATCAATATTTACGCTTGGTTGCAAGGTCAATCAGTACGATACCGACGCAATGCTCGCAATTTTCGAGCATGCGGGATTCGAGATTGCCGAAGGGCTTGAATTTGCAGACGTTTATGTGGTAAATTCTTGCGCCGTCACCGCCGAAGCGGAGAAGAAATCTCGTCAATCGGTGGCGAGAATCCTCAAAGTCAATCCCAACGCAAAGATTTTTGTGTGCGGATGCGCCTCTCAAAACAACTTTTCGCAATTTGCAAAAAACAACGTTCAGTACATATCGGGAAGTGACGGAAAACTCGGTTTTGCAAGAAAAATCGTGGAAAAATACAAGGGCGAAGAAAAGCAATTTGACAAAATCGTTTCCGAAAAATTCGATATAAGCTCGGTTTTTGAGGACAACGACGGTATAGTAAATCTTCGCACGAGGCATTTTATCAAAGTTCAGGACGGTTGCAACAACTTTTGCAGCTATTGTCTTATCCCGTACGTGAGAGGCAGAAGTCGCTCTCGCTCTCTCGAAAGCATTGAAAGAGAACTCGACGAAGTGCAAAACGTCGCAAAAGAAGTTGTCGTGACGGGCATCAACCTGTCCGCATACGGCAAAGATAACGGTTCGTCGCTCGGTGAGCTTATGAAAATGCTCTCGAAGTACGATTTTTCCGTGCGGCTCGGCTCGCTCGAAGTGAACGTGATTACGAAAGAATTTCTTGACGCGACGAAACTTGTCAAGAGATTTTGTCCGCATTTCCACCTGTCCTTGCAAAGCGGTGACGACAGCGTGCTCAAAGCTATGAATCGTCACTATACTTGCGACGAATACTACAACGCGGTGAAGCTCATACGGCAATATTATTCCGATCCGGCAATCACGACGGACATCATCGTCGGTTTTCCGAGCGAAACGGAAGAGGAGTTTGAAAACAGCATGAACTTTGCAAGAAAAGTTGCTTTTTCAGACATTCACGTTTTTCCGTATTCCTCGCGAAAAGGCACTGTTGCGGGGCGTATGAAAACGCTTGCGCCCGACGTCGTTTTGGAGCGTCAAAAGCGCATGAGCGCATTGAAGCACGAGCTTGCAACCAACTATCTCAAAAAACAAATCGGTATGCCCGTCAACGTCCTGTTTGAAACGCAAAACAGGGGAGTTTGGTGCGGACATTCTCCGAACTACGTTAAAGTTTATTCGAAAAACGGTGAACACAACGAAATCAGACTTGTCACTCCGACGCACGTCTATCTGGACGGCGTTGCGGACGACTCGGTGAAATAAATTTTTGGAGCATAATATGGACAACTGCATTTTCTGCAAAATCGTAAAAGGGGATATTCCGTCCGCAAAAGTCTATGAGGACGAGGATATGATAATCATAAAGGACCTCAATCCGCAAGCGCCCGTGCATCTTTTGCTTATCCCGAAAGAGCATTACGCAAACATCGTCGAAATGAGCGACGCGCAAGCTCAAACCCTTGCGAAATGCCTCAAAAAGCTCTCTACGCTCACCGATAAGCTCGGACTTCAAAACGGTTTCCGTCTCGTATCCAACAAGGGTGAGGACGGTTGCCAGTCGGTTGGGCATTTGCATATTCATATTCTTGGTGGTCGTAAACTTAGCGATACGATGTGCTAAATATAAGGATATTGAGCGAATAACTGCGTCAGAGTCGCTCTCTCCGAATAGTCACGTACGTCTATGTACGCTCCTATCCGTTGAGAGTGACTCTTTCTTGTTCTTCATCTC
>FR895558.1:0-3310 GCA_000434435.1 Firmicutes bacterium CAG:475
ATTATGTCAAAGCCTCTGCGAATAAGGTCGGCAGAAAACTGCCATTTCTTTTCAAAGAGACCGTAGGAATCCATAATGATGGAGATGTCTTTTTCTTTGTGATATGCGGTGATTCTGTAATAATTTGCCATAGTGTTTTCTCCTTTATGCAGCAATTTTTTTGAGTTGTCTGTTTGCAAAAGGCAGCCATTTTTTGTTTACAAACTCAAGTATGTTGTCGTTTGGGGTGCTGTCGTTCTTTCCGTAACATTGAAGTACTTTCTTGCGAGATGGCGAGTATTCCACCGTTACAAGCGGTGTATTCGGAGCTTCTTTCGTTCGGATAAAGAAAATGAGAGATTCTTCTCGTACAAACTTTTGGTCATAGTTCATTCTGCCTACGCAATGTTCAAGGATTTGACCTTCTCTCACAAGGTCGCTTGGGGATAGGGCGATGATTGCAACATAGTCGGACTTTCTGTCATATTGCAATCCCAAATACTTCTCGGCAACCGCTGCGAACTTATCATAGAAGTCTTTGCGCTTCTGTTCGTCGTCCCTTGCCAACATCGTGTGGTATTCGTCTATGCGTATATCGTGCCAACGCTTGAAGTCGTGAGGGTAACGGTTTTTCTCGTCGGTCATATTCAGCCCTAAATAGTTGCACGCATTCCAATAGTCAAGATAACTGTGCGTATTGGCGTTTTGTTTGGACAAGTAGTGATATAGTTTTTCTCGCTCGCGCTTGAATGCGTCTCTCAAAGGAGCCAAGGTTTGGTCTTTGTCCATAGAGAGTTTTGCTTTGTAATATGCCTGCAACTCAAGTACGTTGCGATTCTTTTTGTATGCCTGCAAAACAACGGGGATATACAGAGAAGACTTGTTTAACGTGTTTCTGTTTTGCGCAAGCCATTTTCTAAAACGCTTATCTTGTCCACATAACTTTAATATTTGTTTTGACATAGCGAGATTATGTAGCCCGAGTTTTGTGAGATATTCGATTTGCGGATACTGTTCGTAAAGACGCAAGTATTTGAAAACGTCAACCCCCGTGAATCTGTCTATTGCGCTGAACTTGTATTCTGGGAAGTGTTCGAGGATATATCCGCGGTTGATTATCGTGGCATAAGGATCGTACAAATTGTCAACCGTCCAACCCCATTCGTTGTATTCGTACCAAGGCTTATATGACGTCAATCCTTCGGCATGCCAGCCAACAGAATATCCGCCAATGTAGGTGTAATACATATCCTTTACAAAGCATTTGTCCGAGTGAACACCGTGCACGGCAACTTGCTTGCAACACCACTTGTTCTTTTTCTCTTTCACGGCAACTGTGACTTTTACAAGTTCGCCGTCATTTTTCGTAAAGTAAGCATAAAACCGAGTTCTTCCAAACGGCGCGGTTTTCAATTTATCGTCGTAAAGTTTAATCTTTTTCTGTATGTATTTTGGTATAGGTTTTATTTTTTCAATCTTCATTTTATTGAACCTCCAAGGTGTTTCCGAATATCTCAAATAGTTTTGAAATAATGGCGTTGTTTGGCTCTAACGCTTCGCCCAAAATTTCGCCTGTTTCATAGTCGATTTGAGTTGTTTTTTTGCAGCCTTTTTGTGAAATAAATCTTGTATCTCCGTCAGTATCTACAACGAGCAAATCGTGTGTTTTTGCAATTTTCGC
Organism: Firmicutes bacterium CAG:475; assembly: GCA_000434435.1. Classification (GTDB taxonomy): domain Bacteria; phylum Bacillota; class Clostridia; order Christensenellales; family CAG-917; genus CAG-475. The sequence continues at coordinate 1,661 of FR895558.1, forward strand.
AAAGTAGATTTCCGATGCGTGATACGGGAATCCAATCATAGCCACACGTTCTTCCAATCCACAATCTCGGCTTGTCAAAGTTAGGTCGATTTCTCTTGCAATCTCAACCGCTTTATCACCCAAAATCTCGTAGAAGTCACCGAGTCTGTAAGCGATAACATAGGCGGGGTTTTGTTGTTGCAAAGCCTGATATTTCTCAAAGAAAGTTCCGTTTGGTGTCTTGCTTGCAACGGGTTTTTGCTCATCGTTTCCGTTTTGTTCGACAACTTCGTTTTCGTCCGTATCGACACTTGAATTGTCTGTTTTGTTATCTTTAACTTCTTGTTCGGTAAAATTGTCAAAAAATGAGAATTGAACGTTCTCTTGTTTTTTCGGCTCGGGTTTTGCTTTAACCGTATTGGATTCGACACGTTTAACTGTAGGTTTGTATTCCGTTCCGTCGAGGGTATAAAGCGTCCCTACGATGCTATCTTCTTCAAAGAAATGTATCGCCCAACCATACACGGTTTGGTCGTCAATGCAAGCAGAATTAGCACCTTTCTCGGCATGTTTTCGTGCCTCGTCGCAAGCGTATTTCATAAAGTCCGAAAGCGTCTTTTTGTTGAGCAAAGGCTTACCGTCTTTTTCAAAGGGAGTGCCGTTGTTTATCTTGTCTGCAAGCGTTTCACTTGCATTATCTTGAAGGTATTTCAAGACAAGTTCTTCTTGCTTATTTTGAGCAGTCAAATTGAGTTCCATATTGCCTCCTAAAACGGAAAATCTTCAAGAAGTTCCATTGCCTTCATCTCAAGTTCTTTGAGTGTTGTGCGGTGGTTGAATCCGCCGTAATAATCTTGCTCATTCTTTGCTGTACGTATCAAAATGTTGTTGTACCATTCGTTGGTAAAAAACCTAACGTCGCTTATGGAAACGTAAACGCACTTGTTTTCCGCACTCTTGATAAATGCCGAAAAGCAATAATGATTGCGTCCGACGTTCACGAGTTGCCAATGATTTTGCTTGCATATAGAACGCAAGAAGTTGATGTATTTCGTTTGAAAACTTTTGTAGTCATCTCCTGTATAGCAGCCTGAAGAAAACTCATAGTCTATGTATTTTTCCAAGTCTTTAATCGTTGCCATTGTTGTTCTCCTTTAAAATTTGATACGTATCTTTCTCTGGGATAATTGCCAAGCCACCCCAAGTACCGTGTAATTGACCAATTCCGTCTATTGCTGTCACTGTACCGACTCTATTGCTATAATCGGGTTCACCTTCCATTTTGATGACCTTGATTAAATCACCTATTTTTACTTTTTCCATAATGTTCATTCCTTTATATATTTTTTGTAGATGCCATAGTTTTCGTTTCTCTCGTCCACGATTCCGTATTTGTCGTCCACGTAGTATTCGCCAACAAACCAGTTCATAATGCCCGTGCAAAGTTGGCATCCAACCTTGAAAACGTAAGAATTGGTTATAGGTCTTGCAAATAAATAATTAGGACCGAGCAATATTGCTCGGCCCGTCTTTCCGTCCAATGAGTTAAGATGTGCTTTTACTTCTATCGGTTTCATTGTTTTCACCTCACGCGATTCTTGAAATCCCGCCACCAAATGAGCGGATAACTATCGTTCCAAATTCGGAGCAGTTATCGTCGTCTTTGTTCCA
>FR895558.1:3374-6568 GCA_000434435.1 Firmicutes bacterium CAG:475
CAAAAGCGTGTCCCACTCTTCCTCATAGTCAGTAACAATAAGGAAATCATACAACTCGCCGAATTCCGTGTATTCGTGTGTCACGGCATATACAAGACAATCGTGTTCCTTCTCAAATGTTTCTATTTTCTCTTGCAATTCGGGTTCTTGGTATGTCCAGAATCCGCCAAATCCTTCGTAATAGCAAACATCGTTGTGCTGCTCAAAGCCTTTGATGTATGGCTTGTAAAGGTTGAGGGTATTCATAATTTCAATCGCTTTTTGTTTCTTTTGTTCAATGGTTATGTTCATAGGCAATTCTCCTTTTAATAAATTTCAATTAAGCCGTTTTCGCATTCGTAAACGTTGCAATCACCACAGTATCTGCCGTAGCGTTCAAGGTCAAAAAAGTCTAATAGGTGTTCGGGGATGTTATATCCGCAACAGTCCAGCATTTCTTTTCCATAATCTTCCCAAGTGAAGCCGCTCCAAAAGTTGACGTTATCGTCCCAATTCTCACCGCGGTTTTTTACAAGTTCTTCAAAATCGTCGTAGTTCTTAACTTCAAGGAAAGCACAAAGTTCTTTGTATTTGTAGTCGTTGGTAAGGACGCCAGATTCGTAAAGCGTGTTGAATAGGTTTTCGGGATTCATATAATCCCAATTGACAGAACGGTCCGATATACCTTCGATGTCTTGAATAAACAATTCTTCGTCTATACCGTCGAGTTCAAAGCCTTCTCGTTTGAGTTCTTCAACGATTTCTTCCCAATCGTTATAGTCCGATAAATCAAGCCATTTCGAGCCCAAGGCTCTATCGTTGCATTCGTTGTACGAACCCCAAGATCCGATAACAATACTGATGTTTCCCATTGTCAGTCCTCCGATATGTAAATCTTGATAAGCGTGTTTCCGTATTCGATATAATGACCTTTGTCATCTTCAAACACGTCGTAAGTGATAACGGAAATCTTTCCGTTGTTGGTAATTGCATAGATGATTTCGTTTCTGTCTGGGAAATAAGCAACAGTATCAAATCTGATAAGGCTTTCACCGTCATTGAAATCGAAACCATCTTCATCAATGAATGCAATTTTGTTGAGTTCAATCATTTTTCTAACTCCTTTTTATTTGATATTGCCGTTCGGCAGTGGGCAAGGAGCATAAGTCGAAACATTTCAAATGCGAATACTGTTGCAATGGAATATGTCAACGGCCAAATCCGTTTGAGCGAAAAATAGTGTAAAAATAAAAAATAGCCAAACTGCTATGAGTATGGCTCTATAAAATGGCTATCGCAATATCCGCCACTATTTTTCCGTGCCGTTGATATATTCGCTGACTTATGCGACGATAACCACCACGAAGGGCAAATAGAAATGGGTTAATTTATGGCAACGGGTTCGAATCTCACTTAGCCGTGTAATGAGATTAGAACCCGTAAAATGATGAAAAAATGAGTTTGTGGGTTCGAATCCCACTCGGTGACGTAATGAGATTTGAACCCATAATTGTAAAAAAAAGCACCCAACCGAACTTTTACGGGTTCAGTTGGGTACAACTTGGCGGAAGCGGTGGGATTCGAACCCACGAACGAGTTACCCCGTTACCGCATTTCGAGTGCGGGCCGTTATGACCACTTCGATACACTTCCGTATTTTGATGTTGATAAGCCATTGCGAAGTGGGCATAATCGGCACGCCGTGCGCATTGCCATGACCACTTCGATACACTTCCTTATAGAAAATATTTATCGAGTTTCAGCGTGGTTTATTATAGTATATAAAATTTATTTTTGCAACAAATTTTGCACGACATGGCTATTATTGTTGACAATATGCGGTTTTTCAATGCCAACTATGCTTGACGGGCGGGAAAATCGTCGTATAATTATATATCATATATATTATTAATAAATTCAAAACTATATGAATATGCGGAGCTACTATATGAAAAAATACGCAATTGCAAATGCAAATATCATAACCGGCAAACTGGGCGACGGCGTGCAAAATGGCAAATACATTGTCGTTGAGGACGGCAAAATCGCAAGCATAACCGACGACAAAAGCGCGACAAACGGGCTCAAAGTCATAGATCTCGGAGGGAAATACATCCTCCCCGGCCTTATCAATCTTCACGTGCATCTTCCCGGATCGGGCATGCCAAAGGACACCAAAAAGCAAAACAAAAAGACGGTGCGCTTTTTGATGGATCACGCGATCACAAAGCAAATCGTGTACCGTCTGTGCGCAAACTATGCCAAGGTCGAACTTATGTCGGGCGTAACGACGATCCGCACGGTCGGCGGCCTTGACGACATCGACTCCAAAATTCGCGATAACGGCGCAAAAGGCAAGTTGAAAGCTCCGAGGGTGATTGCCTCGAACATGGCGGTCTCCGTCGAAAACGGGCATATGGCAGGTGTTTTGGCATACGAAGCGAAAGACGCGGAAGACGGAAGACGCTATGTTCGCCAAATTGCAAAAACAAAGCCCGATCTTATCAAACTTATGATCACGGGCGGCGTTTTGGACGCCAAAAAAGAAGGCGAACCCGGCGTGTTGCGTATGTCCCCCGAAATCGTAAAAGCGTGCTGCGACGAGGCGCACAAACTCGGTTTCAAGGTTGCGGCGCACGTTGAAAGTCCTCTCGGCGTAACCGTTGCACTCGAAGGCGGCGTTGACACGATCGAGCACGGCGCAAACATCGGCGAACACGAGATCGCACTCTTCAAACAAAACGGTTCCGCTCATGTGCTTACAATCTCTCCAACCATCCCCCTTTGCATGTTCGACTTGTCCGTATCGGGTGGCACTCCGCTTCACAAAGTCAACGGAAAAGTTGTGTTTGAGGGCATGCTGGACTGCGCGAAAAAGTGTCTTGAAAACGATATACCCGTCGGTCTTGGCACGGACACCGCTTGCCCGTTCGTAACGCACTACGATATGTGGAGAGAACTCCGCTATTTCCAAAAATATCTCGGCGTAAGCAACGAGTTTGCAATTCACACCGCAACCGAAGTCAATGCGCAAATCGCATGCATTGACAAGAAAACCGGCACGATAGAAGCGGGAAAATCGGCAGACTTTATGGTTGTGGACAACAACCCTCTCGAAAATCTGGAAGCATTGCGCACGCCCAAAATGGTCGTGTTGCGAGGCAATGTGATAAAAAATCCGAAAGTCAAAAAATTCCAATACGTCGAAGACGAAT
>FR895559.1 GCA_000434435.1 Firmicutes bacterium CAG:475
CTGACGAGTTGGAGGAGCGGCGAGCTGCCCATCATACCGCCGAGATCGATACAGTTAAGTGCCGAAATCAACGGCACGATTGCACCTGCCAAACCGCCTGTGACAAGATTGAGGTCCGTGATGAAGATATTGTTGCCTCCGACGATGACCGACAATCCCGTCTTTGCACGAGTACTCTTGAGGTCAAGACGAATATTATATCTCTTTGCCGATTCGTTGTTCTTGTCGTCTTTGAGGTTTGTGGCCGTAAAGACTTTTCTACCATTGAGCGTGATGCTCGAATGTTCGTATGCCGTATACACATTTTGAGTTTGTGTCAATTGCCATACTTTGTTTTGAATGTTGATGGAAAGGCCGGGTTTCAGGTTGTCGATGGCGTTTTGGACAAGGGACATCAAGCCCGACGTCTTGGAGAACGTCAAGCCTGCATAACCCGTCTTCACCGAATTGATGAGTTTTTCGCTGTCAACCTTGCTTTCGCCGAAGCCGAGAGACACGTTCTTGATTGCAACGTTAGCACCCGTGCCGACGCTGTCGAGCTGAGCGTTGAGGT
>FR895560.1 GCA_000434435.1 Firmicutes bacterium CAG:475
ATCTCGTCTCTCAAGCTGCCCACAATCGGTCTTAGTGCTTCTTTGGAACTCACAATGACTTCAAAGAACCTCAAACCCGGTGACGAAGGCTATTCGGATTCGCTTGCAGGCTGGGTTATCTCCTTGTTTGAAAACCTCCTCGGCGGACAATCCATGTTCGGCAAGTTCACCGCGCTTACGCTCAGCAACGGCGCGCTCTACGACGGCGGAACTCAATACGAGGGCAAAGTCTACGTCAAGAACGGCGACGCATACGAGCTTTACACGGGCACGACCTACTCGGCATCTACGACGTACTATAAGTACACGCTTGCGGATATCAACATCACGATGGCAAGCGAAGCCATAAACTTCACAATCGACATTGCGGCGAACATCAATCTTGCGCCTATCCTTGCATACGGCATCGGCGGCATCTTGTTCAGTGACATCGCAGTCGACATCAAGGAAGGCGATCCTATCAACTCAACCATTCTCAGCCTCTACTATCTCGGTTCTTCAAGACTTATGAAGCAATCGGACGGCAGATGGGAACTCGGCGCGGCAACAAAGCCGGGTTACAGCGACAGCGAGATTTACTCCGACGCGCTCTATATCGACGCAAGCG
>FR895561.1:0-8891 GCA_000434435.1 Firmicutes bacterium CAG:475
CGGCGGTAGGGGAAACACGTGAGGAAGGGGGAAATTGCAATTAGGGTACACGCACTTTATGCATTTTTTAGGAAGTTAACGACTGCGCTATTTGGATGAAGAACAAGAAAGAGCCTGCCAACATAGACAGGAGCGTACTTTGGGTACGTGACTGTTTTGAAGTGAAAAACAACTCTTTGAGATTGTTAAGAAAGCACTATTTAGATGAAGAACAAGGAAGAACCACTTGAACGAAAGCCCTAATGTACATGTAGTACATGAGCTGACGGACAAGTGGCTCTGACGCAGTTATTCGCTAAATAGTGCTTTCTTAGCCGATGACACGCAAAGGAAGAATAAGATACAACCACCTGTCACCTTCGCCCTTGATTATTCCCGGAGCGGTGGAAGTGGTGAAGTTGAGCGTCACAAACGGCTCGTCGATTGCATGCATACAGTCGATGATATATTTGGAGTTGAAACCGATTGTGAGGTCCTTGCCTTTGAGGCCGATGGTTACTTTTTCGTTGATTTCGCCGTCGTCGCTGTGAGCGTTGAGGGATATCGTATCCTCTTTGATTTCCATCTTCACGTAAGATTTCTTTTCCGCGCGGTTGATGAGCGACACACGATCGATTGCGTTTTCAAAGAGCTTTTTGTCGATGGTAACTTCGGTTGTAAAAACACCGGGGATAATCTTTTCGTAATTGATATAATCCTCGCCGATAAGTCTTGTGACGATCTTGGTGTGGAAAAGGTCAACCATGATGTAGTTTTTCTCAACGTACACGGTGATTGTTTCCTCGCCGTCGTCAATAAGACGAGCAAGCTCGTTCATGCTCTTTGCGGGCACGATGATTTTGTCGATAACGCCGTTGTTTTTGATTTGTGCTTTTGCAAGCGCAAGTCTGTATCCGTCGGATGCCACGGCTTCGACTTCTTCGTCTTTCACATTAAGACAAACGCCGCGAAGGGAAGGTCTTGCCTCGTCAACGGCAACGTTGAATATAACTTTTGAAATAATGTCTTTAAGCTCTTTTTTGAGGATGATAAAAGAGTTTTGAGTGTCGACTTCTTTGAATACAGGATATTCGTCGGCGCTCATGCACTTGATTTGAAGTTCACTGTCAAGATACTTTATGACGAGTTTCGAGCTGTCCGTGCCGTCGAGTTCGACTTGTTCTTCTTCGATTTTCTTTGCGTAGTCAGCAAAGAGCTTGCCGGGAACGACGATTTCGCCTTCGATAAGCACTTGTGCGTTGATTTTCTTTTCGATTGCAAGTTCGAGATCGGTTGCGAAAATGGTGAGAGTATCACCGAGTGCGGTGAGTTTCACACCGTCGAGAATAGGATTGTTTCTCTTTATAGGAAGAGCTTTTACAACTTTTGCGAGAGCATCGCTCAATTCGTTTCCTTGACAAATAAGTTTCATATTCCGCCTATATATTTCTATATTGTTTTATTTTTAATAATGATAACATAAATAAGCAATGTTGACAAGTGGAAAATAAAACCTCAACCACAATCTCTTGCAATCCAAAATATTTTTTATCGCAAGATATTGGAAAATCTCGTTTATTTTCTGTTGATAAAACCTATCTGGTTGTCAACATACCGTGTTTAGTTGTACACCTTTGTCAACACGCTTGTGCGGATATCAAAAATTCAGGCTAGAAAACGAGAATATCAGCGAGAAAATATATCCTAACGCAAGGCTTATGACAAACGTCGCGCCAAAAACCGCAAGGTTTCGTTTTGTGTGCTTTACGTCCTTGAAAAGATATACGAACGCAATGCCGGCGTTCATGCAAAGTCCGCCAAGCGTCGCGCCGAATCCAAGCCCGCCCATAATATAAAGTTCGCTTATAACAACGGATGAAACGCAGTTCGGAATTGCACCCACGATAACTGCAAGCAGGGGAGCGAGATATTTGTTTGACGAAAGGAAAGTTATCAGGTTTTCTTCGCCGACTTTATATACGATTATTCCGAAAATAATATTTACGACAAGTACGTAAACGAAAATTTCCAAAGAGTGAAGAAACGGATGTATCAAAAATCTGTCGATTTTCTCTTGTTTTGCCGATTTTTTAGGCGTCTTTCGAGCGTCTTTTTCTTTTTGTTTTTCATCGTTGCTTTCACCTTCGAATTTTTCACATTCTCTGCAATCGTCGCACGTGCAGGACGGTTGATTTTCCTGTGTTTTTTCGACGAGTTCCGCACCGTCGCATTCGGTGAGTTTTATCTTGTATTCTTCATTACAATGCGCAACGTGATGTTCGACTTTCTTTCTGTTTTTTGAAAGTATAAGATCTATCGTATATCCGAAAACAAGTCCCAAAACAAATTTCAGCGCAATTAGCGGAAGCACGTGCAACGCTTTTTCGGGCGTGCCCAAAAAGATAGGCAAAGCCTCGTCGCTCGTTGCAAGATATACGCCAATAAGCGTTCCTACGGTGATGTGCCTTTTTTGATACAGGTCGGTTGCAACCACACTGAATCCGCATTGCGGCAATAAGGATATACTCACTCCTATCAGTGGAGCAAGTTTGCCCTTGAACGATATTTTTTCTGACAGTTTCGGCTCGATAAGCGCAATGACGTATTGAAAAACAACCACCACCGCAAATATTTTCAAACTGTCAAGCAATGCGTCTATAACAACTTCTTTCATAACAAATTTATTATATCACGTTTCGCACGATAAGAAATATTTTTTTATAAACAATGCCAAAATTATTGTGGATTATCACAAAACAAAAAACTGCCGGTTTATTGATTAAAAATATAAAATCGGCAGTTTACATTATAAAAGTGTATATTTAAAATATTGTTTATGCTAAAAATCACACAATTTAGATACGATTATTTCAATCTATTCTTCTCTGTATTTAGACATCATTTCTTTAAATAAGTCTTGTGTCGAAGGCGGTGTGTAGGTGATAGCGTTTGCGCCTGCATTGATTGTCTTCATTATACTTTCTTCGGATTTTCCGCCCGATGCGATTATCGGAACGTCGGGAAATTTTCTGCGTATATCGGCAACCACTTTCGGAGTATCTTGCGCGCATGCAACGTTCAAAATAGTTGCGCCTGCATCAAGCCTTGCTTGTATATCGGTGTCTTTTTTCGTTACAGTTATTATAACGGGAATATCAACCGCCATAGCCACTGCGGATAAGTTTAGATTTGAAACCGGGCCGTTCAAAACGACACCCATTGCGCCTTGCGATTCCACGTCTTTTGCGATGGCAACCGTCCTCAATCCTTTTGTCGTGCCACCACCGACTCCGCAAAATACGGGGATATAAGAAGCCTTGATTATTGCGTCGCTTATCACTTGTTGAGGAGTGAAAGGGTAGACGGCAAACACCGCGTCGGCGTCGCAATTGCGTATAATCGCCAGATCTGTCGTAAAAACAATGCTTTTTATTCTCCGTCCGTATATCACGATACCGCTTGCGGTTCTGATACAAGGCGGCATTTCCAAAATATTGTGACGAAGCCTTGTGCTTATTTTCGGCGCAGAGGTTTTTCTTTCTTTTTCTTCCATAACAGACCTCTTTCGTAAATTATTAATTAATAAAAAACATACAAGTGTTAAAAAACTATTAAAGTTCCAAAAATCGGTTTTACGAGGCGCGAGCAAAAATAATAAATAGATTGGTGCATAAATACAAAAAATTGTTGACAAATTCTCTCGAAAAGATTATTATAAACAAGCATTGAAAAACAAATGCCTGTTTAGCTCAGTCGGTAGAGCATTCGGCTGTTAACCGAAGTGTCGGGGGTCCGAGTCCCTCAACAGGCGCCAAAAAAGGACGCATAAGGCGTTCTTTTTTTATTCTGCCGTTGTTGAGGGGGACACCCTGACGCGCGAAACATCGCTCGTCGGCGCATTGCGCCTCGACACTTCTTCCGAAGTGGACGCTCGAAAAAACGATAAATAAATTTATCTTCCTTCGCTACTACACGGGGGTCCGAGTCCCTCAACAGGCGCCATTAGGGAATAAAACGAACACCTCGAGTGTTCGTTTTGTTTTATACCAAGAAAATTTTTAAGTTGAGAATGTTTTTCCCTAAAAAAAAGTAAAACAAACTATTAGAAGAGAAAAATCATTGTTTTTTTCTTCATTAGAGATATTTTATGGACTTAAAATCAAAAATAAGATAAAATCTAGGTATGCAAATAAACGTGTCTAACATTTCTGTTGAGTATGACGGAACGCCGGTGATTTATCAGGCGGATTTTGTCATTCACGAAAACGAGAAGATTGCGCTTATCGGTCGCAATGGATGCGGAAAGACGACGCTTCTTAAAGTGCTTACGGAAGAAGTCGAGTATCAAAAAGGCGAGGATGACGCGCCGTACGGAATTTTCACGAGCGGCAATCCCGTTATCGGATTTTTGAAACAGACAAGCAACGACGACAAGGCCAAAACCATGTTCGACGAGATATTGGATGCGTATTCGTCCCTTATAAAAATCGAAAAAGACATGGAAAGCGCGCTTGAAGATTTACAAAAAGACTCTTGCGACCAAAACGTAAGGCGATATTCTCGCCTTTGCGAGCAGTTTGAGAGAGAGGGTGGATATACCTACAAAAAAGAGTATCTTACGGCGGTGAAGAAGTTTGGATTTTCAAACGAAGACATGCAAAAACCGCTTTGCGAGTTCTCGGGCGGACAGCGCACAAAAATCTCACTTTTGAAACTTTTGCTTTCAAAACCCGATGTTTTGCTTTTGGACGAGCCTACCAACCACTTGGATTTGGAGGCTATCGAGTGGCTTGAAAACTATCTTTGCGCATACAAAAAATCCTGCGTGATAGTGTCGCACGACCGTATGTTTCTGGATAAAATCGTAAATGTCGTATATGAAATCGAGTACGGCGAAACAAAGAGGTATCAGGGCAATTACACCTCTTTTACGGCGCAAAAACAGCAAGCGTACGACAAGGCGCTCAAAGATTCGATTATGCGTAAAAAAGAGATTGATAGGCTTAGCGCACTTGTTGAAAGATTCAGATACAAGGCAAACAAAGCCGCCATGGCGCAAGCAAAACTCAAACAAATCGAACGTATAGGCGAAGTCGGCACGCCGAGCAACTTTGACACGGCAACTTTCAAATCCAACTTCCAGCCCGAGCGCGAAACGGTTGAAAAAGCGGTTGTTTTGGACAAGCTTGTTTTCGGCTACGACAAGCCGCTCGGTCAAATAAATACAATTATAAAACGTGGGGACAAGGTCGGTATAATAGGTCAAAACGGTTGCGGGAAATCCACTCTTGTGAAAACTATCGTGCACAAAATTAAAGCACTCGACGGAAGCGCGACTTTCGGTCTGCACGCGCAGGTGGGGTATTTTGACCAAACGTCCACTCAAAGTTTTTCTACGCTTACGGTGTTAGAAGACTTTCAGAACGAATTTCCTATGCTTTCAAACACCGAGGCAAGAAGCGCATTGGGTGCGTTTATGCTGTCCGGCGACGACGTGTTTAAGCGCATATGCGATTTGTCGGGCGGTGAAAAAGTGCGTCTTGCGCTATGCAAAATTTTGAGGAAAAAACCGAATATTCTCATTCTCGACGAGCCCACGAACCACATGGACATCATAGGCAAAGAAACGCTTGAAAGATTGCTTTCAAACTACACGGGCACGGTGATAACGGTATCTCACGACAGGTATTTCATCAACCGAGTTTGCAACAGGCTAATAGTTTTCGACGGCGGAAAAACGGAACTTTTCGACGGCAAGTATTCCGATTACGAATCGAGAAAACAAGTAAGCGATTTTGCAAACGATTTTGTAAAAACGGTTGATGAAAAGAAAAAAGAAAAGCCCGTATCGCAAAGCAAAGAAGCGGCGCGCAGAGCGCATAGAATAAGTTTTCTGGAAGAAAAAATGAACGCGCTCAATGAGCAAATTTCTTCTCTTCAAAACACCATGCACAACGACCAAAGCGTATATTCTGACTACACCAAGATTGCCGAGATAGAGGAACAAATATCCTCTCTTCAAGCAAAACTCGCCCCCCTTGAAGAAGAGTGGTTGGAATTGTCCGAAAAACAATAAAACAAGGTTTAAACAATCAAAAACAACAAATCAAACCCATATTTTGCCAAAAAGTCAGATTTTTATAATGTAGTTAAAAAACAAAAGCACCGATTTTTCGGTGCTTTTGCTATGTTGTTTAGCGATTAAAATTAAGCGGTGTAACCGTACGCTTTTTCGAGGTCTACGACGATACCTGCAGTTTTGCTGTAAGTGAGGCTCTTGAAGAAACTTTCGAGCGTGATAGGTTCGATTGCGGTTTTGACTTGCGGCTCGATATTCGCGATGTTTGCATAGGTGAGCAATTCACCCATGGTCATTGTCGTAAATTTGAGTTCTACGTCTTGGCTGAGGTTGTCCAGCTTGCTGTCTTTAAAGTCGTAGAACAAGCTGCCTTCCGTCAAATCCATAAGGTCGCTTATTGTTGCCTCTTTGATGACGTCGTTGATATTCGAAATCGTAATTTGTTTTCTTGCAAGCATACGGAGTACGGCTTCACTCTTTTCGTTTTCAACGGTAACTCTTGCCGCGATGTGGTCGAGCGGATTTGTGTAGTGCACTTCGTCCGAGGAGTTGTACGCTTCGTTTGCAACGGCAAGGTAGCCGACAACCGCAGTGTATCTTTGCAAACTTGCGTCGTGCAAATTGATGTCGTATCTCACGGGCTCGTTGTTGATGATGACGTACAATTGACCGTACTCTTCGTTTGTGGGGACGTAGATATTTTCGCAATATTGCTTTGAGAACAATATTTCGCTTTCCGCACGTTTATAATAGCCCGTGCCGTCGTCGGGGGAGGAAACGTCAACGTAAGAAGTGCCGTCGATGCGACGATAAACGTCGTTGCTATAATGCGTGTAGTTTGAAGAATCGTACGGTACGTAAGTGCCGTTTATTATCACGTACAGATCACCGGCGGTGTTCGTGTACGTATGCGTCGTGTATTCCGAACCCGCGACTCTCTTATATATTTTATTGGTGTCGAGAACAAATTTCAGAGTTCCGGTCGAATAGTCTTGTTTCGTGTTTTGGGCAATCACGTAAGTGCAGAGCGCAACGTTGTGGATATACTCGGTTTTTCCGTCCTTTGTGCCTTTGTAATAGAGGTTCCCTGCCGCGATTGCGCTGTCGGTCAAATCGGTGATTTGCTCGTAAGAATAAGTCATAGTACCCGTAAACGTAATATTCGTGGCTTTTTCAAAACGATAATCGCGCTTCATATATTTGCCGGTTTTGTCGTACACGAACGTATATTGTTTTTCAACGCCGTCCACCTTTTCCGAGCCTACGGGAGCGATGATAAAGCGATTCGTGTTTGAAATTTCGCTGTCGGCAGGTTTGTTTGTTCCATAGTCGTTTACGACGGTATTTACGGTTGAGTAAGTATACACGTCGATAAGCTCCGAAAGAAGCATATCTTTCATCACCGCTTCCATTGCGGAAGAGAGGTTGTCCACTTTGACGTAAGCAAGGCGTTTGATGACGGCGGAGCTTTCACCCTCGAGGGTGACCTTGAAGTTTTGATATTTCGCATCGACGGACGACGGATCGAACGCGTCGTTTTGGCGCATATACACGCTGTTTGCCGCGTCGTAGTAGAAGTAAGACGTGCCGTCAATCTTTGTTTCGTCCTTAACCATCAAGTCTATATCGATGTCCATTACGTCACCGAGCGTAAGGCTTGAAAAAGCGTTTGAAAAGTCGCCCAAAGAGGAATATGCCAAGCGTTGCAAGACGTTTGACGAGGGATTGTAGCTAGGATCGGAAGCGTCCTCTTTTGCGCAGTCGTATCTTGTGAGCGTCGATGAATGTTCTGCGGGATTGTAAAGCGTGAAGTAGAAGGGGTGAGCAAACTTGCCGTTTGCGTCCTCGACGTATTTACCGTCCGCTTCCTTTGTGAAGCGTTGAGAGTCGAAATACGCGTTGCCATCGCAATAAACGTATTTGTCCTCTTCAACCACTTTGACGTACTTTCCGTTGAGGTTTTGCGTGTATTTGTAGAATTGAACGTCTATGGTTTCTGCAAGCGTAAGCTCGTCCGCAACCGTGCCGAGATCTTTGACAAGGCAATCTCTTGCGGCGAGTGATTGCATAATACGCGCGGAGCTTTCGTCTATTTGGATAACTTCATCCACTTTGAGTGTATCGACAACCTCGCTTATGTTGTCGAGGGTGGCGTTCTTTGTGGATAGAGTTCTCATAAGCACGCTGTCGCCCTCTTTGATGCGCACGAGTTCGTCGAAATACATCGTGTTGAGTTCGCTGCCGATGTTTTTGAGGGTGTAACCTCTTTTTGCCATTTGTTGAAGAGCAAGAGCGGTCGCACCTTCGGAGGAAAGAGTATATCTTGCAAGTCCTGCGTCGGTATCGGGATTGTATAGGCGGAATCTGGGGATTGCGACGTAATATTCGCCGCCGTCTTCAACCGTGCCGGAATACTCCGAGAAATCGCCGCTTGCGGTTTTTTGATAGAGGGTGTACTCAGACAAATCGTGAGCGTATTTGTTGTATGCCACAAACACCGTGTCTTGCACGTATGCGCCGCTCGCGCTTGCGACGTATGCGTCGTATTCGATGTCCATAACCTCACCGATAGTGAGCGAATCGGCAATAGTTGCAAGGTCGTCGAGGGTGCAGCCTCTTGCGGCGAGCGATTGCATAATACGCGCGGATTCGTCGTTTATATCGATGAGTTCGTCGATTTTGAGAGTGTTGATTTTCGTGCCGATTTCGGTGATTTTGCAATCTTTGAGAGCGATTATCGCTTTTGACGTGCCGGGCTTATCGGTGTCCACGACGTCGCCGACTGTGAGCGAGTCGAGAAGTCCGTCCGCATTTTGAAGCTCCACGACGCTCA